>SXIK01000130.1 GCA_005772855.1 Planctomycetia bacterium | reverse complement strand
TTAGCCCTGCTCTGCCGCGTCCGGCGGAAGGATGTGCCCCATCTTGTCACGTTTGGTGCGCAAGTATTGCTCGCTGTGCTCGTTGGGGTCGATCCACAGCGGCACCTGGTCGACCACCTTGAGGTCATAGGCGTAGGTGATGAAGGACTCGATCTTCTTGGGGTTGTTCGTCAGAAGGCGCACTTTCGTGAGACCCAGGTCCTTCAAGATCTGGATTCCCACGCCGTAGTCTCGCATGTCAGCTCGGTAGCCGAGGATGTTGTTTGCCTCCACGGTGTCCATTCCGGTGTCCTGGAGTGCATAGGCCTTGATCTTCTCCAGCAGGCCGATCCCCCGGCCTTCCTGCGGGAGATAAACAAGAGCCCCGGCGCCCTCGGCCGCAATCCGCTCGATGGCCTTGGCGAGCTGGTCGCCGCAGTCGCACCGCAGACTGTTCAGCACGTCGCCCGTGAAGCACGACGAGTGCATGCGGACGAGCGGCGCCTCGCTCGTGGTTAGATCCCCTATCACGAGCGCAAATGGCTCCTGGGTTTCGTGGTGCACCTTGTAGCCGTAGAGTTTGAACCGGCCGAGCTTGGTGGGGAAGTCCACCGGCGGCGAGACCCGGAAAACTAGCTTCTCGTGGCGTCGGCGATGTCGGATGAGCTCTGCGATGCTCGTGAAGGGCATCTTGTGCTTCTGGGCGATCTCGAAGAGGCGCTCCCTGCGCGCCATTTCTCCGTTGTCATCCAGAATCTCGATCAGGACGGCAACAGGACGTAGCCCTGCCAGTCGAGTGAGGTCGACGGACGCCTCCGTGTGGCCAGCTCTTCTCAGTACTCCACCGTCCTGGGCCACGATGGGCTGCACGTGGCCCGGGCGAGCCAAATCCTCGGGCCTCGTGCGCGGGTCGGCCACGGCCAGCACCGTCGCGCATCGCTCGGAGGCGCTGATTCCAGTCTTGTTGGTCCGTGCATCGACAGTGACCGTGTAACTGGTGCGCATGAGCGCCGTGTTCTGCGCCACGGCGGGTTCGAGGCTTAGCTCCCGGGCCCGCTCGGGCAGGAGTGTCACGCAAAATTGTCCGCGGCCATGCGTGACCATGAAGTTGACCAGCTCGGGCGTCATTTTCTCGGCAGCGCAGATGAAGTCACCCTCGTTCTCGCGGTCCTCGTCGTCGACGACGATCACCACTCCGCCCTCCTTGATCCTGCCTACGGTCTCTTCGATTGAGCTGAACTGCATGAGAAAGTGCTCCGGGGAAATGGATAGCCGGCATGATATCACGGCGGAAAATGCGTTCTCTCAAAACGCCTTAGAAAACGACCGGAAAAGTTAGTAGAGTGTCAGCCCCTGTGCGTCAGCATCTCTGGGCGCACAGAGAACTTCACCGGAGAGAGACAGCCATGCCGAAGGCCTTTATCACGGGCGCCACTGGATTTGTAGGGGGTGCCGTCTTGAGAGAACTCCTTCAGAGGCGCTGGGAAGTCCGCGTGCTTTTGCGTTCGACGTCGGACCCCCGCAACCTTGAAGGCCACCCTTATCCCTTCGAGCAGGTCGAGGGAAACCTCCGGGACAAGTCGAGTCTCCGGCGGGCGGTCCAGGGCTGTGGCACGATTTTCCACCTGGCGGCGTGCTACTCTCTCTGGAATCCAAGACCCGAAGAAATCTACAAGGACAACGTCGATGGCACCCGTAACCTCCTGGAGGCCGCTGGTGATGCCGGCGTCGAGCGTATCGTCTACACGAGCACGGTGGGCGTCCTCAAGGCGTCCAGGGACGGGGCGCCCGTCGATGAATCGCACCTCGCGGAGCTTCGCGACATCCGCGGACATTACAAGCGTTCGAAGTGGCTCGCCGAGGCGTGCGCTCGCGACCTTGCCCAGAAGGGGTTGCCGATCGTCATCGTCAATCCCTCGACTCCCGTGGGTCCTCATGATGTGAAACCCACGCCCACCGGCAGGGTGATCGTCGACTTTCTGCGCCGGCGGATGGCCGCCTACACGAACACGGGCCTCAATCTCGTGTCTGTGGAGGATGTCGCGGTGGGGCATGTCCTTGCCGCAGAGCGGGGCGAGACGGGAAGGCGCTACATCCTTGGCGCCGAGAACTACACCCTGAAGCGGCTTCTCGAGACGCTGTCGAGCCTCACCGGGCTCGAGCCACCGCGCTTTTGCGTGCCACGGAGACTTCTCCTGCCGCTGGCGGCTCTGTCATCTGGTTGGACGATGCTGTCGCGCAAGAGTCCTTTGATTCCCTGGGAGGCCGCTCGCATGGCTCAGCGGCACATGTACTTCGACTCGACTCGCGCCCGGCGGGAGCTTGGCTTCATGCCGGGCGATGTGGTGCATGCGCTCGATCGTGCGGTGCGTTGGTTTCGCGAGAATGGCTACGTGGGTGGGCTCCCGGCCGGGCACGCCGTCATTGAAGGAACGAGTGCAACGCTGTAGCTCCATGTCGAAACCAATTTTTTCTCGGCGGGCTTTTGCCTTCGTGGCTGATGTGGTTCTGCTCAGACCCTGGTGGGTCATCTGTGGATTTGTCGTCGCCGCCCTGGCTTCGGTCGTGCTGACGTTCACTGGCCTCCAGATGAAGACGGACCAGAATGATCTGGTCTCGGAGGATCTTCCCTACAACCAGAGGTACCTCTCCTTCCTCAAGGAGTTTGGAGACCTTGAGTATCTCTACGTCGTGGTCGAGGTTGAGGGCGATCCAGGGCTGGCCATGCGTGTATCGGAGGCGTTGGCGGAGGAGCTTGGAAAGCTGAAAGAGTACGTCGAGGAGGTGCATCACAGGATTCCACTGGATAGCTTCGCGGACAGTGTTCTTCTCCTGAGTCCGGAAGATGAGCTGCGCGCCATGGCGAAGGCTGCGATCGAGAACGCCAAGTTTCTCCGGGGGCTCGAGCGGGTGGACAGCCTTGCGAGCCTGCTCGATGTCTTCAGCGCGCACTTGAGCTCACCGCTTTCCGGGGCCAATAATAGTTTCGCAACAACGGGCTTCCGGGTGCTTGGCTCAACCCTCGAATCGATCGAGACCGCGGCCAAAGGGGGAGCGCCCGCGGCACTTGAAGTGCAGGCTGTGTCCGTCGCGCTGGGCTCCGAAATTGACCCGCGGCGCCGGGGTTACCTCTTCAGCGAGAACTTGAAGCTCGCCTTCGTGGAGGTGATGGCCACGAAGGATTTCCAGACGCTGGAGGTCATTAGCCGGCCCCTGGAGGAGATCCGCAAGGCCATCGAGTGTGTGCGACTGAAGTTCAAGGACGCGCGGCCTGGAGGGGTGAAGCTTGGTCTCACGGGTCGGCCCGTGCTTCAAGCCGACGAAATGCGCACCACGAATCGGGACATGACGGTCTCGACGATTGCCGCCTTCCTCGTGGTGCTGCTTCTCTTCGTTGCCACTTTTCGGCGCCTGCGACGGCCATTCCTCGCCTGTCTGGCGCTGGCCGCGGCGATCGTGATTACGTTTGGCATCGTCACGCTGACGATTGGGTACCTGACGCTGCTATCGATAGTGTTCGCGGCGATGCTCGTGGGCCTCGGGATCGACTTTGGGATTCACTTTCTTGCCAGGTACCAGGAGGAGTTGCTTTCCACGGACGACATCGACGGATCGATCCGTGGCACTCTGCTGACGACCGGTCTTGGCATCTGGACGGGCGGTATCACGACAGCGGCGGCTTTTTTCTCGACACTCTTCGTCCACTTCAAAGGTTTGCAGGAGCTCGGATTTGTAGCGGGTGTGGGGCTCATCGTCTGTTTGGCGGTCATGCTCGTGCTCTTTCCTGCGCTCATTGCCGTGACGGACAGACGAATCCGCAAGCGTCGAGTGCTTCACCCTCCGAGGCTCGTGACGGTCCCGGCCCTTGCCCTGGCCTCTCGGCGACCCAGGACAGTGCTCGGGTCCCTGGGTGTGCTCACGGTCATGGGCTTTTTTTACTTCAAGGGGGTCCCGTACAACTGGAACCTCCTCGAACTTCAAGCTACCGACCTCGAGTCGGTCGACTACGAGCTCAAGATCCTCAACGAGACGGAACGATCTACCTGGTTTGGGGCGTTTATCGTCGAAAGCTTCGCAAAGGTGGACGAGACCCTCGCAAGGCTTGACGTCGCGCGCGAGGCAGGGATTGTTGGGGCCGTCGAGAGCATTCGCGACTTCATCCCCCGGGATCCGGGGGTAAAGAAGGCTGTCTTGCAGCCGCTCCGCGAGTTCGTCGCGACCCTACGGTTGAGCGAGAAGTCGGCTCCCTACGATTCCGGGACGTTGACTTCCTCGCTCGAACGTCTCCTGGAGGGTCTCGAGCGACTCCAGAACCTGGCCGCATCCCGCGGCGGATTGACGGACGCCGAGGCGGTGAAGGCACTCGATGGCCTCATCGAGCGTACCTCGACGATCCATGACCTCGTCGTGAAGCGAGAAACGATGGTGGAGAAAGGTCTTGCGGATTACCAGGGCCGGTGGCTTCGAGAGCTGCGCGGCCTCAAGGAACGACTGCTCAGGTTGCTGGATCCTCCAGATATCGCACTCGGGAAAATTCCGAAGCAAATTCGTCACCGCCTTGTCTCCGACGATGAAACCAAGTTTCTGGTCTATGCCTATCCGCTCAAGAACATCTGGGAAGAGAAGAGCATGAAGGAGTTCGTGGAGGCCGTGCGCGGGGTGGATCCTGACGTGACCGGGACGCCCATCCAGGTCTACGAGTCCACCATTCTGATGCGCGACGGGTTCCTCCTGGCGGCTCTTTATTCCTTGATCCTTGTCGCTGTCCTGATTCTGCTCGAGTTTCGAAATCTGAAGGAAACCGTCCTGGCCATGGCGCCTCTCGCGCTCGGGCTCCTGTGGATGCTCGAGCTGATGCCGATCCTCGGCCTAAGCTTTAACCTCGCCAATTTTTTCTGCTTCCCGATCCTCGTGGGTTATGGCGTTGATGGAGGCATCCATGTGATCCACCGCTTTCGAGAGACCGGCTCGGCGGCTGACGTCGGCCGGACGACCGGATCGGCCGTGTTGCTGTCCTCGCTCACGACGATCGTCGGCTTCGGGGCGATGGCGCTTGCGCACCACCGAGGGATCGCAAGCCTCGGTCTTGTCACCGCGCTGGGCTGCGCAACAACCCTGGTCGCCGCCGTCGTCGCCTTGCCAGCACTCCTCGAAATTTTTGAATCGCGCCGCCGAAGGAAGGCGCAGCCATCATGAGTCAGATCATCGACTTCTTCCTCCACTTGAATCACCACCTGAACCAGGCCGCGGATCAGATGGGCCCGTGGCTCTACGTGCTCCTCTTTGCAATCATCTTTGCCGAGACGGGCCTCGTCGTTACGCCGTTCTTGCCCGGCGATTCACTCCTCTTCGCCGTGGGGGCGTTGGCCGCCTCGCCGGGCTCGCCGATTGACCTCGTGCTGGTGGGCATCGTGCTGTGGGTTGCGGCGGTCGTTGGCGACGCCGTCAATTACTCCATCGGGCTCAAGATTGGTCCCAGGATCTTCTCGAAGGACAAGTCTCGGCTCTTCAAGCGGGAGCACCTGGATCGAACGCAACGCTTCTACGAGAAGTATGGCGGCAAGACGATCATTCTCGCCCGCTTTGTTCCCATCGTGCGCACCTTCGCGCCATTCGTGGCGGGTATCGGGAAAATGCAGTATGGGCGGTTCGCGCTCTTCAACGTGGTGGGTGGGTTTGCCTGGGTGGTGATCTTCCTCGTCGCCGGTTATGCAATCGGGAACAGCGAGATGGTGCAGAAGAACTTCCTGTGGGTCGAGATCGGCATCGTCGTGCTTTCGGTGCTGCCGATCGTGGTCGAGGTCTTGAAAGCCAGGGCCCAGGCGAGACGGGGAGCGCAGGCTATCAGGACTCGGTGATGGCGAGCGGATCTCCCTCCGAGTCCCGCGCCGCCTTCTCCGCGATTTCCTCGGCCAGATCTTTTCCGAGGAAGCGCTCGACGCCCCAATGGCCCAGATAGATGAGCGGGGTTAACCCCACGGCGATGATCAGCTTCACCGTGTAGTTGGTCGCGGCGGTGCCAGCGAACTGCGCAAACGTCCAGTGGTTGGGGATTGCGAGGCCAATGTAGAGAACGATCACGCTGTCGATGAGCTGAGAGATGGCCGTGGACCCTGTGGATCGCAGCCAGAGCAGGGTCTTGCCGGTACGGCGGCGAAAGAGATGAAAAATGGTGACGTCGATGAGTTGCGAAACCGCGAATGCCAGGAGCGAGGCAACGATGATCCACTGGCTCTGGCCAAAAACCTTGTCGTAAGCCGCGTTGTCGATTCCCGAGAACGAAGCAGAATCGGGAATGCGAGTGAGGGCGAGGACCACGAACGCGTAGCTGATCATGCCGATAGCGAGCCAGGTAAGCCGGCGAACGCCTCGCCGGCCGAAGTATTCATTGATGATGTCCGTTGTGAGAAAGACAACTGGCCACGGGAAGATCCCGACGGACATTGCGAAGGGCCCCAGCGGTCCGAAGCGTGTGCTCTCGTCGCCGACGCAGATAATGATCTTCCCACCGATCAGCTCCGCCACGAGGGCGTTTGTGAGGAAGAATCCGCCCAGGACAGTAAAAAGGATACTTTTTCGATTCATGCGTGGGTGCCTTGATGCGGGGGCTTGTCGTGCGCTCCAATTTCAAAGTAGCGCCTCAGGGTGCTCCCGGAGGGGGGGCGCGTCATGAGCGAAACGAGGAGCATTGCAAGGGTAGAAACGACTGTGAGCGGCACAACGGGCAAGATGCCCTCGTAAAAGACGATGCCCGTTGAGACGCGTTTGAGGACTGGGAATGCCGCTGGCCCCTCGCCCAGTGTCCAGATCGCTCCGGGCGATGGGTAGACGCTCTCGAGAATCGCCACCGTGATCAGCCCCGCAGCGACCACCATCACGCAGGCGAGCGCGCCTGCCTTGGTGCTGCGTCGCCAGAATACGGCGGCCCAGGTGAGCGGCGAGAGGGCTGCGTAGCCCGTGAAGGCGTACTTCACTGCAATTTCAAAGATTTGCTGCCTCGTCGACATGGCAATCGCGTAGGCCACGATCGTGACCACGACCACAAAGAGCCGGCCGGTGAGCACCTGCGCGCGCTCGCCGAAGGCCGCCTTCCCTCCGTGGTAAGCGAAGACATCCTCCGTGAACATGGTCGAGAGGGCGAGGATTTGAGAATCGGTAGCCATGACGGCGGCCATGATGCCGGCCCCGAGGATTCCGGCGAGCCAGTGCGGCGCGTGCTGCTTGAGGAGGAGGAGAATCACCTGATCGCCCGATCCCCCTCGGACCGCGGCCTGGATTGCGGCATCGCTCGCCGCCACCGTGCCCAGGAAAACGCACGGGAGCCAGATCGCCAGGATGCAAAGCGGGTAGAAGATCACCGTTTTCTTGAAGCTCTCCATTCGCCTGGCGGTGAGGCAAAAGATGCAGATGTGGGGGAAGGCGATTGCGCTCAGGGGGATGAACATGAAGCTGAAGAAGACATAGGGGCTCATCTTCTCGCGCGAGAGAAGCGGCTTGAGGACGGGGTCAGCCAGCATTCGCTCGACCACGTTTGAAAACCCTCCGAGGCCATGACTTATCACGAACACAGCGACCAAGCCGAAACCAAGGAACAGGGTTGTTTGAAACGCGTTGACCCACGCCGTTCCGCGCATCCCACCGAAGAAGACGTAGCCCATCACGACAATCGCGACAACAGCACCGCCGAGCCACTCGGGCACAGCCCCGCCAGAGATCGCATTCAGGGTGGTGCCGCCTCCCTTTACCCCCACCACGATGTAGGGCACCAGCAGGCACGCCTGCGCGGCGAAGATCACTGTGCCGATCGCGCCAGCCTCCCAGCGATCGCGGAAGAGTTGGACGGGTGTCTTGTGGCCGAATCGCCGACCGAAGGCCCAGATACGCGTGCCCACGAGGAAAATCGTCACTGGAATCACGAGCGCCGACGACGACGCCATGAGCCCGTAAACGCCGATGCCCTGGCTGAACGCCTGCTGCGAGGAGCCCAGGATCGACACGCTGGTCATGTTCGTGCCGAAGAGCGAAAGCAGGAACACGACCGATCCGAGCGAACGGTTGGCGAGGAAGTAGTCCTCGCCTGTTCGTGAACCACGCCGGAAGGCGAAGATGCCGATGTAGAGCACGAACCCAAGGTAGGCAAAGACGAAGGACGCTTCGATCAACTCCCCGACTCCTCGAGGTGCGAGGGCCACGCGAGCACCGAGAAGAGCCAGAGAAGAAGGCTTGAAACGATCGTGTGCGCGCCGTGATAAGCAAGCCCTGGCGGCAGAAATCCAAACCAGAGTGGCTCGGAGCTGGTCCAGAGCCAGAAGTCCTGGTGTGCCACAAAGGTGGCGAGAGTCAAGGTGGCGAGGGCGGCTTTCGTCATGCGCAGTGTGAGCCTGATGGCCTCTACTGCTTCACTCCTGTAACATACTCCCCTCGCGAAAAGCAATTTCACCGGGAGAAATTCATGTCGAGAAACGTACTACCCGTCGCTCTGCTTGTCAGTCAGCTCTGGGCTGTCCCGGGTCGTTCAGGCAACCCCAGGGAGGCTGCGGCCGAGCCTGCGGGCGGTTCCGCGTTTGTAATCGTCCAGCCCGGTTATCCGGGCTCGACCCGGGATGCCGAGGCCTTCGTGGGCTCACTGGCCGCTTACCTCGCAGAGAAGATGTCTCTCACGGGTCTAAAGGGCGAATATCACAACGATTCCAGGGCGGGGCTTGACGCCATTGCTTTGCTCAAGCCGGCCTTTGGCGTGGTGAGTGTGGGCTTCTACCTCGAACACCGCGAGAAGCTTGGTTTGGAGCCGCTCCTCGAGTCGGGTCCGTCCGATAATTTTGTGCTCGTGGTCCGGGAGGGCGAGGTCAAGGACCTGAAAGCTCTCAAGGGTCAACTCGTCGCTGGAGGACCCCTCCATGAGCTGCCGTTCCTCCACAGGGTTGTCTTTGCAAGCCCGGTGGAACCTGATAGCTGGGACTCGAAGCCCGTCTTTAGCACTTCCCGTGCCCTGCGGGACCTCGTTGACCGGAAGAAACTCGCGGCCGTGCTCCTCACGGGCCGGGAGTACAGAGCCTTTGCGCCACTTTATCAGACGAAACGTCTTGAGAAAGTGGCGGAAAGTGACTACTATCCTCCCGCCTTTCTCGTGGCTTTTCGCCCAGAGCCCGGGAGCCCGCTGGAGGCGTCACGAAACGATACGGTGGTTCAAGGCAAGAAGGCTCTGGAAGCCCAGAAGGCCTCAGAATATAGCGTGGAGAGCCTTCGAGTGAAGGCCATGGAACAGGTGAAGGGAGTTTTTTCGGACCTTTCTCGAGATCTCAAGGGCAAGAAGCTGCTTGAGACCATGGGTGCCGAGAAGTTCGGAGAGATCCAGAAGGACTGGCTCAAGGAGCTGGAGAGAAAATATGCGGATCATGAGAAGAAGTGAGTCTTTGGTTGCCCATCGGGTACTTGGCCTGGGTGCGCTCGTCGTCCTGACCCTGACGTTCGGAGGATGTCGCGGCTTCAACCCGGACGACTTCGATGTTATCGACATGGATCAGGTCGCCGATCCGCACAACTTCAAGTATGACCCTCAGGACCTCACCCCGCAGGCCCTCGAGGATCGAATGAAGGAGGCGGACCAGTTATTCGCGGAGCCGCGTTCCTACGGAAAGGTCCTGGCCTCCTACGAGATCTGCCTCAAATCGATCTCGGAGCGAAACAACTACGCCGCACTCTGGCGCGGCGCCCGGGCATGTGTCTGGATTGCTCTGAACGATGACTCCAAGGCTCGTCGGCTCGAGTATGCGATGAAGGGGAGGAAGATCGGCCGCGAGGCAACCCGACGCACCGGCTCGGATATACAGCCCGAGTCCCACTATTATTACGCGCTTTGCCTGGGCGCACAGGCAGAAATCTCCGGGGATCCATCTCGTGCTTTTCTTGAGCACATGCGCGACGAGATGAAGCTCGTCGAATCCCTGAACGAAAAACTAGACCAGTGTGGTCCGCACCGTTTCCTCGGTGATCTGTACGTCAAGAGCTCTGAGTATCCTCTTCACGCGGTCGGTACGCTGGAGAAGGGTCTGTGGCACTTGAAACGTGCGGCGGAACTTTGCCCGGACTACGGCGAGAACCACCTCGCGTATGCGACCGCGCTGGCGAGCGAGCAGAAGACGGAGCTGGCGATGGCGGAGCTCGAGAAAGTCATAACCTCCCCCAAGCCCAGGGACCGCTCCGCCGAGCACCACGCGTGGCTGATCAAGGCAACCGCGCTGCTGACGGATCTGCAGGGGAAGTAGCCGCTGCTCCCAACTCCCTCGCTTCCCTGAGCGCGCTCTCCGCGAAATCCACGAGCTGTTCCCTTGTCCGTGCCAGCTCGACGAAGCCAGCGTATCTTCCCTTCAGCGTACGAAGCTGAAACGCGTCCTGGATCACGCGCCCGAGCGGCACCATTGACAGCACGCAGCAAATCGTGAGGGCGGCGGCGAACGCCGGCACGTGGATCGAGCAGACCACCGCCCCAAGGAGCACTCCCGCCGTCACTGACCAGGTGATCAAGAGCCGCCGCGATGTCTCAATCCCACGAACGATACGACCCTCCAATACTTCCACTCCGCGCCGCACGCGTACCTGGAGAGCCTCGAGCTGATCGGTCATGGCAAAATCCACCTTCCGCATGGATAAATAGCGCTCCAGGTCTGGCGCCATCACCGCACGCCGCAAGGCCCGCGTCCGCAGCGGACACACCTTGAGCGCCAGCAGACCCTCGTGGCTCACAGGAGCTCCTTCACGAGGAGTGGAACAAACTCCCTCAGGCTCCGTGCGGCTTTCAACGCCCGCTCCCGAAGCGGCAGAATCTTCGCGAGGCCCGCCGGGTTGGCGGCCACGGCGCTCACGGCCTTCAGGATCCGCGGGCGTCCCTCCGGAGTGAGAATCTTGCCGAAGTCAAAGGGCAGCTCGAAGTCATACTCGTCGAGCACGGCGCGGACGCACAGGACGGGCACCGAGCGCGCCGCCGTCGCCTCCAGCACTCCGGCTGATTCCATGTCGACCAGGTCGCACTGGAGCTCCTCGAACGCACGACGCTTGTCGTTCGCCGTACCGAGCACCTGCGCCACGGTGGCGAGTCGCCCGAAGTGGCCCATTCCTCCCGTGAGTTGAAGCCGTTGGAACACCCCCCGTGCAGTGGCGAGTAGCTCCGGGGTTGCGAACCAGCTTCGACTTGACATGCCCGCCTCGATGACCTCCTCCGCCACGAGCACGTCGCCCGCTCGTAGCCCTTCTCTCAACCCTCCGCCAAAGCCGCAGACGATGAGGATGTCGGGCTGAACGCGACCGAGCATCTCGAATGCCCTCGCGAAGGCGTTCGCTCGCCCAATCCCGGTTCGCACGACCTCGATTGCGAGCGAGCGCAATGCCGGCTGGATCGCGCGCTGCTCCTCTCGAAGGGCCACGAGCACTGCGACTCGCTTCCGTGAGATATTCTCTCCGGCGGTCATCTCAAGTGTTCATGAGCGGCTCGTGCCGAAGAGGCCCCATCGCCGCGCCGGCCGGGATCCGCTCTCGGGCAAGCTCACGCGGAGGTGGCCGCGTGGCGGCTGTACGCCGGCGCGCAGGTTCTTGTAGTACCCGAGCGCGAAGAGGGGAAAGTAGATCCGGTAGTAATGGTACTTGAGGTAAAAAACCTCGGGGAAGCCCGTGCCGGTCCACTCCTCCTCCCTCCAGGATCCGTCACGCTCCTGCGTCTTGAGGAGGAAGTCGATCCCCCGGTTCACGGCCTCCGACTCCACCTCGCCGGTCGCGCAAAGGCCCATCACGGCCCATGCGGTTTGCGAAGCCGTGCTCGGGCCCTTGCCCTTGAGCGATGGGTCGGGGTAAGTCGCGCAGCTCTCTCCCCAGCCGCCGTCTGCGTGCTGAACGCTCTTCAGCCAGGCCACCGCGTTCCGCAGGTAAGGGGCTTGAGGGTTTTCGCCGGCCGCGATCAGGCCCTTGAGCGTTTGCCAGGTGCCGTAGATGTAGTTGACTCCCCAGCGCCCGTACCAGGAGCCATCCTTCTCCTGCCTTGCCTTGAGGAATTCGACGGACTTCCGGACCGCATTTTCGACCCGCGGCTGGCCGCGGACCGATGGAAACCGGCAGATTGACTCCAGCACGCGCCCGGTGATGTCCGGGCAAGCGGGATCGAGCATCGCGTTGTGATCGGCGTAGGGCACGTGCGTGAGCGGCTCGCGCTCGACGTCGGCGTCAAAGGCAGCCCAGCCTCCGTGAGCGCACTGGAGGGAAAGGATCCAGTTCAGTCCTCGGCTCATCGAATCTTCCAGACCCGGCACCCGGGCGGGGTCCAGACGGTCGAGGGCCAGCAACACGGCGGCGGTGTCGTCGATGTCAGGGTAGAACTCGTTGGCGAACTGGAAATACCAGCCGCTTGCCGGGACGCCACGTTTGCGGATTTCCCAGTCGCCGGGTTGGCGTACTTCCTTCGAGAGGATCCAGCGGCCGGCCTCGGCCAGTTCGGGTGTCTCCTTCGGGAGCCCCGCCTCCCGGAGCGCGTTGACGGCGAGCACGGTGTCCCACACCGGGCTCAGGCAGGGCTGGAGGCGGATCTTTCCGTCCTCCTCCAACTCCAGGTCCGCGAGCTTTTCCACCGTGCCGCGGACCACGGGATGGGTCTCGTCGTGACCGAGGCAACGCAGGGCCATGACGCAGTTCACCATCGACGGGAAGATCGCTCCGAGCCCGTCGGAGTGCCGTGAGCGCGCAACCATCCACTCCACGGCCCTTCTGAGCGCGATGCTCCGCAGAGGCTTGACGGGGGCTTTTTCAAGAAGCTTCAGGAAGCGGTCGGCCACGAGGAAGAAGTTGCGCCAGCTCACGAGGCCAGTGTTTCTCGACTTCTCCTGCCGGGGCAGCTTTTTGGGGGTGCTCGACCCTGTGGCGTGGTGGCTGGTGAAGAGCTCGTGGAGCGTGACGTCGGTCTTGACGAAGCGGTGCGGCTTTTTCGCGTAAAGAATCGAGAGCGGAATCAGAATGGCTCTCGACCAGTAGCTGATCTCGTAGATGTTGAAGTAGAAGAATCGCGGCAGGAGGATCACCTCGGGCGGGATTGCCGGTATCTTGTCCCAATCCAGTTGGCTGAAGAACGAGAGGTAGATCTTCGTGAAACTGTTGACGCGCTCGGCACCTCCCAGACGCAGGACGGCATCCCGGGCATGGAGCATGAAGGGCTCCTCGGCGCTGTAGCCGGCCAGGCGAAGCGCGAAGTAAGCCTTCACCGAGGCGCTGATTTCGCCGGGCCCGCCCTCGTGGATGTTCCAGGCGCCGTCGGGGAGTTGCGTCTCGAGGATCGTGAGGGAGAGCTTGCGGATCTTCTCCCGGTTTTTCTGTGCGCCGAGAAAGTAGAGGAAGAAGATGTAGTCCGACTCCAGGGTGGAGTCCGCCTCCAGCTCGCCAAGCCAGTAGCCCCCCTCGCTGGTGCGCTTGAAACGGGAGAGAAGCCACTGGGTGGTCGCTTCGATGGCGCTCTCGATTCGGCCTTCAGTGCTGCCCGGTGATTCAGGCTGGAGTCTTCGAGAACTCTCTTTGAGCTGCACTTTGCGTGTTTCCTGAGCCGCTATTGCCTTGTGAGAAACTTCGGAGTTTACTCAGAGGTCATCGTGCTTACCACCCGAAAACCCTGCGCTGAAAACCCACCGTGTAAATGTTTCAAGCGGCCTGTGGCCGGCGGCTGGGTGGTTGTTCTTGCGCTGGCTTTCTGCCACTCTGGAACCGCAGGAGGTGTGAGAGCGGACGAATTGCCGCCGGTCGAGACTTTTGAAATGGGGCAATGGACCTTGCTTGTGGCCCGGGATCCCTTCCGGCTATCGTGGCTTCGGGAAGAAAAGCTGGTCCATGCCGAGCGGTATCGGCGGAGCGAGTCCTCGGTGAGGGTCTTCAAGGCGGGCCGCTGGCTGGTGGCGGGAGCTGCCAGGGGCATCGATCGCAAGGGGGGCGACAGAGTTACGGTGCAACTCGAGGTCGCAGGAAGCGGCCTGGCGACTGTTGAGATCACGCAGGGGAGCACCGGGGCGGATCCCTTTGCGAGATGGGTCGTGGAGATGCCCGGTGCCGGTGCGATTCGCGACGACATTGTGCCATCGGTCGACGAGGAGCTCTTCGTTGTCTCGGGCTCGCCGAAGCTGATCCTGTCCTCCAGGGGTTATGCCCTCTGGCTCTCGGGCACTGAAGGCTCAAGCCTGGAGGCTTACGCGCCCGATCCGGACTCGTTCCGGCTGGAAGCGTGGGGGGCCAGGCTCGCAGTTGAGCTTTGGCCAGCGGCTCCGAAGGAGGCGCTCCAGCGAAGAGAACGGGTGGTCCCCAGAATCGGAAAGGGTGCTTCGGCGGATCTTGCACCCATCCAGGTGAGGGACTGGGCCTCGTTGCGCGCTGCGGTGGAGATGACGCTGGCAGATTCGCTCTCGGAAGCGGGAGTACGTTCGATCCTTCCCACCGAGGCTGGGACGGAGGGCGAGCTGGGGTCTCGAGTGAAGACCGTGATCAGCAGCCTTGCACTCCGGGGCGAGTCACGCCTGGGCCCCGTCCTTGTCGAGTTTCCCGGCGAGTTGGATGCCTGGCGAGTCCGAGATGCCTGGCTCTTGGGGACCGACACTCTGGTGGCGCCAATTCTCACGCAGGGAAGTCTGCGCCGAAAGGTGTGGCTTCCGCCGGGCGACTGGCGACCCCGCGGCGAAGACTGGAGCGCTTCTCCGCCCCGGCGAGGCCCCGCATGGATCGAAGCTGACGTGCCGCTGGGGGAGGCTGCCGTTTACCTGCGCGTGAGCTCCGATGCGCGGGCAGTCGTGAAATGAAGAATGAACCCGGGG
>SXIK01000129.1 GCA_005772855.1 Planctomycetia bacterium | reverse complement strand
CTGCGAAACTGGAACCTGCGAAACTGGAACCTGCGAAACTGGAACCTGCGAAACTGGAACCTGCAAAGCCAGTTATCAAGAAGCCGAAAAAGAACGAAAAAGGCAAGGACTCCGCGGAAGAATCGTCCGAGTGAGTGTGGCGACGGTATCTTCCCCGGTCTGAGAGCGCAAAGCGAAAAAGGCATCCGTCACAATGTTCAAGATCTTTCGTGATATCTGGAAGATTCCCGAGTTGCGGCGTCGAATCCTCTGGACCCTCGGGCTCCTGGTGGTTTTTCGTTGTGGTTTCTTCCTTTACCTGCCGGGGATCGACATTTCCGCTTTTCTCAACTCCCAGAAGCAGGCAGCGGGGGCTCTAGATTTCTTGATTTTCACCAGCGCCCTGACGGGGGGAAATCTTCAGACGCCGGTTTTGTTCTGCCTGGGCATTATGCCCTATATTTCAGCGTCGATCATCTTTAGCCTCATGATCAAGGTCTTTCCCAAGCTGGAAGCCCTGTCGAAGGAGGGCGAGGCGGGTCGCAGGACCATCAACAGGTACACACGGTATTTCACGGTTTTCCTGTGTCTCATCCAGTCTTACTTCCTCACTCGCAACTGGCAGAGCCCGGTGGCGGGGTCTGCAGGATTTGTGAGCGACCCTGGAGTCTGGCTGTTTATTCTTCAGATGCTCACCCTCAGCGTTGGCAGCCTTTTCCTGATGTGGCTGGGGGAAAAGATCACCGAGCTTGGAATCGGAAACGGCACTTCACTGATCATCATGTCGGGGATTGTCGCCGAGATGCCCGGCCAGTTGGGCCGTCTTGGGCGGCAGATCTACTACGCCGACATGGATCAGGTCCCTTTCGAGGTCTCCAAGGCATTGATTTTGATCCTGCTTTACATTGCAGTGGTGGCAGGGGTTGTCTTCATAACCAAGGGTCAACGGCGGGTACCGATCCAGCATCCGAAGACGGTGAGGGGTTCGCGTAGGGTCCTTGGTGGGCAGAGCCAGCACATGCCGATCAAGGTCAATGCGGCGGGCGTTCTTCCCATCATTTTTGCTCAATCGCTCGTGGTGATCCCATCGACTTTCCTGGCATGGTTTGCCTATACCGGCGACAACTGGCTTTTCTCGTTCGTTCGTACCTTGGCTGTTGCCTTCAGCCAGGATGGCTTTCTTTACATGGCGACCTACATTGGTTTGATCTTTTTTTTCACGTACTTCTGGACGACCCTCATGTTCAACCCGGTAGACATTGCCGGGAACATGAAGGAATATGGGACCTTCATCCCGGGCATCCGCCCTGGCAAGTTCACTGCCGAGTACCTCGAGAAAATCATCAAGCGAATCACAGTGGCTGACGCCGCATTCTTGACCATAATTGCCTTGACCCCGATGATTGTGACGAAGTCTCTGGAGATTGATCCCATGGTTGCCTACATGTTAGGAGGCACGGGAATCCTGATCGTCGTCGGTGTGGCGCTGGATCTGGTAGACAAGATCGAGGCGCAGCTTCTTGTGAGGCAGTACGAGGGTTTTATGCGCGGAGGCGAGGGGCCCAAGCGAGGCGGACCCGAGAAGAAGCCGGTTCCATCGGCTTGATGGGCGACCGCCCAATGGTGCTCAGGACGCCGGCCGAGATCGAGAAAATGCGGGAGGCAGGTCGGATTGTTGCCGAGGTCTTCCAGTTGGTTCGTGAAGCGATCCAGCCCGGGGTCAGCACTCAGGCGCTTGACGAATTGATCCGTGACTACGTCCTCGGCAAGGGCGGGTCGCTGCTCTTTTATAACTACAAGGGCTTCCCGGCAAACTCCTGCATCTCGATCAACGAGGAGGTGGTGCATGGCATCCCTCGGAAACGACGCAAGATCTCCCAGGGTGATCTTGTGTCGATTGATGTGGGCGTCCGTTATCGAGGCTATTGTGGCGACTCCGCCTGGACTTTCCCCGTTGGTCCCGTGAGCGCAGAAGCCAGGCGACTCCTCGAGGTTGGGGAGGCTTCGCTCGATGAGGGCGTCAAGGCGTGCCTTCCCATGAAGCGTGTCTCAGATATCGGCAGAGCCATCCAGGGTTTTGTGGAGGCGCATGGTTTTCACGTGGTCAAGAAATTCGTCGGGCATGGTATTGGAACGAAGCTTCACGAGGAACCCCCGGTACCCAACTATGTCGATGCCGCGGTTCTGAAGAAGGATCCCCTTCTTCGACCTGGCATGGTGCTCGCCATCGAGCCCATGGTGAACGCCGGGACAGAGGATGTTGACACGCTCGATGACGGCTGGACGGTGGTGACAGCGGATCGGGGGCTTTCGGTCCACTTCGAGCATACGGTGGCAATCCTTGAGAACGGTCCACAGATACTTACGCTTTCTGGATAGACCCGCACTCCACCCCGACGCGGATCCGATCCTCGAGAAGCCCCGATCAGGGGGCGAGATGGGCCCGAGCGGAGATTTCCTCGGCCCTTTTTGAGATTGTTCTGGAATTTGGGAAGGCCGTTTGCTACATTGGGCCCACTTTTTTGTGCCCTGGCTGCCGGAGCAGGCCGTCTCGAGGTTGCGATGATCATGACAGAGTTGCCAAGACGGAAGCGACCTTCATGAAAGAAGCTACGCCTGGAAGGCCTTCGATGTGTGTCGATTCCGAGGTGACCCAATCCGTGAAGGCTGATGCCGTGCGGTTGGACGCCACTGTGAAAAGGGCGTCCAGCCGAGTGGACGCCACGGTGAAGGAGGCGTTGCCCAACGCCCTCTTCAAGCTTGAGCTCAAGACAGGCCAGACCGTTCACGCCCACTTGGCGGAAGAGCTGAGGTTACATGTTCTCCGGATCCTGCCGGGGGATCAGGTGACCCTTGAGCTTTCGCCTTATGACCTGGGGCGTGGTCGGATCCTGAGGCGGAATGAGCCTTGAAACGTGCGTCCGCCTCTGGCGGCGTTGAGAAGGTAAGAGATCCATGAAAGTCAGAGCATCCGTAAAACGAATTTGTGAAAACTGCAAAGTAGTCCGCAGGAAAAGAGTGCTGCGTGTTATCTGCAGCAATCCTCGACACAAGCAGCGTCAAATCGGGTCAAGTGCGGTTTGAGTTACTGGAATTGAGCCACCAAAGGTGAGGCTGAAGAATGCCGCGTATCTCGGGTATAGACATCCCAATCGACAAGCAAGTACGAGTCTCCCTGACCTATATCTTCGGGATCGGAGAGGCCCTCTCTCTGGAAATCCTCAAGAAAGCTGGGGTGAACGGTGAAGTGCGCACCAAGGAGCTTTCAGACGAGGAGGTTGCTCGTATCTCAGCCGTCATCGAGGCGGGGTACCCAACCGAAGGTCATTTGAAGCGAACCATTACGCAGAACATCAATCGTCTCAAGGAGATTGGGTGTTACCGTGGTCTTCGCCACCGAAAGAGCCTCCCCGTGCGGGGGCAGAGAACCAAGACGAACGCCCGGACACGAAAGGGTCCGCGTAAGGTCGTTGCCACAAAGAAGAGCATCAAGGCAATGTAACGAGCGCAAGAGAGCATGGGAAAAAAGAAGGTCAGAAAGAACGTCGTCAAGGGCGTCGTTTATATTAACGCGACGTTCAATAACACGATCGTCACGATCACCGACAAGACAGGTCAGACGCTTTGCTGGGACACCGGCGGCACCATTGGCTACAAGGGGAGTCGTAAGAGTACCCCCTTCGCTGCTCAGAGGGCGGCGGAGCAGTGCGCGTCCAAAGCCAGGAAGCTCGGTATGAAAGAGGTGGACATCCGGGTGAAAGGGCCGGGTTCTGGTCGAGAGTCGGCAATCCGTGCGATTCAGAGCTCGGGGCTGGAAATCAAGGCCATCGAGGAGGTGACTCCTTTACCCCACAATGGTTGCCGCGCCCGAAAGAGGCGGCGAGTCTGATACGACGATGGTTTGTCCCGTCCGCATCCTGGTTTTCCCGGTGCTCTTCTTGCCAGGGAGTCGGCCCCAGGTCGGTCGGCCTCGCAGGGAGAGGGTCAGTCGCCTGCCTCCCGTTCGAGGCGAAAGTGTAAGTCAGTTCGCTTGAATCTGGACTTTTTTCGAGGGTTTTAGATGCGTATTCGCTGGAGAGATTTCGAAGTTCCCAACCTGGTGATTTGTGACGAGTCCACACGGACTTCGCAATACGGAAAGTTCATTGTTGAGCCGTTTGAGAAAGGCTTCGGCGTCACCATTGGCAATAGTCTGCGGCGCATTCTTCTCTCGTCGCTCGAGGGGGCTGCCGTTGTCAATGTCAAGATCGAAGGCGTACAGCACGAGTTCTCCACGCTCACTGGCGTTTTCGAGGACGTGACCGACATTATTCTGAACCTCAAGAGCTTGTTATTGGTTCTCTACGACGGTGATGTTGCCGAGCTCAAGATCCGTGCGGACAAGAAGGGTGAGGTTCGTGGGGCAGACATCCAGCATGGGTCAGAGATCAGAATCGTGAACCCGGACCTACTGATCGCAACCTTGACCCAGGACGTCCCACTCAATATTGACATGACGGTGCGTAGGGGGCGAGGGTACTTGACGGCCGAGGAGAACTCGAAAAACGACAGCGAGATTGGAGTGATCTGGGTCGATTCTGCCTTCTCGCCGGTTAGCCGCGTTCGCTACAAGACGGAGGATACTCGAGTCGGCCAGCTCACGAACTATGATCGGCTGATCCTTGAGGTCTGGACAAACGGTACTCTGAGTCCGGATATGGCGCTGGTGGAATCGTCGAAGATTTTGCGTCGCCACCTGAGCCCGTTTCTTCAGTATGCTGACATCGGCACCTCGGTCCAAAACGAGAACGGTCTCACGGGTGAGGACACCCTACAGGTAAGCGACAAGGACGACCGTCGCCGCCGGCTCGAGATGCCCATCTCGAGCCTGGACCTGTCCCCCCGGGCGTTGCATTGCGTTGAAGCGCAGAGTATTGGCACTGTGGGAGACCTCGTCCGAAAGTCGGAAGCCGATCTCCTCAAGGTTCGCAATTTCGGAAAGACGACACTGCTTGAGATCAAGACGAAGCTGCGTGAATTCGGTTTGAGCCTGGGAATGAGCTCAGCCGCTGCTATGAAATAGGTCCTCGAATCAAGCCCTGAACAGAACACCAAGGATTCACGCTCATGCGGCACAAAATTCATGGAAGAAAACTCAACCGAAGCCCGTCGCACCGCCATGCTCTCCAGAGGAACATGACGCGAAGCTTGTTCGAGGCCTTTGGCGACCGTGGTTACATTGTAACAACACTTGAGAAGGCCAAATTTGTACGGCCTTTTGCCGAGAAGCTTATCACGCTCGGGAAGGAGATGAGCCTTCACAACTACCGCCGAGGCCTCCAGACCTTGGGGGACGAGACCCTGGTGAAGAAGCTTTTCAGCGAAATTGGCCCGCAGTTCAGAAGCCGTCCCGGGGGGTACCTCCGCATCCTGCGAACGGGCGGACGTCGTCTGGGAGACAAGGCGAAGCAGGTTTTGCTTGGTTTTGTTGGCGCTCCGGCTTCCAAGGCGATCGGCGAAACTTCCGAAACAAAGTAGCTACGCGGTGGGCGTCAAGGTCTCGGCCAAGATGACCCGCGGTGCGCTCCGGGCCGAATAAGGACACCTGAACGGTCGTCTCAGACTGAGTCTGTGACTAGAGGAGGCTTCCATGAATTCAGGCATTGCCGGTTGTTGTCTTTTCCCGGCCCTGCGGGTGTTTGTCAGGGTGCAGCGGGTCATTGCCGTGATCTCAAGTAGTATCTGTCCTGGGGCTTTGTTTTCTCGAAAGAAGCTTCTCTTTCTCTGGGTTGCGTGGAGCTGCGGAGGGGCGTTCTTGAGCTTGCAGCTCTGTGTCGCGCAGGATCCCAAAGCTGATCCGCCTCTTGAGTCGCTGAGGACGGCACCTCTCCCGGCGGGGGTCATTGCCCGCGTAAATGGGCGGGACATTCCAGTTGAAGACTACGTCGGCTATCTTTTCGCAAGCCTGGGCAAGTCCCGGCTCGACGAGTTCCTTGACCGCCTACTTCTTGAGGAGGAGGCCAAGTCTTCAGGTGTCAGCATTGCCCAGGACAGAGTGGAAGCGGCCATGGAGGAAAAGATTGAGCGAACGATCAAGGGCCTGTACCAGGGGAGTCGCAAAGCCTTCCTGGATAGCCTCTCGAAACGGCGGTCCTCGCTCGAGGAGCACAAGGCGAAGCTTCGCCAGGACATCTACTACGAATCGCTCGCCTCCGAACTAGTCTTGAGGACTCGTCAAGTCACTGAGCCCGAGCTTCGTAAGCAGTTCGAGAAATCCCATGGTGAGGGAGGAGTCCGAAACGTGATTCGGCACATCCTCATTACCTCGCGCACAGGCATCGATCCGGCCAAGCCGGACGGTGGGGGGCGCCCCATTGCAGACGCAAGGGAACGGGCCGAGAAGGTTCTCAAGGAACTACAGGCCGGGGGAGACTTTGTCCAGGCGGTAAAACAATACTCGGACGATGCCTTCACGAAGAAAAACGAAGGACGAATTCCACTCTACCAAAAGGGATTCTACGGCGACGCCTTTCACAACGCAGTGATGCAGCTCACGCCCGAAAAACCGCTCAGTGGCATTGTGGAATCGCCCAAGGGCTACCATCTCATTCAACTCGTCGAGAGGCAAGCTACCCGGTTCGAGGATGTTCAGGCGGAGCTTGAGAAGCAGATCCGCACGCAGACGTCCACCGCACTGGAACGAAGGATGCTGCTTGAGCGGCTGCGAGTCAAGGCCAAGATCGAGGGTTTGTAAGAGCTTGGGCTTTCGTCGAGCCGTCTTTCGAAGCCTCCTCACCTTCTGTGGGGTGGCCGCTCCAGGGTGCAGGCACCTGGATCGAGCCGAGCCATCCCAGATTCCGGTGGCTCCGGTCTCTGTCGAGATCGCCAGCTACCGACCTGAAAGCGCAGGGTGGGGGCTCCAGTTCACCCCGGTGGGGCAGGCGGGACATGAACTGGAGATTCTCGGGTTCTCCTTCTGGGCTCACGCCACTGGGGAGGGGGACATCCGCAAGGTCGAGGGTACCTTCTACAAGACACGCCGGGTCAAGCCCGGCCAGGGCGCTCCGTTGCTGATCTTGACCCCCATTCTCGCTGGAGCGGTGGACGACTATCTCGCTTGCAGGGTCTTCGCCC
The DNA here is from genome assembly GCA_005772855.1 of Planctomycetia bacterium. GTDB lineage: Bacteria > Planctomycetota > UBA8108 > UBA8108 > SXIK01 > SXIK01. Next base: position 1,162 of record SXIK01000129.1, on the reverse strand, counting down.
GTTGGGCCTCGGCGGAGGGGATGTCAGCCTTCTACTTGCATCAGGACGAGGACGTCTTGACAGTGGATCGAGACGCCCTGCGCCTGGAGGAGCTTCTGCGTGACAGCTTGAAGGACAATATTCGGGCCCTCGACCTGTTCCTGAGTCTACCGGAGGTCGATCCAGAGCGACTGGGTTCGATCGGGATTAGCATGGGTGCTATCAAGAGCGTCGCCCTGGTAGCGGCGGAACCGCGTCTCAGGGCGAACGTCTTCTGCCTGGGTGGAGCCGACTTGCCCCGCATTTTCGCGACTTCCCGGGAGAGGCGAGTCGTGCGCTATGTGGAGGTTCGGATGGCTTGGGATCGAATCACTCGGGACGATCTTTGCTTCGAAATTGCGACGTTTCTTCGTTCTGAACCGATGGCCATGGCTCCGTTCATTTCCAATGATCGAGCCCTTGTTTTCCTTGGCACGTTTGACGACAAGGTTCCGTATGCTTGCGGTCTCAAGCTTTGGCAGCAGTTGGGCTGCCCCGAGGCTTATATTCTGCCTCTGGGTCACTACACCGGAATCGCCGCGGCGCCGTTTGCTGCCAGCCGCATGTTCGAGTATTTCCGTAAGCGCTTCGGCATGTCAGAGGGTTGTTGATGGGATGTTTGTCGCCTGTTTGCATTCGGCGTCTTTCTGGGGGATCGAGGGGGTATTGGGTTTCTTCTCCCTTGTCTGAAGAGTCCTCCGGATGTTTGCTTATTTTTGCCCCGGCCACGAAAAATTGTGTTTCATTTCTTCGTCGCTTTGACTATTCTTTAGAATAGTTGTTTTGATGGCGATCCTTCGGGTCACGCAGGAGCGGGGGCTCTTTAGCTTTCACAGACCTCCGACTATCAAGGCGATCGTAGTCAAGAAACCGCTGTGCTTTCACTCCTATTGAGTGAGGGTTTTGGAATGTCAGCGTGACTTGCATGGAGGTGTGTCGTAGCTTCGATTGAGCACGGAACATCCAAATTCTAAAAAACTGTGTATGGATACGTAGGATTCTCAGGAGGAAAAATGAAACAATTGAGTTATTGGGCTTTTTTGTCTGCCCTTTGCTTGTTTGTTACGTCGTCTGTCCAGGCTGTTGGTCAGAGTCGTAACGAGCTGAAGCTGGGGTCGGTGACGGGCAGTGTGAACACGAATGT
>SXIK01000128.1 GCA_005772855.1 Planctomycetia bacterium | reverse complement strand
GCGTGTCGTTGTTGCCTCCGCCCTCGCTCCGCCCTCGCTCCGCCCTCGCTCCGCCCTCGCTCCGCCCTCGCTCCGCCCTCGCTCCGCCCTCGCTCCGCCCTCGCTCCGCCCTCGCTCCGCTCGGAGGCGAGCCGTCGTGGGGGAAGGTCCGCCTCCCCCACCAGCAGAAACGAGCAGCAGACTTGAGATGGTCTTCCTCTGCCCATTCGGAATGTCTCATGTGTGGGCGAGCGAGGTATACGTTGTGGGCAGGCCTTCGGCCGACCACCGAGTCGGGTACCGGGCGGGAGCGGATTGCTGGTGGAAGAAGAGAGCCCCCGCCAAGAGACACAGCCTCGCCGGGGCGAAGCCGCCGCCTTGAGAGGCTACCCCTGCGCCGCTACCGTTGCCTCCAACGACACGGTCGCCTTCACGCTGTTGGATATCGGGCACATCTTCTCCGCCTTCTCGATCATGCGTTGGGCTCGTTCCACGTCCTTCTCCGTTGTGACGAGGATCCGGGGGGAGAGTTTCACCTTCGTAATGCGCAGGCCGTCAGGCCCCTTCTCCATTGTGCAGGAGGCGCTGGACTCGTAGCCGGCGATCGTGAGCTTTGACATCTGCGCGATCGAAAGAAACGTCGCCATGACGCACGTCCCCACTGCGCTCGCGAAGAAGTGCTCAGGCGTCCATTCGCCGCCGGGGCCTCCAAACTCCCTGGGGACCGAAAAAGGCACGGAATGCGTCGCTCCCCTGGCCGTTGCCTCGCCGCGAAGGCCTTCTTTCCACCGAATGTCGACATCGAACGAATGCATGGGCTCTCCTTTGTCTGATTCCCGCGCCTTCAAGTGAAAACTCGGTAGATCGCGAGACAGCACACCCGTTCAAGGCCGGCGCTGTTTCGCGATCTCTCCAGGGTCGTATTCGGGCTTCGCAGGTCGCCATACTCGTCGCGGGGGAGGAAAACCTCCCCCCTCACCCCGCTGGCTCGGGGGGGCAGGGCTGCCGCCCTGGTCGCCCTGACCCCCGCAAGAATCCACGGTCATCCCGAATTACAAGTAGACCTTCGTGGCGTCCTCGTTGAGCCTCGCTCGCGTTTGGTTAAGAAATCCGAGGTTGGCGAGGTGCGGCCCGCAGACAGCCAGGTGACCCACCTCAACGGGGGCGTTCGGCTGTTGGCGCGATCGACAGCAATCAAGGAAGTTCTTTACGTGCTCCTGATCGCTCAGCGTTCCGGGGACCTCCTTCACAAGGAGTTCCTTGGCGTTGCGTTTGTAGGTCGTCCCTGGTTGCGCGGTGGCGGAGTAGAGGCGCGCGCCGTCATTGTCGAGCCACAGGGTTGCCTTACGACCCTGGAACTGAATGTTCCATCCATTGTCCAGCGTGCTGGCGTAGTCGAGGGTCCAGGTCGCTATGTAGTTCGGGTACTCGAAGGTGGCGGAAAACACGTCGGGGGTTTCGGCACCCTTCATCGAAAAAACCGAGCCATGACAGGTTGCAACGCGGGGAGCGGAAGAGCCCATGTACCACTGGATGACGTCCATGAGGTGCGTGCCCTGATCCGTGCAGTTGCCACCCGAGTAGTCCCAGAAGTAACGCCAGTGCCGAACGCGCTCGGGTGCAAACGCGTGCCAGGGCGCCGGACCGAGAAATGCTTTCCAGTCCACCTCTTCGTCGAGCGGAGCGGTGTTGAGGGGTTTCGACCAGTCCCAGTTCCAGTAGGCTTTCACGAGGTAAATCTCACCGCATTCGCGGATCAGCTGTTTTGCCTCGATTACGGAAGGCGTGCTGCGTCTTTGCATTCCGATTTGCACAATCCGGTCAGTGGAGCGTACGGCCTTGACCATCTGCACTCCCTCCTCGATCGAGTGGGACATGGGCTTCTCGCAGTAGGCGTCCTTGCCGGCGGCCACGGCGTCCATGAGCATGGGCCCGTGCCAATGCTCCGGCGTACCGATGAGAACCGCGTCGATATCCTTCGACTCGAGCATCTTGCGGTAATCGCTGTAGCTCTGTGCGTGCTCACCGGCGGCTTTCAACCCCTCGTAGAGGCTTTTCTTGAAGATGTCGCAGACTCCTATGAATTGTGCGCCCTGGGCCAGGTGCGTCTTCATGACGTTTCGTCCACGGCTGCCCGAGCCCATGATCCCCATCCGGATCTTGTCGTTGGCTCCAAGCACCTGGCTCGCGCGGGAGAAGACGGCCGGAGCGGCCAGGGCTCCCAGGCCCAGAGCGGAGGTTCTGCGCAGGAACCTTCGCCTCCCGATCTGCTTTGGTCCTTCCATTGAAACCCTTCCTTGCTGGCAAATTGAAGTTACAGCTTCGTTACGATCGTTACAGTTATCAGTCGGTCAGAATGCACGATCTCACAAGACGATGCAAGGAGTCTCGTCGCGGCTACGAATCCGGGAACCTTTGTGGTACCTTATAGACGTCTCGAGGAGCAGGAAAAGCTCCCCCGCACCGGCCGCCTCGGCGCTCAGTAAGCGCCAAGCGCCTCCTGCGCCGATGGTGGGTGAGCCCCGGTGAAAATGTCCCAATCGTGGCCGCGAGTAGTACAACAATCCGCCTTTTGGAAGTCCGAGGGCGGCTTTCGGGAGTGCGCTGGTAACCTCACGGAGTTGAAGCAATGAGAAATGCTGTCTTGCAACTGGCCGTGCTTGTTGGGCTCATGGCGGCCGCAGGGACGATCCACAACGTCGCCAACTCGGGCAATTCCCAGAAATACTTGCAGTGGGTTGATGCGCGTCTCTACATCAACCCCTATACGGCGCAGCCACCTGTTGCGGATTCCACTGCGCCGCCGGCTGCACCCGTGAAGCCTGCGGATCCGCCAATCGCTCCAAAGCCACCGATTGATGGTGCGGTCAAGGCGCCAGCGGGTGACGTCTTGAAGCCGTTGGCTACCACTCCGCTCAACCCGCCGCCGATTCCCGTCGTTCCGCCTGCCACGCCGGGCGCGCATGTGATGCTCTCACTCGTGGAGGCCTACCAGAATCTCGTCGACGGAACGCTTTTCATCGACGCCCGCCGTACGCGCGACTACGAGAACGGGCACATCCCGACGGCCATTTCACTCAGTCCCTGGGAGGCTGACTACACCGACAAGATCGCAAAGCTTATCGAAGGAGGAGCGATCCTCGAGGCCCCTCTTGTCGTCTACTGTGGGGATTCCAAGGAGTGCGAGGACTCCAAGCTCGTTTGCGCTCAGCTCAAGGCCGCTGGCTTCGTCAACCTGATGATTTATCAGGGCGGATTTCCCGAGTGGTCGCGAGAGAAGCAGAATCTGATCGCCCGGGGCAAGGATCCGGGTGTTTTCAACCCGCCGCAGAAAAATTAAGGCAAAACCAGTGAGCTTGATCAAGAACTTCTGGACCATCCTCATCGCGTCCTTCGTCCTGGGGGGGGCGTTTGTCTACGCCAGCTATCACAAGATCCTGGATCCACCGGATTTCGCGAAGATCATCTACAACTACAAGCTCATTCCGCCGCAGCTTATCAACCTGGCAGCCATCTACTTGCCCTGGTTTGAGCTCCTCGCTGGCGTTGCACTCATCATTGGTATTTGTCGCAAGGGGGCCGCCCTCGGAGTGGGCCTTCTCGCAGGCTTCTTCATCCTGGCCCTGACCTTCAATCTTTACCGTGGTCACCCGACCATCTGCGGTTGCTTCGATACGCACGCGCGCGGCCTCGCGATGACGGCGGGCGAGAAGTTCTGGAAAATGAAGAGAGAAGTCGCGCTTGACTTCGGGTTTGTGGCTCTGGCCGCGATCGTCTACTTCGGCTCTCGACTTCGGGAGGAAGAGGCAGAATCCCGTTTGAGCGACCGCAACACCGAATAGCCTCTGCGTTCCGATCGCGTCGAGCCGCCGAATGTCCTCCGCAGGATGTCGGTCGGTTCGTCCACTGACTTTGTGACCAGGTAGAGGCTGCCTCCGGGACGCAGAACCCGGTGGCCTTCCCGGATGAACAGCTCCGCGATTCTCCAGTCGCCAAAGTAAGGAGGGTTCGCGAGGACGAGGTCGAAGGCCTGGTTTCGCAGGCAAGAGAAGTCGTGAGACATGGCCACTAGCGTGCGGCCGAGGACATTGTTCTCGGCCGCGTTCCTGAGCGCGCAGCGTACGGCGCGAGTGTTGGAGTCCACGAGCACGGATTGGTTTGTCTCCGAGACGCGTGCAGAGGCGATTCCGATGGCCCCCGAGCCGCAACCCATGTCCAGCAAAGTGGTGCCAGGCTTCAGCTCGGTGACCTCCGACAGGGCCAGGGCGCCGTCGTCGAGCCTTCCGTGCGAGAAGACCCCGGGCCGGGTAAATAGCCTGACCGTTTGGCCAAAAAGCGTCGCCTCGAAGGTCCGCCCGAAGTCCCGTTGCCTGAGCTCGTTCGAGTGTTTTCTGGCAACATATGCGGCGCCGTCGTCGACAGGGTCAAGGATCGTGGCAGCCCCAAAAGTCTCCATCACGCGCTCGTGGAGCCATCGATCGCGGGGGTTGTCAGTGGCCGCGAGAAGCTTACCTCGTGGCTTCAGGGCGCCGTGCGCCTGTCGGAGAAGCTCGCCAGTTAACATGGCGTCGCTGGTGTGCCGGATGGCCAGGAGGACCCAGTCAAAGGTTCCGGGTTCGGGCAAGTCTGCCGCGAGGTGCGTCCTGACCGAATGCGAGGGGTTGCGTCCGAGGCTTCGGATCGCTCGCTCGTGCTCGAAGGAGTCGAGGTTGAAGATGTGCACCTCGCCTGGTGGCCAGAGCGAGGCCACGGCGAGCGCGGCGATGGCTTCGCGCGTTCCAATCACAAGCACACGGCCTGACATTTCGAGGGGGAGAGCCGAGAGCAGCGCTCTGTCCGCGCCTCGCACGCCGCGGGGCGAGTGGATCGCAAGGCGGCCACCGAGAAAGATCTCACGCCCGATTCCCTGGCCTTCGCCGATCTGAATCGTGGGAGCGTTTTCCTTTGCTTCAAGTCTGGAGCGTCTCATCGGGCGGCAAGGATACTCGATGGACCCCTCTACTGGCATAATGTAGCCACCATGAATGCGGCGAACCCGAGAATTTCACGTGTTGTTGCCTGTGCCGGCAGAGGATCGACGCGCCTCGAGCGACGGGCACTGCGGCAGCCGGAGGCGGGCGAGCTCCTCGTGCGGATGTCCGTTTCTGGCCTTTGTGGGACGGATGTCTTCAAGCTTACCAATGACACGGCGACGCCCGGTAGTGTGCTCGGGCACGAAGTTGTTGGATCGGTGGAGGCTCTGGGAGCCGACGTCGCGGGGTTCGAGATCGGTGATCGAATCGTTGTTCCGCACCATGTGGCTTGCGGTGACTGCGAGTTGTGCCGACGAGGGAGCTCGACGATGTGCCCGGAGTTTCGCGAGAATCTGCTCGAACCTGGCGGCTTCAGCGACTTTGTCATTGTCCGAGACCGCGCTGTACGGCGGGCACTCCGCAAGGTGCCCCACGGCGTGAGCGACGAGGCTGCTGTTTTCCTTGAGCCCGCCGCCTGCGTGTTGCGGGCAATGGATCGCGCGGGGTTGTCTTGCGGGAGAGCGAGCGGTGCGCACGGCTGCGCCGTCGTGATGGGCGCCGGCAGCATGGGGCTTCTTCATCTGCTGGTCCTGCGTGCGACTTCGCCTCTCCTGCGAGTGATCCTGATCGACACGATGCCCGAGCGCCTGGGCATCAGTGAACGCATGGGAGCTTTTGCCGTCGCCTCACCCATTGATGGCGGCGTGGAGAAGGTGGTGCACGACTCGACACGGGGGCTCGGTGCCGATGCGGTGTTCGACACGGTGGGGGGGGCAACAGTGCTGCGAAGCGCACTTGGAATCACGCGGGAAGGCGGATCTGTCGTTCTTTTTGCGCACGCTCCGGAGGGTCAGCGAGCCGACTTTGACCTCAACGAGCTCTTCAAGCACGAGCGGCGCGTGGTGGGCTCCTACTCTGGCGGGCTGGAGGAGCAGTCTCGAATCTTTGATCTGATCGCCGCGGGAGTGCTCGACCCCTCGTCTCTCATCACGCACCGCCTCGGGCTTTCTCGGTTTGCTGAGGGTGTCGAACTCGTCCGGAGCCGGCAGGCCCTCAAGGTCCTCTTTGTGGGCGAGGAGGAGTCTCCTTGAGCCAGCGAGTCGTCTATCTTCTGGGGCCGGAGATGCTGGAGCTCCGGCACGTGCCCGTTCCCGAACCAGGGCCTGGTGAAATACTCGTCCGGATAGAGGCAGCGACGACCTGCGGCACCGACGTCAAGGTTTTTCGCCGCGGAGGACACCCACGCATGCTCAAGGTGCCGACGCCCTTCGGCCACGAGCTTGCGGGGGTAGTGGCCGCAGTTGGCGTGGGCGTCTCTCGCTGGAAGGTGGGGGACCGTGTCGTCGTCGGTAACTCGGCGCCTTGCCACGACTGCGATTACTGCCACCGCGGCCGTGAAAACCTGTGCGCGGATCTCCAGTATCTGAACGGGGCGTTTGCCGAGATGCTCCTCGTGCCGCGTCGATTTGTGGACCGCAACACGCACCGAATCCCCGACGGCCTCGCAAGCGAGATCGCGTCACTCACCGAGCCGCTCGCTTGCGTGCTGCACGGGCTAGAGGCGTGTGATCTGATCCGATCATCGGACGTGGTCGTCTACGGCGGCGGCCCGATCGGGCTGCTCTTTGTCGGTGCCCTGCGAACCGCGGGGCACTCGGTCGCGCTGGCCGATCCCAACGAGGGGCGGCTCCAGGTCGGTCGCAAGCTCGGCGCTGATCGCTCGGTGCTGATTCTCCGCGGCGGCGGGCAGGCACGGGAGGTACGGCGGCACGCCCACGACCCTGCCGGATTTGACTGCGCCATTGACGCCACTGGTGTCAGCGAGGTTTGGTCTGACGCCGCGGACTCTGTTCGGCCCGGCGGCCTGGTCAATCTCTTTGGGGGCTGTGCCCCGGGCACGTCCATCTCGCTTGACACGTACCGGATCCACTACTCGGAAATCACGCTCAAGGGTGTCTACCACCACCGGCCCCGGACGATGGCCCGGGCACTGGAGATGCTCGCCGCCGCGGCCTTCGATGCTCGATCGCTGCTCACATCTGAACGCCCGCTCGAGGAGCTCGAGCTGGCGCTTCGAAGCATGATTCAGAAGGAGGCGCTCAAGGTGGTGATTCGGCCCTGGCACTGAGCTCCATTCGCGGCTCGCCTCTTGCCACGAATTGGGCGGCCACAAGGTCCCCGGTGACGTTCAGCACGGTGCGGCACATGTCGAGGAATCGGTCAACGCCGAGGATCACCCCGATTCCTTCCCCGGGTACGCCCACTGACACGAGAACTGGCACAATGAGCGGAATCGATCCCCCTGGAACGCCTGCTGTGCCGACCCCGGCCAGGACTGACATGAGGAGTACCTGGACTTGTTGGTCGAGGGTCAAGTGGACGCCGTAAAGTTGCGCGAGGAAGAGAACCGTGACTCCCTCGAAGAGCGCGGTACCGTTCTGGTTGAAGGTGGAGCCGAGTGTCAGCACAAAATTGGCGACCTTGGCCGGGATTCCGAGGCTTGTGCGGGCTACATGAAGCGTCGTGGGGAGCGTCGCGTTGGATGAGCTTGTCGAGAAAGCAGTGACAATGACCGGGCGGATGCTGGAGAAGAATCGCAGGGCATTGACGCCGCAGGCGACACGCAGGACGAGCGAGTAGACGACAAACTGCTGGATCGCAAGGCCCAGAAGCACCGTCAACACGTAGGCGCCCAGCGTGCGTAGGATTGAGCCTCCAAGGAGGGCCGCGATGGAGAAAGTGAGCGCCGCGACTCCAACTGGCGCAAGCCCGAGCGCGAATCCCACAAGCCACATGGAGACGTCGTAGAGACCTTTCAAGAGCTCGGTGAGCGCTCCTGTGCGTTCGCTGCGGCAGGCTCCGAGCGCTATTCCGAAGATCAGCGCGAAGAACATGAACGAGAGCATCTCCCCGTCGAAGGCGCGCACCGCGCTTGCGACAGGGTTCTGCGGAATGAAGGAGCTCACAAGCGACTCGAGCCTCGAGACTTGCCCGCCGCCAGCTTTTTGCGAGATCTCCTCCTTCTTCGCCTCGACCTCCTTGAAGAGGCCATCCTTCAGTTCCGAGCTGATGCCCTTGCCGGGCTGGATTACGTTCACGAGGAGAAGCCCGACGCCGACCGAGGTCGCGCTCAGGAGGAGAGTGAAGACGATCGTCTTCACTCCCATGCGGCCAAGCTCACGCAGATTGCCAAGCTCGCTCACCCCTAGCGCGAGGCAGGAGAAGACGAGTGGCAGCACCGTCATGAAGAGGAGGCGGAGAAAGATCTTTCCGACTGGCTGAATGTAGCTCTCGACGACGTCCTTGAGCGACTTCTGTGCCTCGGGATTGCTGCCAACAAGAAAGTTTGCAAGGAGGCCCGAAGCGAGCCCGAAGACGAGGCCCATCAGGATCCATCGTTGGACGTTTCGCTTCATGCACTGTCCCGGATCAACCGTTCAGGCCCTTCAAGTCCTCGGTAATGAAGAGCCCATCTCGTCGAATCAACTCGCCGTCGAACCAGATCTCCCCGCCACCGTATTCGGGTCTCTGGATCGTCACGAGGTCCCAGTGGATCTGGGATCGATTGCCGTTGTCGGCCTCGGGATAGGCCTGGCCCGGCGTGAAGTGGAAGGAGCCCGCAATCTTTTCATCGAAGAGAGTGTCCAGCATTGGCTCCCGGATACGGGGGTTGAATCCCAGCGAGAACTCACCGATGTGGCGGGCGCCCTCGTCGGTGTTGAGGAAGCGGTTCAGCCGATCCGTGTAGTTGCATGTCGCCTCCACGATCTTTCCCTTCTTGAACGTGAGCTTGATGTCCTGAAAGACGATCCCCTGATAGAGGCTCGCTGTGTTGACGAAGATCGTTCCATCGACCGAGTCTCGCACGGGGGCCGTGAACATCTCGCCGTCCGGGATGTTCTTGTCTCCTGCGCACCCCACGGCTGGAATCCCCTCGACCGAGAATCGGAGGTCAGTCCCGGGGCCCTTGATGTGCACACGCCGTGTGCGCTCCATCCTCTGCCGGAGCGGAGTCATCGCCCTCGCCATGGCCTTGTAGTCGACCGTACAGACGCCGAAGTAATAGTCCTCAAAGGCCTCCGTGCTCATCCTGGCCTGTTGCGCCATGGAGGGTGTCGGCCATCTGAGAACCACCCACTTGGTGCGTGGCACGCGGACCTCGGCATGCACGTGGTGCCAGAGGTGTTTTTGAAAGAGGTCAAGCTTCTCCGGAGGCACGTCGCTCATCTCGGTGGAGTTGTGCGCACCGCGAAGACCCACGTACCCCGCCACCTGCTCCATTTGAAATCGTTCCACCTCGCCCCAGAAGCGCATCTGCTCCTCCGTTGCGTTTCTGTACAGCTCCCGCAGGACCCGATTCTGTTTCGTGAGGCAGACGGGGAGCCCGCCCGCCTTGACCAGGGAGCGGATCAAGGCTGCCGTGAACTCCGGAGGAATGTCAAATGCCTCGACCAGCACCTTCTCGCCCGGCTCCACGCGCAGGGAGTGGTTTGTGATGATCTCGGCCAACTCGACGTAACGCGGATCCAGCATGGGAACTCTTTCAAATGCTCCCGGCTACAGCGGGAAATGTCATCGTGCCTGACGCAATGGATTGTGGATACGATCGCAGGACCGTCGATTTATCGACTGTTTGGGCGGGACTCTCAAGGACTTTTGCCGCGCTTCAGAGCTCCCGGGAGCATGTAAGGTCAATCCAGTGGGCTCAATCTCGGCACCACCTCCCCGTGAAACGTGGTGCCCATCTGCTCGAGACCCCACGGCGGCTGGAGGTGGCGGCCTTTAGCTACACGCCGTTGCGGTTCGTGGGCCCAACACCATGGCCGCCCCGGGACCGCAGCACATTTTTGCGCGCTGCCGCGGTATTTCTCGTGAGCCAGGGCTCGATCAGCCCTCCCCTTGAGAGCCGGAATGTGGAGGCTCGTGCCCTCCGTGACGCTCTGGCTGCTCAACGTGGTTGGGCGGCTGGTGGTGCTCCTCGTGAAAGCGCTCGACCTGCGGAGCCTCATGGCCCTTGCGGTTCGGGTTCCTGGGGGGTGGTTTTCTTTTCTTCGGCTGCTTCGGTGGATCTCCGGGCTTCATGAAATCTCCCTGGCCTGTACTTGGGGCCTGTTCCAGCAGGCCCCTGGCCTTGCGAAACCAACAGCAAAGTCGGTGCCACGAGTGCGCACGGGCGAATCGATCATGGGAAATCGAGTGCCAGACGCTGCTCGACCGGCGGGAGGCGCTGTTGTGCAAGCACCGCCAGGGCTGGTTGGAGGGGGACATGGGGACGTCGATATGGCTGGCTCCTCCCGAAGCGGTTTCATCTTCTCCGTTCCCACGCAGATTTCACCGCGGGATTCACCACGCAAGGTTCGGGCCAGCGGCCGGCAAAGAGATCGACCAGGCACTGCGCCGCAAGCCTTCCCATCGCATCCAGAGCGTCCTGATCGAGCCCTCCCACATGGGGTGCGAAGACGATGTTGTCGAACGCCCTCAAGGGGCTGTTCGCGGGCAGAGGTTCGATCTTGCAAACATCCAGCCCTGCTCCGAACAAGTGTTCACTGGCCAGTGCCGTGGCGAGCGCATCCTCATCCACGAGTCCGCCACGCGACGTATTGATGAGCACCGATCCTCGCTTCATCCGTCCCAGAGTCGTCGCGTTGATCAGGTTCGTCGTCTCGGCTGTACACGGCAGGTGGAGGCTGACGATCTCCGCTCGCTCGAGCAACTCGTTGAAGGAAACGAGCTCGACATGGTTCTTGGCCGCGAACGACACATCGGCGTACGGATCGTAGCCGAGCACTTTCAGCCCGAGTCCTTGACAGCGGGGCAGCATGGCCTTTCCGATTCTTCCTAGCCCGACCAGTCCGATGGTGTTTCCCGCCAGGCGACGGGGAGAGGTGCGGCGCCAGATGCCTTGACGGATCTCGCGATCGCGCCGGGCCGTATCGCGAAACACGGCGGTGATGAGGGCGATGGCCTGCTCGGCGACGGAGTGCTCGTTCGTGCCCGGAGTGATGGTGACGACGACGCCATGCTTCGTCGCGCTCTCGACATCGATGGCATCGTATCCCACCCCGACGCGCGCGACCGCTCGCAAACGAGAGCCTGCGAACACTTCGCGGTCATAACGTTCGACGCTCGCAAGCGTGCCGTCGATTTCTCGCAGGTGACTCAGAAAAGAGGTCCTGTCGAGTTGCGAGCAATCCACAGGTGGAATCACGATGTCAAATCCGGCAGCCTCAAGCACTGCACGCCATGGTCCCTGCCCATCACGATACACATTCGGAGCTACTAAAATACGCGGCATAAGTTCCTTTGGAGTCGAATCACGAGAAGTCAGGCCAACGTCACAAGTGAAGCAAAATAACGCATTGGAAGTCCGCAATAAACTGGTAGCAGCCGATTCGGCGAGATTGCTGGTGGCTGCGAGCCGAGACAGAGTTGGCCAACCTCGAGGGAGAATCGCCGGCCCATCAGCCGATCTCGACCTTGCTCGGGGCGCCCGGGGTCTCCCGGACATACCGCGGGACGGCGTAGCCCGGCAGTCGGCGGCGAAGGTCCGCCAGGATCTCGAGCCCCCGCGACTCGGCCACATGGAAATGTGCCGATCCACGTACCGGATCGAGCTGGTGCAGGTAGTACGGCAGGACGCGATGCTCGAGCAGCTTTTCGCAGAGGCGAGCGAGCGTGTCGGCCTCGTCGTTCACGCCCCGCAGGAGCACCGCCTGGTTGAGGACGGGAAGGCCGGCCTCCACCAGGCGCTCGAGGGCCCGGCCACAGTTTTCGTCAAGCTCTGCGGGGTGGTTTGCGTGCACCACGACGACCGGCGTCAGCCGCGTTCCCCGCAGCCAACCGATCAAGTCCTCGGTCACACGCTCCGGGATCACGATTGGCAGGCGAGTATGCACCCGCAGGCGTTTGAGGTGGGGGATATCGGCGAGCGCCACCGCGAGGCGCTCGAGCGGCGCATCGCTCAGGACGAGTGGGTCGCCCCCGCTCAGAATCACCTCGTTCAGGCTTGGGTCGCTGGCAATTTGTCTGATGGCAGGTTCCCACGCGGTGAACCCGCGAGGCGTCTCGTGGTAGGGGAACTCCCGCCGGAAGCAGTATCGGCAGTTGACGGCGCACGCGTTGGAGAGGACAAGGAGGGCCCGTCCCTCATACTTTTGAATTAGACCCGGGAGGACTGTGGCCCGACGGTCGCCGACCGGGTCGGCGACAAAACCCTCGGCTTCCTCCTCCTCCTCGCCGATCGGAAGGACCTGCCGCAAGAGGGGATCGCGCGGGTCCCCGCGTCGCATGCGTCCGATAAAGCCCCGGGGCACGACCAACGGGAAACGTCTGGAGGAGCGCCGGGCGCCCTCGCGCGTTTCCGGGGGAAGCTCGAGAAGGTCCACGAGCTCGTCGGGGTCGCGTACTGCCCCCGCCAGAGCCATCTTCCAGGCTGTCGCTGCACTGCGCCCCGCGGTAAAAACCTCTGTAATCTCGGCCACTACAGGATACACTACATCCTCTTTTTTCCACGTGCGAGACCCATTTTTCGATCGGTAGAGGTATGGCAAACTACAACACGAGCGAGTTCAGGAAGGGCTTGAAGGTCGTCATCGACAATGAGCCCTACCTCATGGTCGACATGGAGTTCATGAAGCCCGGCAAGGGGCAGGCCGTTTACAGGACCCGCCTCAAGAATATGCTCCGGGGGAACGTCATCGACCGCAACTACCGGAGCGGTGATTCCATCGACGCTGCCGAGGTCGAGGAGCACGCCGTCCAGTACCTCTACAACGACTCGCGCAACTGGTTCTTCATGAACTCCGAGTCGTTTGAGCAGTACTCCATCGACAAGGAGTTTCTGGGGGACGTCCACAAGTGGCTCAAGGACGGCATGAACGTCGAAGTCACGTTCTGGAACGGCAAGCCCATCTCGGTCGATGCTCCCAAGAACGTGGAGTTGAAGGTCGAGTACACGGAGCCCGCGGCTCGCGGCAACACGGCCACGAACGTGCAGAAGCCGGCCAAGCTTGAGACGGGCGCGGACGTATTCGTTCCTGCCTTCATCAATATTGGCGATGTCGTAAAGATTAATACGCAGACAGGTGAGTACCTGGAGCGAGTCAGTAAGTCCTGAGGTCAAGACCTCGGCGCCCACTGGTGTCGAGGTGGGATAGGCCCTAGATGGAATCGCACGACTTTCGTCCTGGCGCGAGCTTTGAGAGTCTGCGGGTGCGAGCTCGAATCCTTGCGCAGACAAGAAACTTCTTCGCCGCACGCGGCGTACTTGAGGTGGAGACGCCTCTCCTGTGCGAGGCGGGAGCCGTTGACCAGCACCTCGATCCGATCCTTGCTCGCTACCATCCGCCGGGGAGTCAGCGACCGCTAGATCGCTGGCTCGTGACCTCGAGCGAGCATTCGATGAAGCGCTTGCTCGCCGCGGGCTCCGGGCCGATTTATCAGATCTCTCGAGCTTTTCGCGATGGAGAACGGGGCCGCCTTCACAACCCCGAGTTCACCATTCTCGAGTGGTACAGGCCGGGATGGGATCACCACCAGCTCATGGACGAGGTGGAGGCGCTTGTCGGGGAAATCCTGCGTTCCGCGCCGGGCGGTCCTCGGATTCCAGAGGGCCGTTTTGACCGCTGGACCTATCGCCAGGCTTTTCTCGACGCGCTCGGCTTCGATCCTCACAAGGTCTCCGCCTCGGACCTCTGCCGAATCGCTGGCCTCGAGGGCGTGCCGCCGCTGCCGGGTCTCGAGGCAGAGGACCGGGACGCCTGGCTCAATCTCCTCCTCCTGGCCCGGGTTGAAGGCACGCTTGGCTTCGATCGGCCTGCCTTTCTTCTGGACTACCCGCCGTCGCAGGCCGCGCTTGCCCGCGTGAGGCTTGACGACGTTCCGGTGGCCGAGCGATTCGAGCTCTACGTGTATGGCGTCGAGATTGCCAATGGCTACCACGAGCTGTGCGATCCAAAGGAGCAGGAGGCGCGGTTTCACGAGGCCAATCGGAAACGGAGGGAAATGGGGAAAGCGCAGTTGCCGATGGATCTGCGGTTCCTCGCGGCTCTCGAGGCCGGGTTGCCTCCTTGCGCCGGGGTGGCCGTCGGGCTCGACCGAGTGGCGATGCTCGCGCTCGGCTCGAGCACGATTGACGACGTCATCGCGTTCCCCATCGATCGAGCGTGAGCGATCCCCCCCCAGTGCTCCCCGAGCCGCCCTGGCCTGTCGCCGTCATTGGGGCTGGCGCTGCGGGGCTTCTTGCCGCGATCTTTGCGGCCCGCACCGGCGCGAGAGTCGTTGCCCTCGAGACGCGTCCCGTGCCGGGGGCGAAAATCCGCGTGAGTGGGGGCGGAAGGTGCAACATCTTGCCCTCGCGTGCCGAGCTCGGCGACTACGCGACCAGCGGCTCACGCAACACGATGCGGAACTTGCTTTTCTCCTGGCCGCTCCATGAGGTGAGGCGGTTCTTCGAGGAGGAGCTCCGGATTTCCATGAAGGTGGAGCCGAACGGAAAAGTATTCCCTTCAAGCGACCGCTCGCAAGACGTCGTTGCGGCGCTCTTGAAGGAGTGCCAACGCAGGGGCGTGACGATCCTTGGCGGGCGAAGCGTCCAGAGGATCGAGAGCCTCCTGGTGGACAAGAGGAGATTGTTTCGGTTGGGATTCCCCGCCGGATCGCCGATGGCCTGCGGGCGGCTCATCCTCGCGACTGGCGGGCTCTCCCTGCCCAGGACGGGAAGCGACGGCCACGGTCTTGAGATGGCTCGCTCACTGGGTCACGCGGTTCGAAGCCTTCATCCAGCGCTGGTGCCGCTCCTGGCGGTGGACCCTCGCTGGCGCGAGCTCTCGGGGATCTCGTTGCCCGTACGACTGCGGACCACAGGAGGCGGTCGAATGCTGGAGGAACGTGAGGGGGATCTTCTCTTCACTCACCGGGGATTCAGCGGTCCCGTCGTTCTCGACCTCAGCCGGCACGTGACGGGGTCTGGGGGAGAGCAGGTGCGAATCGAGGCGGCCTGGCTTGGAAGTAACGCCCCGGACTGGGGGGCGATCCTGCGCGAACCGGGCAGGCGATCGGTGGCGGTTCTCCTCGGAGAGCATTTGCCCCGCAGGCTGGCCGACCAGCTCCTGTTGCTCGCCCGAGTCCCCGGGATGCGCACGACCAGCGAACTGCGTCGAGAAGAGCGGGAGCAGCTGGTACGCCACCTCACGGCATGTTCGCTCGAGGTCGCTGGCAGTGAAGGCTACGCGACAGCCGAGGTGACGGCTGGAGGCGTACCCCTGGAGGAGATCTCGCCGCGCACGCTCGAGAGCCGTATCGTGCCGGGTCTTTACTTTGCGGGCGAGATCCTCGATGTCGTCGGCCGAATAGGCGGGTTCAACTTTCTGTGGGCCTGGGTCACCGGTCGAAGGGCAGGCGAAGCAGCTGCCACGAATCTGGAGGAGAGCCGCGGGGCTCCCTCCAGTTGACAGAGCGGGGTCGAAATCGCATACTCGACCCCACAGGAAGCCCCGAGTTGAGGGCCTCCCACGGCCAGGAGTCAGCGCATTGATCCCGAGAACCCTGCATGTCTTCTCACTTGGTCTCGCCGGGTTGTGCTCCGGGCGACTTCCACGGGTGGTCTGACCCCGGTTTTCGTGTCGACGGATGCGCTCGGAGTCTCCTCGCCCACGGGAGGTTTCCTTGTGGACTTGAGACTGAGAGTGATCCTTGCAATTTGAAGAGTTTCTGAGCCTGGCAAAGGGTGGCGCCATCGTACCCGTTTACCGGGAGCTAAGCGCCGACACCCTGACTCCCGTGACCGCGTTCTTGCGGCTTCGGCGGCACGACGAACCCGCGTTTCTGCTCGAGAGCGTCGAGGGCGGCGACCGGCTGGGTCGGTATTCGTTTCTCGCTCGAGGCCCTGCCGAGAAGCTAAGCGCCTCAGCGGGGGGGGACGTCATCCTGGAGCGCGACGGCCGCGTCGAACGCCTCGAAGGAGGCTTCTTCGCAGCGCTCTTGAATCGTGTCAGCGCTCTCAAGGCGGCCCACGTTCCAGGTCTTCCTCCCTTGACGGGTGGTGCTGTCGGCTACGTTGGGTACGACGGAATTCGCTGGCTCGAGCGCATCCCCGATCGGCATCCCCTTGAGGCGAGTCTTCCCGACGCGCAGTTCCACTTCTACGACAACCTCGTGGCCTTCGACCATGCGAAGCATCGCCTGTTTCTCATCGCCAATGTTCGTGTCGAGAGGGACGGCGTCGATCGGGGCACGCTCGAGTCCACCCATGCCAGTGCGCAGCAGCGTCTCGACGACCTCCAGCATTCGTTGCAGCGGCCCTTGCCGCACCTTGAAATCCCGCAGACGCTGACGCCTCTCCCTCGTGCCTCGGTAGCCGACGGCATGGCGAGCAATTTCACTCGCCGGGGCTTTGAGGAGGCTGTCCTGCTGGCGAAGGAGCACATCCTCGCTGGTGACGTTTTTCAGATCGTGCTTTCCCAGAGATTCCAGCGGACCGTGCGAGTCGATCCGTTCGACATCTACCGTGCCCTGCGGGCGCTGAACCCGTCACCGTACCTGTTTTTCCTCCAATGGGAGGGGACAGCTCTTCTTGGATCCTCACCAGAGACGATGGTGCGTGTGCAGAACCGTCGCGCCATGGTATGCCCGATCGCTGGCACTCGCCGTCGCGGCGTCGATTTCGCAGAGGACAGGGCGCTTGCCGAGGAGCTGGCAAGCGACGAGAAGGAGCTTGCGGAGCATCGCATGCTGGTCGACCTCGGACGCAACGACATCGGCCGTGTCGCCAAGTTCGGCACGGTGAAAGTCTCGAGGCTGGAAGCGATCGAGCGCTATTCGCATGTCATGCACATCGTGAGCGAGGTCGAGGGAGAGATTCGGGACAATCTGACGGCGATGGACGCCTTCTGCGCCTGCTTCCCGGCCGGTACGGTCTCCGGAGCCCCGAAGATACGGGCGATGGAGATCATCGATGCGCTCGAGCCAACCCGCCGTGGCACCTACGCCGGTGCCGTCGGTTACCTTGACTACGCCGGCAATCTTGACACGTGCATCGCGATTCGCACGCTGCTCATTCACAAGGGCGTTGCGACGCTTCAAGCGGGCGCCGGGATAGTCTCCGACTCCGTGCCGGAGCAGGAGTACTTCGAGACGATCCACAAGGCCTCGGCAATGTATGACGCCATCCGCCTCGCCGAGATGAGGAGCGAGCGATGATTTTCGTGATCGACAACTACGACTCATTCACCTACAACCTCGTCCAGTTCGTGGGGGAGCTGGGTGCCGAGCCCATCGTTTTCAGAAATGATGCCATCCAGCCGGCCCAGATCCGTGAGCGGTCACCCCGCGGGATCATCATTTCGCCGGGTCCTGGAACACCCTTTGACGCCGGAGTTTCAATGGCCGTGATTCGTGAGCTTTCGGGCCTGATCCCGATTCTGGGCGTCTGTTTGGGGCATCAGGCGCTCGGAGCGGCGTTTGGGGGCAAGATCGGCCGCACCACGCCGCTCCACGGCAAGTCGAGCCTTGTGCGGCATGACTCGAGCGAGGTCTTTGCCGGGCTCGCGAACCCGCTGCGCGTTGGGCGCTATCATTCGCTCGTTGTCGAGCCCGAGGGTCTGCCCCGGGAGCTTCGCGTGACTGCAAGGACGGACGAGGGGATCGTGATGGGCTTGCGCCACAGGGAGCACGCGACCTTTGGCGTACAGTTCCACCCGGAGTCGATCCTGACTCAGGACGGGAAAACCTTGCTCCACAATTTTCTCCGCATCGCGAAGGAAGTGCCGTAATGACGTCGCAAATGGATTTCTCGCTGTCAGACGCTCTGGGGCGGCTGGCCTCACGAAGCAACCTCTCCCGCGAGGAGGCCAGCAGGGCGATGACGATCCTTCTGGGGGGCGAGGCAACCCCGGCCCAGATGGGCGCTTTTCTCATGGGCTTGCGCATGAAGGGTGAGACGGAGGCGGAGGTGGCCGGGCTCGTCGAGTCCATGCGCAATTCGGGTGTTCGAATTGCGCCCGGGCGAGGGCCGCTCGTCGACCTCTGCGGCACTGGTGGTGACGGTCTCGGCACCTTCAACATTTCGACGGCGGCCTCGTTCGTGGCTGCCGGAAGCGGATGCGCGGTTGCCAAGCACGGCAACCGCTCGGCTTCGAGCCGATGCGGCAGCGCTGACGTGCTCGAGGCCTTGCAAGTGCCGATCGACCTTGCCCCCGAGCGCGCTTGCGCCATGATTGATGATATTGGCTTCGCTTTTCTCTTCGCGCCGCTGTACCACCCGGCCATGAAACACGTGGGGCCTGTGCGCAGGGAGCTCAAGATCCGCACCGTGTTCAATCTGCTCGGACCCCTGTCAAACCCTGCGGGTGCTCCCTACCAGCTCGTCGGTGTCTACGACGACTCCGTACGGCCCCTGATGGCACGTGTGCTTGGGCTTCTGGGCGCCCGTAAGGCTTGGGTGGTCCACGGTGCAGGTAACGTTGACGAGATCAGTGTCGCGGGTCCGACGCACGTGACGGCGGCTGGAACTGTCGCGATTCAGGATCGAAGCGCCGGAGAAATTACCCTGCGACCCGAGGAGTGCGGAATCGACCCGAGGCCGCTTGACTCCTTGCGCGGAGGAGATGCCGCGGAGAACGCACGGATCATCGAGCGGGTCCTGGGAGGCGAGGCCGGACCCCACCGCGATGCCGTCTTGCTCAACGCCGGCGCGGCCGTGCACGTGGCCGGACTCGCGTCGACTTTGCGCGAGGGCATCGAGCGAGCACGCGAGTCGATTGACTCCGGCAAGGCCCACCGGATCCTCGACCTTGCGCGGAGGCTTCGATGAAAAGCGTGCTCGAGAAGATCCTTGCTCTGAAGCGATCCGAGGTTGCCGAAAGCTCACGCAGACGCCCACTGGAGAGTCTCCGGGATCTCGTGCAGAGTGCCCTTCCTCCAAGGGGTTTCTCGAGGGCACTGGAGCCGCCAGAGGATGCAGGCCGCCGGATTGCCGTCCACCGCGTTATCGCGGAGGTGAAGAAGGCATCGCCATCACGGGGGGTCATTCGCGAGGACTTCGACCCCGTCTGGATCGCGAAAGCCTACGAGCGGGGCGGCGCGGCCGCGATCAGCGTGCTCACCGACGAGCAGCATTTTCAGGGGAAGCTTGAGTACTTGACCCTGATCCGTGCGCAGGTGGGCTTGCCCCTCCTGCGCAAGGACTTCATCGTTGACGCCTACCAGATCTGGGAGGCTCGTGCTGCTGGAGCCGACGCGATCCTTCTGATCCTTGCGGCCTTGCCGGAGGACTCGGAGATTACGCGACTGAGGGCCGAGGCCGAGAACCTCGGCATGGACATCCTCTGGGAGGTGCATGATCTCGCCGAGCTGCGCCGATTGCTCAAGTTCTCGCCGAAGCTCGTCGGTGTCAACAACCGTGACCTGCGCACCTTCCAGGTCTCGCTTGAAACCACGCGGCAGCTCCTGCCGGAGATCCCACGGGGCTCGATCTGCGTGAGCGAAAGCGGTTTCTCGAGCAGGGAAGAGCTTGACCGGATGCGTGCCTGGGGTGTCGGCGCCTTCTTGATTGGTGAGGCTCTCATGCGGGCCTCCGACCCTGGCGAGGCGCTTCGAGAGCTCGTGCGATCGAGGGCAAGGGATCCGGCATGAGAGTGAAGGTCTGTGGCATTCGACGGCTCGAGGATGCCGAGGCTGCGGTGAAGGCCGGCGCCTGGGCGATCGGTTTTATTTTTCATCGCTCGTCGATGAGGTATATCGAACCCGAGGCGGTCCAGGAAATCACGCGCTGTCTGCCGGGTGAGATTCTTACCGTCGGGGTTTTTGTCGACGCTCCGATCGATGTCCTGAACGATTTTGTACGACGCGCGGGTTTGCGAGCGGCCCAGCTGCACGGGAGCGAGGATGCCGCCTATGCGGCGAGGGTCGAGGCCGAGCAGGTGATCAAGGCCTTTCGAGTGGGTGACGACTTTGATCCTGGTCAGCTCGAAGCTTTCGCAGGTCACCCTGTCCTGCTTGACGCCTACCATCCGAGCGCAGCGGGCGGGACGGGGACATCGTTCGATTGGAGTGTTGCGCGAAAGGCTGGGGAGAAGGCCCAAGTGATCCTTGCGGGCGGTATTCGGCCCGAGAACGTGGCCCTGGCGATCCGAAGGGCGAAGCCCTGGGCGATCGATGTGTCGAGCGGTGTTGAAGTCTCACCCGGGGTCAAGGATCCCGGGCGTATTCTCCGGCTATTCGAGGCCATCCGCGCCGCGGAAGAGCCTTGAAGTGGTGGAAGCACGACTACCCCTTCCAGCGGGAGGACATCCGTCGCTTTCGAGGGCCGCTCAGGAGAAAGTAGAGCGGCGTGAGCACAACAACCCCGATGATCAAGTACCAGTACGGAGGCAAGATTACCAGAGCGAGGAGTTTTCAGCGATACAAGGGCCCGATGGGCCGGCTTATTCCTTCACGCGTGGCACGCGTGGCTTCTTGCGGAGGCTTCGTTTCTGCTCTTTTTCACGGCGGCGCTTCTTGTCCGATGGCTTTTCGAAGTAGGCGCGCTTCTTGATTTCCTTCAGAACGCCTTCTTTCGAGCAAATCCGCTTGAATCGCTGCAAAAACTTCTCCGGGGATTCGCCCGTGCGAATAGCTACCTTGATCACTCCTGGCTGTCTCCTGTCGGGTGTTGGTGGACTTGGTTTGAGCACTTGTGGCCGGCGGCCAAAGGGTCGCCTGGCCAGAAAGGGACCTGAGTCTATGGACGGCGCCAAGGAGTTGCAATGGGAATTTGCCAGGGTTCAATGCGCAGGCTTCTGCCGGTTGCGTCGCAACTCTGCTGATCCCTGCCAAGTTGCCCAGGTTCGTGAATTGTCGGGAAGAGGCAGCGAGGCTGGCTCCCTGGCGCAGTTCCCCTCACAACGGGTATTTGGAGCCAGGTTCCCTCCCAGTCATGTCAGAAATTAACCCCACTGCCGCGTCCAGCCACGTTTCGACGCCCCCCTCAAGGGCTCCTCAGGAGCCCGGCGCTGCGAGCGCGAAGATGGTGAGAAGCGCGTCGGTCGTGGGCGTCATCACGCTCCTGAGTCGGATCACCGGGCTGCTGAGGGAGGCGATTCAGGCCAGCTACCTCGGTACGACCGTGGCTGCCGACGCTTTTCGGATTGCGTTTCTGCTTCCGAATCTCATGCGCCGCCTCGTGGGTGAGGGGGCGATCACCAGCGCCTTCGTCCCCGTTTACACCCAGCACTTGATTCACGGGGGCGCAGATGAGGGGCGAACGTTCGCGGAAAAATTCCTCGTGTTCTGGCTTCTCGTGGTCTCTGCCATGACATTGGGTGGCATTGCGCTGGCTGGCTGGATCGTGCTGTGGGGCTTTGGCTGGGGCGAGTTCAACGACCCGGGAACAATTCAGCTCACGACCGACCTCACGCGGATTCTGTTCTGGTACCTCCTTCTGATTGGCGCCGTCGCTGCGATCCAGGGCATTCTGAATGCCCGGGGGTTCTTCGGCATGCCGGCCTTTGCTCCCGTCGCGTTCAACCTGGCGTTTGCGGCCGTGGTCTGGATTCTCGTCCCGAGGCTGGGGCCGGGACAGCAGGCATTGGCTGTATCGATAGCTGTTCTCGTCGCCGGGGTTGTTCAACTCCTCGTGCTCTTGCCGCAGATCTTGTCGCTCGGAATCCGCTTTCGGCTGACGAATCCCTTCAACCACGCCGGCGTGCGCGAGGTGATGAGGCTGCTCGTTCCGGGCACCGTGGGAGCCGGGATCTACCAGCTCAACGTCGCAGCGTCGACATCGCTCGCCAGCCGGCTTGGAGCCGGGGCTGCTTCCTCTCTCAACTATTCCAACCGGCTCATGGAGTTCGTGCTCGGGATCTTCGTCTTTGCTCTCTCGACCGTGAGCCTGACGGCGCTGGCCCGTCATGTGGCCGCGAACGATCGAGCGTCCTTCGAGCGTACGGTCAGCGAGGTGCTGCGACTCACCGTCTTTATTACGGTGCCGAGTACGGTGGGGCTCTACCTGCTTCGGCGGCCCGTGCTTTCAATCCTCTTCGAGGGTGGTGAATTCAACGAGCGATCCCTCGACCTGACGCAGGCGGCCTTTCGCTGGCATGTCCTCGGCATGGCCTTTGTGGGCTCGAACCGGCTCCTCGTGGCATGCTTTCACGCGCAAAAAGACTTGAGGACCCCTCTCCTCCAGGGCGCCGTGAACATGATCCTTCACCTGAGCCTGGCCTACGGGCTTTCCGTGAGGATGGGGCACGCTGGAATTGCGCTCGCATCCACGATCGCTGCTCTGCTGCAGACAGCAAGCCTCGTCGTCGCTCTCTTCCGCCGGATGCGGGGGCTTCGACTCCCAGGCGTCGTGAGCACAATGTGGAAGACGCTCGTCGCTGCCGGCGGGATGGGCCTTGCCTGTGCGTGGATTCTTGGTTTCGTCTGGACTCCGGCAGTGACCTCCAAGCTGTCACTTGCCGGGTCGATAAGTACTGTGGTCGCAGCCGGCGTGGTGGTATTTTTTGTGCTGGCGTGGGTTCTGAGGATGGGGGAACTCGGGATGCTGACGAGGGGACTTGCGCGACAACGCCCCGGAGCGGGCTCTAAAAGTTAATGAAGTAAAAGAGCGTGTGCTCTTTTTGTCCCTTCACCGAGTGCTGACTGTAGAGCGAGAAGAGGAAGCTCCACCGTGATTCGTCCTGGGTCTCGTCGTGGAAGTAGCTGAACAGCGGGTTCACCTGGAGCTGTTGTGACGTCTCCGTATGTCGTGCGAAGAAGAAGCGGTAAAGAAGACCCAGCTCTCCGAACTCTGGCCTGTTGGAGTTGCTTGTCCGCTCGAAGAGCTTCCACAGGACACCCGTGTGACGTTCGCCGTTTGCGCCCTTCAGGTGATGGGAGAGGAAGAGAACCCGCCAGGGCAGGAAGTAATCGATCGGGTCTTTACCAAAGTCCTTTCCGAAATAGATTGGTATCACGCCCACCGCGCCACGCTCTTCCTTCGAGTAGCCGAAGACAAGCGGGATCGCCCGGAAGGAGGAGTCGGAGCCTTCCCGGTCGTAGGCAAATAGCTCGAAGGGGCCGCCCATACCGAACTTGTTGGGGCCCGACGAGGTTCGAAAGAGGAACGGATCAAGCCGGTATTCGGAATCCTCGCCCTTCACGAAGTGTTTCGAAGGAAAGAGGTAGCGTGAGACCCAGAAGTCTCCGGCCGTCACCCCCTTCTCCTCGGCGTGGAGCGGCCAGATGCGAGCAGCGAAGAGGGTGGGCTCGTCCCGGTAGAAAAAGGAGGGCCAGAGCTCAAATCGGAACGCCTCATTTGAGGTCTGGAAGTGCAGCAACGGGAAGAGCACGTAGTGGTCCGTGTGAGCGGGCCGCTCGTAGATGCCATAGAGTGGGAAGAGGAAAAAGTGGTGTGAATCGAACCGGGTCTCTCCCGTGGCAAGTTTTCGTTCGGAGCCGCCGAGCCAGAAAAATGGAAAGAGCCAGTGAGCTGTCTTCCCTTCCTTTCTCGAGAGGTTGAACAGAGGCGTGAACTGGAAGGAGTATCCATCACGGCTCCACTCGTGCTCGAGAACCGGATAGAGAAAGCGCCAGCGATGGGTTTCAGTTGTCTCCTCGGCCAGCCAGTCGAAGAGGAGTTGGCCCACCGTGAATCGGTGCCCACCGCGCCATTGCTCCTGGTCGAAGAGGAAGAAGTAGCGGAAGTAGTTCAAGTTATACGGCGTCTCCTCCTTCTGGGAGAAGATGAGCGGGAAGAGTGCGAAGTGACTCGACAGGCTGTCCTTCAGGCTCCAGAAAAGAGGCATTGCCCAGGTGCCTTCCCCTCCTGAGGCGTCCTTGTACCACCGTGTGAGCGGCCACAGGACCCCCTGGTCGCTCCAGAGCCTCACTTTTTCCTGGATCGCTCGAGGATCAGGCCTCACGGCCAAGTCCGTGGAACCTTCCACGGACGGTGGAATCGCTTCCGCCTCCGTACCCGTGGGCGTTGCCGTGGGTGCTGGGCTCGTGGAAGTCTCGAGTATGGGTTGCGGCGCCTCGGGGGGAGTGCCCTCGATGAGCTTGGAAAAGAAGAGATTGCCAAGGACAAGGTTCAGGTAGTGCTCCTCGTCGCCGTCCACAATACGGTGGGCGTAGTAGAGTGGGCCGGCGACCGTGTAGTCCTCCGCCTGGGTCCGCGTGTTCCAGTAGCCGAGTGGCAGGATGTGCTGGTGGCTTGCGCCGACCGTGTGCTCTTGCTCGAAGCTTAGCAGAGACCAGAGGATATCGTCACGCTCCCTCGCCAGTGTGCCCGACTCGGTCTTCTCGGTGGTCCGGATGTAGGAGGCGGCGGCGTAATAGTCTCGCGTCAGCTTCGACGTCCGATAGCGGCCATAGAATGGCATGAAGTAGCGATGGGTGCCGTCCGGTCCACTGGATTGATAATAAAATGGGGTTGCCAGGAGGTCCGTGGCGTCCCCGTCCCGGGAGGTCCAGAAGAAAGGAAGGAAGCGGTAGAGGTATCCGTCTTTGCGGTTCTCGACTCCGAAGAAGGGCCAAAGTACGTGGTTGCCCGAGCCTGTCGGCTCGCCCTCCAGTCCATGGAAGCTCTCGTGGAAGTACGTGGGGCCCAGGATGAAGAGCTGCTTTCGCGAGGGGAGCGAGCGGTAGCTGACGAGCGGGAAGACGTGCACTCCAAGGGAGCTGGCCGAGTACGTGCTCAGGAAAAGGGGCAAAAAGAGCTGCCAGCCCCGGGGGCCATTGCGAGAGGCCCAGTAAAGTGGGAATCCCATCGAGAAGTAGTCGTCGGGATAGCCCCACGACCAAAAAAGCGGCAAGCCGGTGCGGAAAAACCAATCCGTCGACCCGCCGGCGAGCGTTTGATATTCGTAGTAGAGCGGCACTCCGAAGCGCCAGAGTCGCTTCTCGTTGAAGGTCTCGATGTAGGGGAAGAACCACCGCGAGCCCGCGGATTCATCTGGCTCCACGTCGAAGTTGGAAAGGGGGAAAAAAAAGGAGTGAGTGCGCTTTCCTGTCGCGAATATGTGTGACGTCCGGTACGGCCAGAAGAGCACGTTCCAGGAGGATTCGCTCTGGGAGCTCGAGTAGCCAAAAAGTGGGAAGGAGGCGACGGAGAAGTCCTTGGGCCCAGCGGCGTAGTGAAACAGCGGGAAGAGCAAGTCGAGGCGAGACTCGTTTTGCGAATCGCCGCCGAACCGCGAGAGGAGAGGAAGGAGAAAGTGATCCGACTCTCCGGGGCTGCGGGAATAGCCGTAGAAGGGAACAATCCAACGGTATTCGGTGCTCCCCGTGCGCCCGTGCCAGTAGAAAGGAAAGAGATAGGTCTGTCCGTCGCTTGAGTCTTCGCCTTGTATCCAGGAGTAGGAGAAAAGTAGCGCGAGCCCGCTCTTCGTCTCCTCACGCCAATTCAACAGGTTGAGCGCGCGGTAGTCAGTGACTCCGGGCTCGCTGCGGGACTCCCACACATCCAGGATCTTCCAGAGGCCCGCGCGACTGCTTGTGACGGGTGTCTCGGCTGTGCCGTCGTCCTGAGTGTGTCGGTAGAGCGGAAAGAGTACATGATTCCGTGTGATCATGTCGGACTTGGTGCGGAGCCATGCGGGCAATAGCAACTGGAAGGACTCGTCGGGAGTCCGGTAGTCGTAGAAGAGGGGCAGGGAAAAGTTGTAGGACTCCAGTTCGCTCGACTTGTGAAAAAAGAGCAGCGGGAAGAGGTAAAGCCGACTTTCCCGGGGCTCCTTGGCTGCAGCACGCAAGAAAAGAGGGACCAGGAGCCTCGACCAGGTGCCGTTGGGGTTGTCGCTCGAGGCGTAGAGATAGAGGACATTTCGGACCTCTGTCTGGTCGGCGGTCTGGAGGTAATGTTGATACAGTGGAAACAACTCGGGGCCCAATGGGCGGTAGGCATCGTCCCGTGGCACAGACGGTGGGATTTCCGCGGGAGCTGCCGGTTCCTGGCCAAAGGCTGGGTGGGAGAGGAGGGCCGCCAGGAGCGCAAACGACGCGCAAGTCGACCGAGCAGGGCAAGACATGGGGCATTAGTTAACCGTCAGGGTGGGAAGAATCAAGGGCGGCCTGGGGAGAGCCTCCGCTCGCCTCCCCCTGGCAACACTGGCTCTTCGCACGTATCCTCTTGCCCACTTTGACCTCCGGCCAGCGCCAATCCATACTCCAGGTCCTCGGGGCTCTTCTCTCGGGGTTGCTCCTCTTGCTGGCGTTTCCGCAGTACGGTTCCGAGATGGGACTCGATGGGCTCGTCTGGGTCGGACTGGTGCCACTCTTCTTATCCAGCGTGGGGACCGGCTTGCGTCGGGGTCTTCTCCTCGGCTGGTGCACCGGGCTTGTACTCGAGTCCTCAGGATTCTGCTGGATATTGCTCGCGATCCGCCGCTTCACGGGGTTGCCTTCACCTGTTGCTGCGCTCATTTTTTCTCTCTGGGTCCTCTACGCCTCAATCCCCTGGGCACTTCTGGGCGGCCTCCTGGGCGCATCGGGCCGCTCGTCGAGCCTCAGTAGGGCGCTTCTGTGCTGGGTCTCGATCGAAGGACTCTTTCCGCGGCTTTTCCCGTGGCACCTGGGAGGGGCGCTCCATGGTCGGGAATGGATCGTCCAGTGCGCCGATCTCCTGGGGGCCAGTGGGCTAACGGCGCTGGTCTTCCTCTGGAACGCGCTCGTTTTCACCGTGGTTGGCTGGCTCCGAGGGAAGCGCGGCCTGCCGTATGGGTTGGCCGTCGTGTCGGTCGTGCTCCTGGCGGCTGCTCTTCTCTATGGCCGTTCCCGGCTCGAGTACGTCACTGGCGTGACCGGCGAAGCGCCTTCACTGCGCGTGCTCCTCGTCCAGGGAGCCCTCGATCCCGCGCAACGCAGTGACAGGGGCCTTGAGCACTACATTTCCGAGACCGAGAAGCTCCTTGAGAGCTCTGGAGGGCCGGACCTGATCGTCTGGCCCGAGGGTGCCGACCAGTACCCCTTCAACCTGACTCCGCGGGAATCGCCGTGGCTCTTTCACAAGGGCCACGTGCCACCGGAGCGACTCATCCGACGTATCACCGCGCCCCTGGTGGCGGGTAGCGCCGGGTATGCGCGGGGGCGGCTACCTGAGTTTTCGAATGTCGCATTTTTTCTGGAGCCTGGCAAGCAACCGTTTTTCTACGAGAAGAATCGGAGGATTCTTTTTGGTGAGCATGTCCCGTGCATCGGCTGGCTGCCAGAGAGCTGGCGAAGAGAGATATTCCAAAACATCGGGACCCTATGGCCCGGCGAAGGCAATCCGCCGATGCGCCTGGGGAACGCCACTTTCAAGAACCTCATCTGTTACGAGGCCGTACTTCCAGGTTACATCTGCGAGTCATCCAGGGGAGCTGATTTCCTTGTCAACATTACCGAGGACGTCTGGTACGGTCAAACAGCCCACATCTCACAGCATGTTTCGGTCTTGATCCTTCGGGTAGTGGAGAACCGAACACCGCTCGTGCGGTGCGCGAACATGGGACCGTCCGGAGTGATCCACGCGACGGGACGGTTCGAACGGGGCAAGAAGGTCTTTGCGCCAGAAGGAGTCTGGAGCGAGCTCAGGCCGCGCAGTCTGCCGACAGTCTACAGGTCCTGGGGGCGCCACCTGCCACTTGCGATACTGGTTCTCGTCGGCCTGGAGTGGATCGTGCGCCGCCTCCGACGCGCGAATCTTGCGAAGGCTGATTTGGCGGGCCGTCAGGGTAAGAAAATTGCATTGTAACTTGTTCACCTCGAACGAGTAATGCCCCTGGGCCACACCCCAGTTCCTGTCTTAGTCGTTGCGCCACAAAAGTTTACGTACTCCCGCCCGCCTTGACAGCGCGAGGCTGCCTTCCTATAATCAGGGCGACTTTTGAGTTCTCCCTCCTCTGCTCCTTACGGGAAAGGGCTTTGCAATGCGAATGGAACTGGGGTTCTCCCAGCACCAGGCGATCCGGCAAATTCAGACCTTATCTCCCCAGATGTACATGTCCATGGAGATTCTGTGTCTGAATTCGCTCGATCTTGAAGAGCGGATCGACACCGAACTCGAGAACAACGAGACTCTCGAGCTCACCGAGAAGACGAAGTCCGAGGAGTTGCCGGGTTCCGAGGCGCCAGTCGCGTCCGAGCCAGTCCAGGAACCTGCGGAGTCCTTTGAGAAGCACTTCGAGGACTGGCAGGACTATAGCCGCGAAGAGTACGCGACCTCCCGAAGTGTTTCGAGCTACGCTGGCGACAAGGATGAGAAACTCGAGGCCTTGAGCAACACTGAAGGGCGCCCGACGAGCCTTCAGGAGCATCTGGAAGAGGAGTTGCACCTGCTCGACCGCTCCGAATTCGAGCACATCCTCGGGAAGGTCACCGACGAGGAGCTATCGCAAATCACCGATCTTTGCGTCGATATTGTCTACAACATCGACAATCGTGGGTACCTGATGTACTCGCTCGAGGAGATCCAATCGTCGCTCGAGTCCAAGCCGTCACTCGTTGCCCTGGGAAAGGCCTTGCGTCTTGTGCAATCTCTGGACCCCCCGGGCGTGGGCGGGCGCGACCTCAAGGAGTGCCTCCTCCTTCAACTCCATCGCGACAAGCAGCAGTATCCCGTCGAGGAGAGCATTATCCGGGACCACCTCGAAGAGCTAGGGCACAACCGCCTTCCGAAGATCGCCAAAGCGCTGGGAATCTCGATGGAGGAGGTCAAGGAGGCGGTCGAGACGATTGTGAGCTTGAATCCGCTCCCCGGGAAACTCTTCGGCGGCGAGGCAGCGAGCTTCGTCAAGCCGGATGTGATTGTGGACGAGGTCGAGGGGCATTATGAAGTCCGGGTGGACTTCGATTACCTCCCGCGCCTGCAGATCGCACCGCACTATCGAGACCTCTACAAGACTTCAAGAAAGAACCCCGAGCTAAAGCAGTATCTCAAGAAGAAGCTCGACAGCGCGGAGTGGCTCCTTGCGGCTGTGCGCCAGCGTCAGGCGACTCTGCGCCGGATTGCGCAGGAGCTGGTCGATATTCAAAAAGACTTCCTCGATCACGGAGTCTCCCACCTGAAGCCGCTCAAGATGGTCGAAGTTGCTGAACGGGTTGGGGTTCATGTCTCGACGATTAGCCGGGCGATCAGCGGCAAGTACATGCAGACTTCCAGGGGGATCCTCTCCATGAAGACCTTCTTCACGGGAGGCGCCTCCAAGTCGGACGGAACCACTGAGGCCCGTGGCAGTGTGATCCAGCGGATCAAGGAGCTCGTCGCCAACGAGGACAAGGCCAACCCTTTGAGCGACATCGACATCGTGAAGAGGCTTGCCGAGTCGAATATCAAGCTCTCACGTCGGACCGTCACGAAGTACCGCGAGGCCGAATCGATTGCCTCCTCGAGGGAGCGGCGCAGTTATTGATGGTCCGGGGGTAAGGCTGAGGCCTTGATGTCTTCGCAACGCCGAGGCGCAGGCTTCGTCTTCCCAGTGTTGCACACCGGAGGAGTTCACCCAACGTGATCGAAGTATTGGAGCTCTCGAAGAGCTTTGGTCCGGTGCGGGCGCTCGACAAGGTGAGCTTCCGTGCCGAAGACGGGCAGATTCTGGGATTCCTCGGGCCCAATGGGGCCGGGAAGTCGACGACAATGCGCATCCTGACCGGCTTCCTCCCCGGGGATTCAGGCAGCGTGCGCGTTGGCGGGCACGATGTTTGCTCCGAGTCCCTTCGCGTGCGCCAGATCCTGGGGTACTTGCCGGAGGGAGTTCCGATCTACCCCGAGATGCGCGTTTCGGAGTACTTGCGGTTTCGCTCCAGGCTGAAGGGTGTGAGCCGCGCTGATCGTCGAGGGGCAGTGGCACAGGCGCTCGCGGACACCCATATCGAGGACGTTGCGAACCGGGTCATCGGGACTCTATCTCGGGGCTATCGGCAGCGAGTTGGGCTGGCCGACGCGCTGCTTGCAAAGCCGAGGGTGCTGGTCCTCGACGAGCCTACCGTGGGGTTGGATCCCGAACAGGTCCGGCAGTTCCGACAGCTTCTGAAGGAGGTCGGGCGCGACCGGACGGTCATCCTCTCCACGCATATCCTGAGCGAGGTCGAGATCGTCTGCTCCCATGTCGTGATTATCCACAAGGGACGGATCGTGGCGCGTGACACGGCGCAGAGCCTCAGGCGGAAGTATGGGGCGGCGGAGCGGACCGTGGCGGAGATCAGTGGCCCGCTCTCCGAGATCGTGTGCGCCCTGGGGAAAATCGAGGGAGTCGCGCGCGTCCTCTCCTCTCCCCTTTCGCCGGGGGTGGAGCCGGTCGACGCTTCCACGCGCTTTGGCTACCACCGCTTTACGCTGGAGGCGGCCCAGACTGACGACTTGCGCGAGGCTGTCTACCGCGCGGTCGCCCGGGGTGGCTGGACCCTGCGGGAGTTGCGACGCGAGGCCATAACGCTCGAAGACGTCTTCGTGGAGATCGTCGGAGGCGAAAGGACATGAGCGGCCTCCTGAAGGCGTGGGCGATATTCCTGCGGGAGATGGGAGCGTACTTCTTCTCTCCCATTGCCTGGATCGTCATTTTTCTCTTCCTCGTGATCAACGGGAGCATGTTTTATGCTTTCTCCAGCGTCCTCACGGGGCAACCTCGCCAGATTACGATGGTGGTGGAGTCTCTCTTCGAATTTTCAATCTTCTGGATTCTGCCGCTCTCCCCCATCCTGACCATGCGTTTGTTCGCCGAGGAGAAACGGTCGGGGAGTCTGGAGCTTCTCATGACGGCCCCCGTGACCGAGTTCCAGGTCGTGCTTGGGAAGTTTGTCGCCGCCCAGGCCTTTTACACGATTGTCTGGGCCTCCCTGCTGCCGCTCCTGGTCATGCTCGAAGTCCTCGGTGATCCTGACTGGGGGCCGATCTGGGCCCTCTACGTGGGGCTGTTCTTCCTTGGTTTACTCACCAACGCCATGGGCCTCCTTGCCTCGGCCTCGACCCGCAACCAGCTTGTGTCCGCTGTCCTCGCCCTCAGCGGGAACCTCCTCCTGTTTTTCCTCCAAATGGGACAGTCGCTCGTGCCAGAGGACGCGCTGGAGGCCCGCCGCTGGATCCGCTTTTTGAGCTTCACGTCGCACTTCGAGGGTGAGTACTCGCGCGGGATCGTCGACCTCAGGTATCTCTTTCTGTACGCCAGTCTGGCCGTCTTTTTCCTCTTTCTTGCGGTTCGTACCGTGGAGGCTCGGAAATGGAGATGACCGGGAAGAAAACTGCTGCTCGGGCCAGTTTCAGCACGAGAAAGCGTTGGA
Source organism: Planctomycetia bacterium (assembly GCA_005772855.1). Lineage (GTDB taxonomy): Bacteria > Planctomycetota > UBA8108 > UBA8108 > SXIK01 > SXIK01. Next base: position 3,843 of record SXIK01000128.1, on the reverse strand, counting down.
GCATGCGATTGTCTTTCCTCGTGGGGCTCTTCCTTGCCTTCTACAGTCTCTTCCTGGCCAATGGAATCGTCTTCAGGCACCCCGTCCGGATCGACTTGACGGAGGAAAAGCTCCTGAGCCTCTCGAGAGACTCGCTGGAGCGCCTCAAACTCATCACCGAGCCGGTGGAGGTGGTGATTCCCACATTGCTCCTGAGAGACAACCCCGATCACCTCGCTCAGCACGATGTCCTGACTCGCGCTCGCCTTCTCTTGAGTGAGTACCTGGCGGCGCAGCCCTTGATTCAGGTGGCTGCCGAGGTGGATGTGTTGGAACACCCCGATCGATGGGAGCGGATCCGGGCCGAGTACAAGCTCGAGTCCTCCCAGCTGAATCGCTTCATTTTCTTTGCGGGTAAGGGCAGGGAGCGTCGTCAGACCGTGACGCCCAATGACCTGGCTTTTTTCGGCTCCGTTCGTGATCCGGGGACGGACGTTCCCGAGGTGAAGGCCTTCCGTGGAGAACGGGCGATCACTTCTGCCTTGAACCGTCTCGTCACGGTCGACCGAAGAGCCGTCTATTTCACGCAAGACAAAGGCGAGGCGCAGTTTCGCCCCACCTCCGAGAAGGCGGTCGGCGTCGGTGGAATTCGAGTGCTTCTGGGGGAGCTTGACAGCCAGGGCCTTGAAGGCCGGCCGCTTTCAATTACTGGACTCAGGGAAATCCCAGTTGATTGTTCCGTGCTCGTCATCGCCGGAGCGAGTCAGATCTTCTTACCCGAGGAGCTTCGCGTCATCGATGCTTACCTTGAGCGTGGTGGCAAGCTGCTTGTGGCCCTGGGAGTGCGCCGCACGGGGATTGAGAGCTGCCTGGAGGATTGGGGGGTGCGTGTGCTGGAAGGACAGGTGCAAAGTTACATCGACACGCCGCTTTCGAAGACCAGCCACGCCGTTGTTGCGGCGAGGCAATTTTCGAGGAGCCATCCGGCGACCAGCATCTTCGTGAACGTCCCGAGGTTCGAGGTGCAGCTGGAGTTGCCTCGTCCTCTCGTGCCGGGAGGAAAGGGCAAGGGGTTCGATGCTGCGCCAATCCTGAGCGCCGTATCGCATCGAGGCGTGGACTACTATCTCGTGGGCCTGCCGGGCTCACGGGAGCTTCCGAAACCGGCTGATTTTGATCTTGTCCTTGCCGTCAGCCAAGTGATTCCGGAACGGCCGCCACCCGAATTTCAGCGCCGCGACACGAGGCTTGTCGTGACGGGCTCTGCAACCTTTCTTGGCGACCAGTACTTCTTGAGGTCCTCCAACCGCGACTTCCTGATGAACTGTCTGCGGTGGCTTCTCGGTGATGAAGTGAGGAGTACCGAGGGCGGCACCGAGTGGACGAAGCGCACGCTGCGGACGGATCCCTCGATCGAGCGGTATCTTTTTTGGGTCCCCATTTTCCTCCTGCCGGGGATTTTCTTGACCGCTGGTGTGCTGGTCTACCATGTGAGGAGGACGTGATATGTCGGCGCGAGGCAACTGGATCTTGTTGGGTATTGCGATCTTGCTCACGGCCCATGCCTGGGTGTTTGAGGCGGGTTCGCCTGTCTGGACGCAGCGGGGCCGGCTTTATCCGGACCTTGATCCGAACGAGATTGTCGAGTTGCGTCTCGAGAGGCCCGGCTTCGCGAGGGACGCTGCGCTAGGCATCGATGCTCGCCCCATCCAGTTGCGAAAGGAAGGGAGCCCGCCGGAGTGGTGGATCGTTGATCCGATCCACTTTGAGGCATTCCATCCCCGGGTGCAAACGCTTGCGTTTGACATTGCCGAACTCCTCAGAATTGCGGATGTCGCCTCCGGGGAGGGCGCCGACCCCTTTGAAAAAGGAGTGGACCTGGCGCTCTCCTTCAAGACGCGCGACGGCCAGTTCTTTGGGCTTGAGCTCGGTGCAGAGCATCCAGATTCCAGGCTTGACCTCGTTTACGCCCGAGAGACGAAGCCTGAAGCTTCGCCCTTTGTGATTCGAAAAGAGTTTCGAAGAAGCCTGCTCGTTTCGTTGACCGACTTGAGGTCACGGGCTCTCCTGGGGATCGCACCACCGGACTCGGTTCGGCTCGAGGTGTTGGGCGGGGCACGGTTCGCCAAGGTGGTTGTCCGTGACGGCCTGTCAGACCGCTGGAGGCTCAAGGAGCCGCTGGACGCTGCTGCCGACCGACAGCTCGTGGAAGAGCTGCTCAGGGAGTTGAACTCCTGGACCGTGGGGACCTTCCACCGCGATGCGGCGACGGACGCTGACCTCGAAGCCTGCGGGCTGAAGTCGCCCCGGGCGCAGGTGCGGATCCAGCGAAAGGACCGTCTTGGAGTGGCGCTGGAGATTGGCGGGACAGCCGCCACTTCTGCGGATGGGAAGGAGGCCGAGGTCTTTGTGCGTCATCCCCTCAGCTCTTTTATTTTCAAGGCCTCGGCGGCGCCGCTGACGATGCTCTTGAAAAGCCACGAGGAGCTTCGAAGCCGTCATGTATTTGATTTCGGCCTCGAGGACGTCGAAGAGATCTCCTACGAGTCCCTCACAGTTCACAGCACCTTGAAAAGAATCAAGGAAAAGGGTGCTCGTGGTGACTCTGACTCCTGGCAGGTGCTCGACAGGGATGGAAGCGTCTTGTTTTCCGGCGACAAGGTTGAGATCGACGCCGCTGTCAGCTGGCATCGATCGCTCACCATCCAGCAGTTCCTGACCCAAGCACTCGAAAGGCCAACGCGAAAATTAATCTTCAGAACAAGCGGGAAGAGGACGCTCGAGCTGCGGCTCGGCGACATCTCGATGCTACCCGAGCATCGGGGGCAGAACCTTTATCCCGCTCGAGTTGAGGGCGAGCCCGGGTCGTATCTCGTGAGCACAGACTTGCCAATGAAGTTCGAAGCGGGGGCGCACTCATTTCGCCAGAAGAACCTGTCAACCCTCGATCCCGCTCGGGTCCGAGAGCTGCGGATTGTTGAAGGGGTCTCCGATTGGTCCCTCGCTCAGGTGCAGCCAGGTGAGCCGTGGATGTTGGACTTGAAGACCCCAGTTGCTCAAGGGAAAGAGCTCAACTCGGCCCTGGTGAACAAACTTCTGTTGCAGCTTCAACGGGAGAACTTTCGAGTGAAACGGTACGAGCCAGGAATCATCGACCTCGTCGGGAATGACCTCGAGCTTCAAGCCCCGAAGCGTGCGCTGATTCTTGAGCGAGTCGAGGGCGACGACCCCGTATCCTTCCGGAAGCTCATTCTGGGAGGTCCGGTGGGCCCCCATGGCGACACGCTGGGACGAGTCGAGACCGTTGGATTGCCGCCGTTTGTGATCGAGACCGAGGCCGTGGAGGCTTTCACGGCGCTCGTGGCTCATCTTCACGAGGTCACGGGGAAGTAAGAATGGACGGACTCGTCTGCGACGGCTGTGGAGAGCCTCTCCTGCTTGCGGACGACGTTCGTTACGTGGTGCGCGTCGAGGGGTTCGCGGCTTACGACCCCATGGAAATAACGCAGGAGGATCTTGCGCGGGACTTCGAAGTGGAGATGAAGGAGCTTCTTGCGCAGTTGGAAAAGACCTCCGCCAGGGAGGCTCAAGACCAAGTGCACCGGACCTTTTCGTTCGACCTGTGCGCTCGGTGCTGGACGCAGTATCTGCGCGATCCGATCCGCGGGCTCAAGCGACAAGGCCATGGAACTGCCGCATCCGGTGAGCCTGAAGAATAAGACTCACAAGCTCTACCCAGAAGCTTCACGGTCTCGGGTCAGCGTGGAAAGTCTTGTCCCGAGTATCAAGAATATACCTCGCGCGCCCAGATGTGAGACATTCCGAATGGGCAGAGGAGGACCATCTCAAGTCTGCTGCTCGTTT
>SXIK01000127.1 GCA_005772855.1 Planctomycetia bacterium | reverse complement strand
CGCCCGCCGACGCACCCACCGTGCCTCCATCAGCTGCGGCCTGGGTTTGACACGTATTCAGGTCGATGCCCATCGAGGCCGTGGGCTGGTCCCAATTGTCAAGGTTCGTGAGCGCGTCGGTAAAGAAGCAGTTGAAAGCGGGTACCGTGCCCGATCGCCCGGCGTTGTTCTTCGGTGTCGGAGTGCGGAGCTCGTAGTCAGTGGAGTTGTTGCCGAATCCGGGAAACGTTACAAGCTTGATGGTCAGGCTCTGGTCGCCATCGACGGGAAAGCCGCTGGCCGGCGTGCCGAGGTTGCCATTGCTGCCGGTATAGTTTCCGTAGGCCAGGCAGTCGATCGTGTCGAAACAGACACGTCCTGAAAATGGGGCCATCAGGCCTTCCGGCATCAAGAGGTCCGGCGTCACGTCAAAAGCCGCCTCGAAAGCCGCGGTGCCGACAAGAATCGTGGAGCCCCTTGCGTCCTCCATGACATTCCTGGTGAACATCACCTCACCTGTCTTCGCGCCGGCAGCGTCCTGGAAGATGATCTTGTGCCCGGCCACGAAATTCTGGCCCAGCGAAGCCATCGTCAGCTCCACGAACTGAATTCGCGGATCGCCGTGCCACTGACCGAGCGCCTCGCTGATGCGCATGAAGTGAAAGGCTGCCTGCGCGGAGGATGCCAGGGAAAGCAATGTGAGAGACGCCAACAGGGAGCGCTTAATTGTGATCATGGGAAGCTCACTATCTTTCTTGCTCGAGGAGAGACCCGAATAATCAAACAATCCCATACCTTCCTTCAGTGTAGGTCAAGGCTGACGGGATTTCGAGAATTGAAACGAGGTACAGAAACGTAACTTGGGCCCGGCGGGCCCCTGACCGGATTGCCGGGCGCCGTGCCCATGCCGCCCGAACCAGATCCCAACGGTTGCGAGCACGTGCGAGTCTTCTCGCTGTTGTGCACGACGTCCTGGGGGGCTCTTGCCACTACCCCGGATGGGTTTCAGGTTCGCAGCGACGCCACGACGCGTTCCGCAATGTGCTCCGAGACTCCCGCGATCGTCATGCATGGGTGGAAGCCGATGGATGTCGGAATCACTGAGCCGTCGGCGACGAAGAGGCCCGGATTTCCGTGTACCTCGCCATCCGCCGAGACCACGCCCCGCGCCGGGGAGTCGCTGAGGTTGCATCCCCCGAGCGGATGAACCGTGAGGATGCGGCGAAAGATCTGCCACGTGAAAAGTGTCCCAAATGTGGCGCCATAGCAGTTCGCCACGGAGCGCATCGCAGCCTCCATCCGACGTACCAACTCGCGATTCTCCTTGAAGTAGCGCCAGCGCACATCCAGGCGACGGCCGTTGTAGACAACGCGTCCGCCTGCGTTGTCACGCCCGATCGCGAACAGGTTGGTCATTCGCCCTGCGGGTCCAGCGTTTCTCATGCGGCGTGGCAGCGGCTGGCTGAAGTCACCCCGCGCGAAGGCTTTCACAAGAATACGTGGAAAGCTTCGCCACAGAAAAGGTGAGAGGAACCGAAGCCAGCCGAGCCGCGGTTGCCCGTGCGACGCCAGCACTTCCAGGATCGCTCGATTGAAGCTCGGCTCAGGGAGGAGGCCGCCGGTCGTCAAGCGGACCTCAAGAGGGCTGCCTTCATACCCCACCTGAGCCTGAGCCTGGCCTATCTTCATCAGTTCGATCTGGAGTTTGTTCCCGAAGACATCGGGATTGCGGGTTTGACGCTTACCTGGAATATTTTCGATGGCGGTCGCACGCGGCGTGATCTTGCCGAAGCACGAAAGACGCAGCGGCAGGCTTCGATCGGCAAGGCTGAGACGCAGTCGCAGGTAACGGTGGAGGTGGTCGCTTTGACTCGAAAGGTCGAGGAGTCGCGATCGTTGCTCCGGGCATCGGAGCTCGGGCTCGAAGCGGCTCAGGCGAACCTGCGTGTCGCGAAGGACAAGTTCGATCAGAAGGCACTTCTCTTGAAAGACCTGCTCTCTGCGCAGCTGGATGCTGCCAGGGCGGATTATCAGCTGCGCGAAGCCGGCCTCGCTTGCCTGACCGCGGAGTCCGAGCTGGAGAGAGCCCTTGGCGGGGAGGATTGAATGGACTTGAGATTCAGGTTGTTACGCCGTGGCGTGTGGATGCTCTCCGTGCTGTTGCAGGGGTGCAAGGAGGACGCTCCCTACGTCAAGCCACCGACGCCCGTGCGGGTGGCCACAGTGGAAGAGTTCCGCGGCGCGCCGGGCTTGAGATATTCAGCTGACATCAGGCCGCAGCAGCAGATCAGCCTCGCCTTTCGCGCGGGCGGATACGTGGAGGAGGTCGCAAGAGCGCGAGGACTGGACGGTGCGATGCGTCTTCTCCAGGAGGGGGACCCAGTAAAGAAAGGCCTGGTGTTGGTCCGGCTTCGCGAGAAGGAGTACTCCGAAAAGTTCCATCAGGCGAAAGGCAGGCTAAGCGAAGCCCTTGTGGCGGCTCAGCAAGCCCGTCTCGAATTCGAACGCGCCGAGAGTCGGCTCGCGTCGAGCACCATGACGCAGGCGGATTACGAAGGTGTTCAAGCAAAATGGGAAGCAGCTCAGGCGCGCCTCGTGCAAGCAAGGAGCGCCGTCGAGGAAGCCCAGTTGTTGCTCGACGACTGCGCGCTGAAGGCTCCGCTCGACGGTATTGTCCTTCGTCGTCAGGTGGAGCCGGGTGCGCTCGCAACTCTCGGTCAGGCGATGGTAGTTGTCGCCGATGTCTCTTCCGTCAAGGTGGTCTTCGGGGTACCGGACATCCTGATCCGGTCCGTCGAGATTGGGCAGACAATTTGCGTTGCCACGGAGTCCATTCGAGGCGAGCGCTTCGAGGGCCGCGTAACGCGAGTATCGCCCTGGGCCGATCCGAGGAGCCGTGTCTTTGAGGTGGAGATCACCGTGCCCAATGCCGACGGCAAGCTCAAGGTCGGGATGATCGCCAATCTCCGGCTCAACGATCCGAAGGAGGGCCCTCCCGAGCCCGTGATTCCCCTCGGCGCCGTGGTGCGTCCGGGTGGCAGCAGGATTGGATATGGGGTCTTTGTGGTTGAGGAGAGGGACGGTGCGAGCCATGCCAGGCTCAAGCCTGTTGAACTGGGCGCCGTGCACGGCAGCCAGGTGGCGGTGAAGCAGGGAGTTTCTCTGGCGGAGCGAGTCATTGTCGTGGGCTCCACGCTCGTGACCGATGGCCAGATCGTCCGGGTGGTGCCTTGAGAGAGCGGCGATGAGGCACGGCACAAGCGATCAAGAGGTTATTTCGTCCACTCACAACCTCGCTCGTTTTTTCACTGAGAACCGTCAGGTCTCGGCCGTTCTCCTCGTGGCCACCGTGGCGTGGGGGATCTTCGCTTATTTCCGGATGCCGCAGCGCAAGGACCCTGACATACCCGTGAGGCAGGCGCTGGTAATTTGCCCTTGGCCCGGTGTCACCGCGGACAAGGTGGAGCAGTTTGTTACTCGCAAGGTTGAAGAGCGAGTTGCGGAGAGCTCCCGTGTAGAGCGTGTCGAATCGATCACGCGGAGCGGGGTCTCGCTCGTTTACGTGCGCCTCGAGGAAAAAGCTGCCGACACGGCGAAGGAATTCGACGACGTCAAGCTCAAGCTCGATGGTCTCCGCGATTTGCCCGAAGGGTCCGGGCCCATTATCTTCATCAAGGACTTCGGCGATACAGCGGCCCTCATGTTGACGGTAGCGAGCCCAAGAGCCGACGACATCGAGATCGATTTGCGAGCTCGAACCATCCAGGAAGAGATCGCGCGGACGCGTCTCGCGGCTGGAGGTGAGGCGGGTCGAGTCAGCCTCCTCATGTGCTTTTCCACCACGATCAGCCCACGGATCGCGAGGCTTCAGGTTGACATCTTCGCCAGTGAGTTGAAGGAGGCGGGCCTGGCACGCGAAATCCGTGTGATCGAGGGTTCCGGATTCGGGGGGGTCGACTGTGATCTGGCAGTGGATGAGTCCGTCCTGCTACGTGCCGGCCGCAGCTTCATGGAGGAGCGTCTTCGCGCCTCGGAGCTTGCAGCGAGCGTGTGGGATCTGTTCCTGGTGCGGAAGCCCGAGGAAACTGCTGCGAAGCTGAGATCCGCAGCCGGAGACAAGTACTCCTACAAGCAGATGGATGACTTCACGAGCCTCATCACGCGCACGCTCCAGACAGTACCTGCGGTCTCGAAGGTCCAGCGTCACGGCGTTCTGAAGGAGCGGATCTTTCTCGACTTCTCGCAGGAGCGGCTCGCTTCGTACGGCCTGCGGCCCATCATGCTTCGCGATATCCTCCGCGCACGTAACACTTCTTTGCCGGGTGGGGTGCTGGAGCTTGGCGGCAAGGTAGTGGGCATAGATCCCTCGGGGGAGTTTGATAGTGAGAAGGATCTTGCCAACGTGGTTGTTTCAGTTTCCGAGACGGGAACCCCGATCTACCTGCGCGACATGGTAGACATCGCCAGGAGCTACGAGAGCCCCCCCAGATATCTCAATTTCTACTCGGGCAAAAATGCGGATGGGACCTGGCAGCGGAACCGTGCCATCACGGTCTCTGTTCAGATGCGGGCCGGGGAGAACATTGGCCGGTTCGGAAGGAGTATCGATGCGGCCCTTGAGTCACTGAAGCATGCACTCCCCCCTGACCTTGTGCTCGCACGGACTTCCGACCAGCCCTTGCAGGTGGAAGAGAACGTGGGTCTCTTCATGAAGAGCCTCTACGAGGCGATCGTGCTTGTGGTCATCGTCGCGCTCGTGGGCTTCTGGGAGTGGAGATCGGCGCTTCTAATGGCGCTCTCTATTCCCATCACCCTCGCAATGACCTTCGGCATGATGGACCTCTTGAGCATCGACATTCAGCAGGTGTCGATTGCGTCTCTGATCATCGCGCTCGGGCTCCTGGTGGACGATCCTGTCGTTGCCGGGGATGCCATCAAGCGGGGCCTCGCAGAGGGACACAAGCCCGTGATTGCCGCGTGGCTTGGGCCAACGAAGCTCGCGACCGCGATACTCTTCGCCACCATCACGAACATGGTGGCTTACCTTCCCTTTCTCCTCCTGAGTGGAGACACGGGGCGCTTTCTTTACAGTCTTCCCGTCGTCGTTACTTGCTCCCTCGTGGCGTCTCGCATCGTGTCCATGACTTTTGTCCCCTATCTCGCCTACTATCTTCTGCGGGCCCCGAGGAAAGCCGAGGTGCCGCTTCACGAACGCAGAAAGTCCGGTTTCACGCGCGCCTACTACACTTTTGGGGCGTTCGCAATCCGGCATCGTTTCATGACGATAGCGGCATCTTTTCTGTTTCTCGCGGTGGGAGGCTTCTTTGCTGCCCGGCTCAAGGAGCAGTTCTTCCCGAAGGACCTCTCTTACCTCTCGTACGTCGACATTTGGCTCCCCGAGGACTCCACGTTGTCCGTCACGAATGCTGCTGCAATTCATGCGGAGCGAGTCATCGAGGATGTCTGCACCCAATATGGGAAAGAGCACCCAGATAAAGATGGCAAGGCACGCTCCCTACTGAGATCCCTTACCACATTTGTGGGCGGCGGAGGGCCGCGGTTTTGGTTTTCCGTGTCACCGGAGCAGCGACAGCTCAACTACGCACAGATCATCATTCAACTGGAGGACAAGCACGAGACCGGCAAGCTGGTTGTTCCCCTTCAGCATGCTCTGGCGAGCGGGGTACCCGGAGCCCGCGTCGATGTGCGACAGCTTGAAAGCGGTCCTCCCGTTGGGATCCCTGTCGCCGTGAGGCTTTCCGGCGAGCACATCCCGACCCTGAGAGCGGAGGCGGAGAAGCTCAAGAGCGTCTTCCGCGGCGTGCCCGATGCCGATCGTGTGCAGGATGACTGGG
>SXIK01000126.1 GCA_005772855.1 Planctomycetia bacterium | reverse complement strand
GAGTTTAACGCTTGGCTCTATCAAGAAATCCCAAAGGGAACTCTGCCAGGTTAAGCTCGTCTAGTCCCCACCTCAGTTCTTCGCTATCTGGTAGCGTGATTAGGTTTGAAGCTTCTGCTCGTTCCACTCCCCTCCCCTTCTATATTTCAAAACAACAACACCTGTTGTTGTTTATCTATATTTAATCTTAATTCTTTATTCGAGTAAGAATTGTGGTTGCAGTTCAATAAGTTATCCCTTCGGTCTGGGCCCCAATGGCCGAAGTTCTGGGCCTCACTGTCCGTATCGACTGGGCCCCGTTGTCCGTATCTTCTGGGCCTCACTGTCCGAACTTTTGGGCCCCAAAGTCCGTATCCTTGGCCCGGATGTCCGTATGGACTGGGCCTCACTGTCCGTATCGGCTCAATAGGTATAGCCAGAGCCAAGTTGGCCTCATTGTCCGAACCGCCGAATCGTACGTTTTTCGCCATGCTCCCTTATCCCCGAGGTTCAAGTAGGTTGAAGCATGCCACGGGACAAATCCTCTTCACAATCGGGTGAGTTTTGGACTCCCTTGCTGCCACGGTAGCCACGCAGACCACCCTCGCCACGGCCTACACTCCATTGCGCATTCCCCACGATTGCCACTCAGACCACGGAGACGCTGCCTTACCACGGTAGCCATGCGTGCCTTGGAAACCGTGGTTCCAGGGCCCGCAAATTCGCCTTCGCAGAAGCTGATTCCTCCCGGGTATCCCCGAGGTGCTCTTGTCCCCTCCGAAGCGCACCACGGCGCTGATAGGCGGCCTTATAAGGCACGGGCTTTAAGGACCGACCACGCACTGGCCAAAGAATTTGTGCGTCTTCGGTGAACAGAAGCACCACGGAAACCTTGTTTGCCACGTATCGCGTGGAAAGAAGGCAATGCCATGTCAAGAACGCTTGCCACGATAGCCACGGTTTATCCGCAATCAACCCCTTGTGTGGTTACCACGGTGTATGGAAAGAATTGCGCATGACTCTTATAGTGGCAATCGCTAATCAGAAAGGCGGGGCTGCCAAGACCACCTCTACGTGTGGCTTGGGAGCGGCACTCGCTGAACGTGGAAAAAGAATTTTGCTCTGCGACCTTGACCCCCAGGGAGGTTTGAGCGATGCGTTCGGCGTAAAGGGTTCGGGCGGTGAACTTTTTGGAGCGCTTTATAGAAGGGAGAGCCTCGACTCACTCGTCGTTTCGGCTTCGTCCGGATTCGCGGTGATTCCAAATGGTCCTCTCATGGAGGGCTTCGTTCCAGCAGCGTCGACGCAAGAGGAGAGGGAATCGTTTCTCAAAGATTCGCTCAAGAAGTCGAGAGTCGAGGATTTCGATTTCATCTTGCTCGATTGCCCGCCGCGCCTTGATTTAATTTCAACGAACGCGCTCACCGCGGCTCACACGGTTCTCATTCCAATCATCCTTGAAGCTCCTTCGATTACGCCTTTCGCAACGCTGCTTCAGCAAATTTCGGTTGTGCAGAAAAAGTGGAATCCTGGATTATCGATTTCAGGCGTTGTCGCATGCAAAGTTGATTTTCGGGATAACCAGACAAAAGAAATTTTGACGTGGCTCAAGAGTTCGCGGAGCGACGTTTACGAAACGGTGATTCGAAAGAACACGAGACTGTCAGAAGCGCACAACACAAAACTGCCGGTGACAACCTACGCGCCGGAAAGTTCAGGCGCTCAAAACTACCGGGCACTCGCGGAAGAATTCGAAGCGAGGCACACAAAACAATTTCAAAAGGCAGCGAACTAAACACGAAGCGAGGGGAGATGACGAAGGAGAGAAGGCAAGAGTTCAAACCACCAGAGCAAGACTTGGGCATTCTTGCCGGAGCCATGCTCCAGGTTATGCCGGGAGGGAAGGGGAGCGAGGAAAGCGCAATCGTACATGAAGGCGATGTTCGAGAAACTCAGGAGAAGCGGCGCACGCTCAAAGCGCCGCGGCATACTTACAACGTGTCAGACGAGGCACACTACCGCGCAGTCAGCGCCGTGGATTTTCTTTCAGGCCCGCCGCACCGAGAGCAACTTGGAAAACTTGTCGAGCGCGCAATCCTTGCTGAGATAAAGCGGCTCGAGGTGCTCCACAACGGAGGCGAATCCTTTCCCGAAGCCAAGGGACCGCTTCGAAGTGGAAAGCGCCCGGGAGGGTAGTGGCAGTACCGATCCCCGCACAAGAGGCGCGCTCAGTTACGAGGGGGTGGGGAAGACGCGGGATTCTCGAGGGGCCCTCCGGTTTCCTGCCGTTCGAGAGCGTCCAACGTGGCGAGCAGGCTTGATAAAATGGCGTCGGGGAGTGGCCACGCCGCGCCGAGCCTCCTTACCAGCTCCAGAAACACCCGGTTCTTGTCGACACTGTGAGACGCCAAGGGGACGCCAGTCTGGCTTCCAAGAGAGGTCTTCTCGTTACCGAGAGCCAGCGTGTTTTTGCCGACAGCGAGCTTCTTAAGTTGCTCACATTCAGCAACTTCTGACTCAAGGCTGCCGTGTCCCTTCACGGTTCTGCCTGAATCTTGCTCTTTGGCGTCTTCTTTCTCGCTCTTTCCTTTGTAAGTTATTTTATCTAAAGGAGTTAAAAAAATGGAGGCGGGGGGAATCGAACCCCCGTCCCGAGACCATTCTACGTGAGCTTCTACAGGAATAGTCCTATGTTGAATCTCGCCCGCGCGGCTCCAAAGGACGGGATCTTCGCGGGCCATCTCCCTGTTTGGTTTTGCGCGCTCACCCGGGAGTCCGGCTCACGCACTATCCCCTATTGTTGCCCTCGTCCAGATCCCCAGGGGAGGGGAATCCAGCGAAGGGGCCGCTTAATTAGGCAGCCAAAGCGTAATTGCTGTTGCCAGCTGTTTTTTGCCAGTTGATTAATGAGGACTACCGGCGACCTCATCCTGCGACCCACGCTTCCTGTATCCGGTCGAATCCTGTTCGCCCCCTCAGGCCGCGTGAACAACACCCCAAGTATGGCCCAACACTTCGAATTTGCAAGACGACCTCGCGGCGTCTCAACAAATTGCACCCGCCTCGACCGTCAGCGTCTTGACATTTCGCGTCGAATCTCCCGATCGATTTCCTTCGTCTTCGTCGCCTGCCGCTTATCGTGATGCTTCTTGCCTCGGCCGATGCCAAGCTCGATTTTCACAAGCCCACGTTCGTTGAAAAAGACACGGATCGGCAACACGGTCAACCCTTTTTCCTGGATCCGCATCTCGATCTTCTTGATTTCGGCACGATGTAGGAGGAGCTTCCGCTTCCGCAACGCTTCGTGCCCAAACGTTGCCGCGCTCTTGTACTCGGAGATGTGGCAGTTCACGAGGTAAAGCTCACCCGCGTCCATCCGGGCATAGCTGTCGGAGAGGTTGAGCTTTCCATCCCGAATGGCCTTCACCTCGGAGCCCATGAGGGCAATACCCGCCTCCACCTTCTCGAGAACCTCGTACTCGAAGAAGGCTTTTCGATTCTTGAATTCCTTTTGATTCGACATCGGGCTGCTATTGTACAGAGTCACTCGGCGCGCAAGACCTCAATCTCACCCTCGCCAGGCGCCATCGCCGAACCGTGCCTCCAGCCCATGGCCAACACAAGCATAGCCGGCATGCTCGTAAGCCATGACGGCGGCCATATTCTCGGCGTAGGCGTCAAGAATCACCCGGGCTCCCAGCTCGCCCAGGGCTCGTACCGCCAGACCACGGGCCAGGGACCTTCCCACGCCTGACTTGCGGTAGAGAGGATGAACGTAGAGACCACCGGCATGCACGTACCGTCCGTCCGAAAAATTGGAGCGTACGTATCCTTTCAAACGGCCACCCTCCTCGACAACGAAGACAAGCCCGTGCTCGACCAATGACCGGAAGTCCCGTGCGAACTCTTCCTCCAGTTCCGCTTCCAGCAGCTGCCCATACTGCTCCAGTGCAGGCAGATCGGACAGCGTCGCCCCGCGAAACCCCGGCGGCTCGGCCCTACATCCAGGCTCGAGCGTACTTTCGAGCACGGTAATCTCCTTCCAATCGCTGGCGCGAGCCGTGAAACCGGGAAACCCCACACGCCAACGATCCAGCAGCCCCGCCTCCCCCACCACCTTCTCGGGCAGCAACTCCTCGTCAAACAGATCCTCGAGCGTGGGAAGGTCCGCCGTCGGCTCCGCGCAGACGTACGTCGTTCCACTCTGGAAGAAGTGGGCCACGACAGACTGGAGGCCCGTGGTATCGCACGCGTCACCTCGCCAGAGGCTCCAGTAACGCTCTTCTTCGGAGGGCAACTCCTCAAAGTGTTGAAAGAACGCGACAAGCCATCTGAGGACGAGCGCACGCGAATCCAGAAACACAGCAACCTCTTTCGCATCGGCAGCCGCGATTCGTCTAAGGATCATCTTCATATTTTGATCGCGCTTCTCGTACCTGTGACGGGCTTCTTCGATGGAAGCTTCGGGGAAATGCTATGCATATTTGGAGAAACCGTAAGTAATGTGACGTGCAGTAAATTCTTTTTGATCATGACATGTTCACGCACCCGTCTACTACCTTGATTCAGGTTGGAGCCAATTCAAAATGGGTACCCGACGCCGAGATGAAAAACGAACTCGTCCTCCCCTTTCTCCCGGTCCGGATTCCAGGCGGCATCGAAACGGAATGGGCCAACGGGTGTGTTGTAGCGAAGTCCGCTTCCCAGGCCGAAATAATACCTCCCGCCTCCGAAGTCCTTCATTTCCTGGGTCAGCGTCCCGGAATCCAGGAAGAAGGCCCCCTGAAGCCCATCAAGGACAAGTAGAGGAAAACGCAGTTCCAGGCTCAGGCTCGTGAAGGTCTCGCCCCCGATGGGCTCACCCCCCACGCTATCGCCAGCCTCGTCCTGGCGATAGCTGCGAACTGTGTACTCTCCTCCGTTGAAAAAACGCTCCTGGATCGGGATCACGTCAGTCCCGGCCAGACGCGCGATGGCCCCTGCGCGTCCGGCTCCCACCAGACGGAATCCGAATGGAATGGGCACCACGAGGCTCGCGAAAACCGTGGTACGCAAGAAGTCGATCTCGCTGCCCAGCGGCCCGCCAGCGTACTCCACGGTAGCGCGCGTGCTGAAGCCATGATCCGGATCGACGATGCTGTTTCGCGTATCGACGATCGTCGAGAGTGCGACGCTCGAGAGGAGCACATTCTCCACAAGCTCGTCGGGCACGTTCTCGTCGACCGTCAGAGTGTCGCTTTCACGCAGGTGATACACGACGCTGGAACGAAGCTCGTCGGAGATCCGGTACGAAAGACCGCTCTCGCCGCCCTGCGTTTGCTTCACGAAACTCGGTTGCTCTCGCCGCTCAAACTCCCCCTGGACCGTATGAGACAGTCGGTCGTCAAAAAAATAGGGATTCACGTAGGATCCGATCACAGCCTCACCTCGAAAGGAGGCCTTGGCCTCGAGATACATCCGGTGGCCTGTGCCAAAGAGGTTTGTATCCTCGATGACGACCGCGCCACGCAAGAGTTCATAGGAGCCATATCCACTCAGCAGTGCCAGATTGTACCGCGCCTTCTCCTTGACTCGGACATCGAGGAAGACACGGTCATCGACTCCCTCCACTCGCCTCGTTTCAATCGTGACGGACGAAAAAAGCCCGGAACGCAGAAGGCTTCGATAGCTTGCTCGCACTAGCTCTTCATTATAGATATCACCTGACTTCAGCTTCACCCGGTTGTAAAGCACCCACTCGTAGCTCCTGAAGTTTCCGTCCAGGTAGACAACCTCGATTCGGACCTCCGGCCCCTCCTGCACCTTGAACTTCAATCGAGCCTCGCCCTTCTCCGGGTCGATCTCTCGCTCCACCGCCACGTCGACGAAGAGATACCCACGGTCCTTGTAAAAATCCAGAATCTTTCCTTTCAAGATCAACGGCAGGCGCGGGAGGTAAATGGGTCTCTCCTCAAGCTCGCAGGCCTTGCGCACCAAGTCGAGTGGGAAAGAGTCCACCCCCTCAAGCGTGGGGAACTCTGCCAGAAATACTTGTGGACCTTCACGAATCTCGACATGAAGGCGAACCTTGCCGGCTTCGTCCTCACTCACGGCGGCACTCGCCTGAGCGAAGTAGAAGCCTTCCTGTTGGTATCGGCTGACGATGCAGTCGACGCCCTCTTGCAGAACTTCTTCGGTAAAGACCCGGGCGCCAAGCCCAAAAAAGATGGTGTTTAGCCATTGAAAACAAGGCAAGAGCTCACTTGTGGAAAAATAAGAATTCCCCATCAAGGCAACGTCCGACAGCACGCTCCTGGGCCCCTCACTCACCTGAAAGCTGATGGTGAAATTGCCCTGGTCGCGCCGCCAGGAGGCACTCACCCGTGCGTGGCGATAGCCCAGCGAACGGTAATGACGGATCACCTCGTACACGGCATCGTCGGCGGAGCCAGCATCCACTCCTCCGCGGCGCAGATCAGTTTTCAGGGCGCTCAGTGCCGCGCGGAGGTTTGCGCCAGAAACTTGCTCGTTTCCCGAGAACTCCAGATTCACGCCGTAGACTGGCGCCGCCTCCTCCGCGCCGGGCAAGGGGCAAGTCAGGAGAATCGCGAGATTCAAGATTTGCCTTCGGCTCACCAAGGGATCAATCCAACTCAAACCGGACGCCCACGTTGAAGTTGTAATCTCCATACGAGTCCCGCTCGCCCTGAAGGAAGAGCTCATCATTCTCACGGAGAAGACTCTCGGTAAGACGGTACTCGACGCGAATCGGATCCTCCTGGCGGGCCGTCCGGGCGCTCTCGGTTTCAAGGGAGATGCGATCGAGGAAGCCCTGATCGATGGGGTCGCCTCGTGAGAAATAGCGCGCGACACGTAAACCCACATACTTCGCTGCCTTCACCGCCGCGACGCGTCCCACTCCTCGGTCTCCGATCTCGTCGAGCGTCAGACCCGTCGTAATCAGCACAAGCACCTTCTCCCTCTCGAGGGGAGGCGAAGAGTCCAGCAGAACCTCGGGAGAGTCGAGCGTACCCGTGATCGAAAGGGTCACGGCATATCCTCGAATCGTCTCCCCGATCAGGATCTGGAGGCGAGGGTTCAGTGGGTCGTCTCGACGAAACTCGACGAAGCTATTGCGCAGCTTGAGGCTGGAGTCGGCGATACGAATCCTCCCTTCATCCGTGGAGACGATGCCGGTCAGTACGGGCTCGTGACCGGTGCCGCCCAGCAGGAGGTCTAGCGTCGCCCGGGTTGAGACAATATTGTTTTTCACGTTCAGACCCCGGTTCGAGCGAATGCGAACAGCCAAAGTTATTGCGTCAAGGGGTGGAGTGCTCAGGGAGAAGAGCTTCAGAGGCAAGCGGACACCCGGGGACGGCGCCAGGGATAGATCCTGACGGTAGTACGCCCGCGAGATCGTGATGTCACCCTCGAGGTGGGGCGAGTTCCAGGGTCCACGCCACCTGAGGTCGAGGTCGCCGCGGGCTCTTAGCTCCGGCCTGCGAACGAGAAGAGCTCCCTTCGCGACAAGTCTCAGATCCGACGAACGAACAGAGGCCCCCCCGGACTCCCATGGAAAGGAGATCTCTGTTTCTCCAGTGACTGCGAGCCCCGCATCGAGAATCTTTCCGCTCAAGTTGTCGATCGAAATAGTCCGGCCAGAGAGACGCAGATCGGCTTGCACCTCGGTGAGCGGTGGAAAGTCGCCCAGTCGCTTTATCCGCCCATTGAAAAGGCTGACGAGGACCATCGGCTCGAAGGACTGCGCGAGCGCGGAGACCTCGGCCTCCACCCTTCCTCGAGCAGAGCCATTCGCGACCAAGCGCCCCCCCAGTTCACTTTCGCCTGCAGCAGGCGGAACGTAGTCGGCCACCTCCGTCAAATCGACGGCAAGGCGGACCTCGAAGGGTTTGCTCTCGGCCAGCTTCGGGAACAAGCCCCATTCGACGGGTAACTGGCCGCTCAGCTCAATGGCGCTTCCGCCGTGCGTGACCTTGAGCTCCCGAAGGTTGAGGTCATCACGGTCCATGGTAATGCGTGCTGAGCCCTGGAGCCCTTCGAGCCGCTTCCAGCCGATGTTGACTCCCGCGTTCACGATCGACGACTCGGCCAGGAGCGCAGGCGACTGCCCCTGTGGACTCCAACAGGCTGTGCAAAGCACACGAAAGGACGCAAGCCCGGTAAGCCCAAGACGGCGCAAGATCTCGCCTTGTTCCGCCAACTTCTCTATGCGTGCGAGATCGAATGCATTCCCCTCAAGGATAGCCAGGCCATCTCCGGAAAAATCAAGAGCTGCTTGCGCTGATGCGAATCCTCCCAGGGCACCTATCACTGTGGGACGAATGAAAAGATCGTTTTCATCGATGGTGATGAAGGGCGGCTCGATCGCTGCGAGCTCCACGCCCCCAATCGAGCCTTCAAGGCTCTCGAAAGAAACCGAGACCGGCAGCCCAGTCCCGGTGGGACTGACGGTCGTGCGGAATCTGGCCTCGTCATTGGCCCACTGGAATGTGCCATCGTCGACCTTCAAGACGCAGGCCATCCAGCGAGTGGCGACAGAGAGGGACCACAGGACTGGATCCTCTCCTGGCCCATGCCCGCATGCCTTGAGCGAGACCGATCCCACGACCGTGCCAGGATCGAGGGTGGAGCCCGAGAAGCACGAGTCCATGTCCAATCGCCCATCGCTCGCAACAAGACTCTTCGGGAAAAGCTCAAGACCGGAGAGCGCCTGCAGCGGAAAGGCTCGAGAGCGAATCGAGACACCTTCCCACACGAGTCCGTCCTCGCGCAGCAGCCCATCGAAATCGACCGCAGCACCTTCCACGTGGGCTGTCGTGTCCTGGATTTCGATCCAGGGGCCGCCGGCAGATGGGCCCGCATCCCATCGTCGGAACCGGCTGCAGAGATCCAGCGCAGGAAGATTGCGCCACGAGGCGTTCCTGAGGTGAAATCCACCCGTCAGCACCAACCCCGGCGCACGTCGTGTCACCACGGCGTGCACGCACTCGGCAGTTGTGCTCTGCTCCGGCCAGACGAGGTCATGAAGCTCCACGTCCGCCTCGACCTCCCAGTCCATCTCGCGCCCGATCGGCAACACGAGTCGAAAGTCTCCAGTGCAACGCGCCGTCGGAACAGGCCAATCGGTAAAGAGGGACACGATGGAGCGCAAGTCGCCGCGACTGGCACGAAAAGTGAGGTCGATAACACCGTTTGCGACGCTTCCCCTTGTGAGGTCCACGCCCCAGCCAGGCAGGCTTCCAGAGAGCTCCACGGCGCCGCCGCGCGACACCTGAATGTTGAAATCACGGGTGTACTCACGCCTTGCCATTGCAAGCCGGGTGAGGTGAATCTGACTCCAGAAGGAGGCCTCGTCGACAAATTCGGCTTCCACCTCCAGCGGAAACTTGAGTCCCCCGACGCGGGGCGGCCTCCAGTCTCCCTCTCCTGCGCGTGCCAGGAGCTTGATGCCCTTCGCCGAAAGGGTGACGTCAACGCCGAGGAGCCGAAGCGAATCGACGTTCGTCAACACACGAAGATCCGCATCCACGAGCTCGATCGGGGGCATCACAATCAGCGCTGACGACTGCGCCACTGGAGCCTGTCCTCCGAGGTCGGGCAGGATGGGCTCTCTCTCCAGGTGAAGCGACAGCCTCGCGCGATCCACCGAAACTTTCTCGATCCAGTCAGCTCGCCCCCTAAGAGCCCTCCAGGGCGAGAAGTGAACCCGCAGCGCGTCGAACCCACCGCCAAGGAATCCGCTCCGGGGCGCCTCGCCCTCAAGATTTACCGCGCCGACAATCAAAACCCCTCGAAGGTCGATTCGTGCGCTTGCAATCGTGGACTTTAGCCCGAGGACTCGCTCAAGCTCCGACTCCACTCGCGGGAGCACAAAACGGCGGATGATCGGCGCCTGAAACACAAAGAGAGTCACCGTCAAGAGAATGCCTGCAATCCCTCCGTTTCGCAGCCACTTCAGGAAACGTCGTCCACGCGATGGCGACCGGACGAAAGATGGCTTGGAGGGTGAGGGCATTCTGGGGCCCATGGTACTTGGGCTCGCAAGGAGCGTCAAAAAGTGGCTCGAGCTTGTTATCGGACGACGAATTCCGTGGTCTGCACACCACACCAGACGGCAGAGGTCGGGCCGAACCCCGGGCCTTGCGGAAATCAACAACAGAGTTTCGGGAGGGAGGATCAGCGGGTAACCTCTTCGCGCAGCACAATGCAAGCTATCCCACAAGATCCGCAGCCCATCGCCTGGCGAGAAAAGACACCGTTCTTCCAGGCCGGTCTTCAGGGCTACTCCGACTCCCCGATGCGCATCATCGCGAGGCGCCACGGGGCGCCGTACTGCGTGACCGAGTCACTCCTCGACGATATCCTCTTGCGAGGAGGGAAGGGTTTGCGCTCCCAGCAACTCGATCCCGAGGACCATCCGGTTGCTGGCCAGATCATCGGCACAAACCCAAACACAATGGCGCGAGCCGCCAGGGCGCTTCTCGAACTGGGCTACGACGTCATCGACGTCAACCTCGCGTGCCCCGTCAAGAAAATGCGCGACATTTGCCGGGGCGGGCACCTTCTCTCCCGACCGGAGGCTGCGATCGATATCCTGCGAGCCGTTCGCGAGGCTGTGGGTGACGAGGCTCCGGTTACGGTGAAGCTGCGGCGCGGGTACGATGACAGTGTCGAGTCATTCAGGAACTTTTATCGTGTCTTTGAGGCTGTTCGAAATCTGGGCTATACGTTCGCCACCGTGCACTGCCGCACGGTCGAGCAGAAGTACGTCGGACCTGCGCGCTGGCCGTTCCTCGCCGAACTTACGCGTGAGCACCAGGGCTTTCCTGTGTTCGGGTCGGGCGACATCTTCACGGCCAAGTCCATCTTTCGAATGATGACCGAAACCGGCGTCGCTGGAGTCTCGGTAGCAAGAGGCGCGATCGGCAACCCCTGGATCTTCACCCAGGCTCTCCAGATCTGCGCTGGCAAGGATGCGGCATCACCCGGCGTGCACGAGCAGAGGGAAACACTTCTGGCACAATACGCTCTGTGCGTCCGGTTACACGGTGAGGCGGACACCGGGCGCTCTATGCGCAAGGTGGGAATCAAGATGAGCTCGCTCCACCCGATGCACGCCCAGGTCGAGCAGGCCTTTATCAAGTGCCGCAACAATGAGGAGTGGCTGAGCGTGATTGAGGAATTCTACGGAGAAGGAGTCGGTGAGGCCGCCCTGGGAAATCCTCGTTGACACCTCGCGACTGCCGCATAGACTTTGCGTTCCGAGTTTTTGCCGTGAGAG
>SXIK01000125.1 GCA_005772855.1 Planctomycetia bacterium | reverse complement strand
TCCGCCCTCGCTCCGCTCGGACGGCGAGCCGTCGTGGGGGATGGTCCGCCTCCCCCACCAGCAGAAACGAGCAGCAGACTTGAGAAGGTACTCCTCTGCCCATTCGGAATGTCTCACGTGTGGGCGCGCGAGGTATAGTGCCTGAAAATGCAGTTTTTGGGCGGTACTCAGGCGACTCTCTCCGGGCTCGCGGGAATGCGGCCTCACCGTAAGACCGGCCGATTTGCCCGGATGCGACGCCTGCGGCTGCCGAAATTTGGGTTTCCGGTCACACTCCACCGTTTTCCTGGCCCCTGAGGGGCGAAACGCGCTCGCTTTGAGCGCAAAACCCCTCTCAGGAGTCGAAAATGAAGACAGCTACCGTATCCGCCAAGATTCGTCTGAACGCCGCCATTCTCCTCGCCTTGGCCGCCCCGGTCCGGGCCAGGGATGCGATCGGCGGCGGGCTCATTGACCTTCCACACGTTGCGCCCGGAGCTCGCCTGGCAGACATTCCCCTGGCGCAGCAGATCCTCGAGGGGATGAGCCAGAGCTTGAATGGGCTGAATATCAACGTCGCCCTGATCGGCGGAGAAAGAGCCACTGCGGGCGACTGCCTTGGAATCGAGATCCGGGCCGGCCAATTCCAGGTCGACTTCGGTAGCGTGGATTTTCAGATCGACTCTACCGGCATCGAGCTTTCGATCTCGATCGACGAAATTTCCCTCACCGCGATCAAGATCAAGACGAAGTCTCCCGTGAGCTTCTGCGATTGGGCCGGGACCTTCGAGGTGGGCGGCTCTGCCACCGACATCAAGCTGACGGTTCACTTTGACCCCCGGGTTCGTCTCGACGACTGCTATCTCGTCCGCCTGGGAGAGATTTCGGCTCACGTCTCGATTGGCGGACTCAATCTGAAGCCTCTCCAGAACGACCTCGACAAGCTGGTGAAGAACCTGATCGAGGACGCGATCAACGAGAAGATTGACCTCGACATTCCTGGCATTCTTGAGAATTTCCTCAGCAGCTCTCTCCTGATCGGGCTTTGCCAGACAAAGATATATCTCTACAAGGCCTACATGGCCGCTCTCGGATTCGGCGTGGACCTCCACGGGCTCCCGAGCGACCTCGTCGAGAAGCTGCAGCCGCATTTTCCGACGGTCGACCTCGGCTCGATCCAGTTTGGCTACCGCTGGCAGCCGCAGTCGAACAACACCACCGACTGTCACCGCATCTTTTTCAGCGACCCGGACATGGTTCAGCGCCTCAGCCACAACATGGAGCTCGACGCCAACGAGTGGAATTTGGTCTTCCACGAGCTCCAGCACACCGAGCAGTGCTCGCAAGTCGGTGGCCGCGACGACTTCGCGAAGATGTGGTTCAAGGACTTCGAGCTCGCGGTCCTCATGACGCAGCTCTCCGATCCGGTCTCTTATCTCTGGGAGCTCCACGACAAAATGCCCATGGAAGTTGACGCCACGAACCGCTCGGGTGAGATCGTCGTGGTCCACGGAACCGTGCGCGACGCCGTTTCGGGTACGCCAGTTTCGGACATCGTGGTGAGCGCCCACGCGCCCGGCGCGAAAGTGATTCTGCCCACCACACAGGCGATTGCGAGCGACGTCACGAGCCCCCCCGGCCTCAAGGCGCACGGCGCCGGGCGCTATACACTTTTCCTGGAGGCCGGTGAGTACGACCTCTACCTTCGACCGGTCACCGTCCGGTTCCCGAAGCGAGCCGAGACGGGTTTCGTCGTGCGCACATGGGACCTCGACATTGTCCAGGATTTCACCCTCGAGGCCGACGGACTGCCCCATGCCATACCGCGCCCGAGCCCGGAGCCGAAGTTTCGCCGCGGCGACTCCAATTCATCCACTGAGGCCAATCTCTCGGACGTGCTGTTTACTCTTGGCTGGCTCTTCGGGGCCGGCGAGATGCCCCGGTGCGTGAAGGCCGCTGACGTCAACGACGATGGCAAGGTCGATGTGTCCGACCCGCTTGCCCTCCTCGGATTCCTTTTCCTTGGTTCCAGTGAGCCACCCGCCCCCTTCCAGGCCGCCGGGACGGACCTGACGGCAGATTCCTTGCCTTGTGACGCCGATCCGAGCTGAAAAACAAGGCATTTTTATGAGGCATGTTGGAATCGGTTGCCCGTATGCTCTCTTGAGACGCATACGGGTAGATTTGCGAGCAGGCCATGAAGACCCCGACGCCCAGAGACAAGTGCCTCGACTCGAAGGATCCGAGGCCGATAAACACCGTCCTCGCAGAAATGCTGGGAGAGGCGGGGCAGGTGTCGGCGCCACCCTGCTTCACGGGTTTTACGGCGATCGGGGAAGTGGGCCGCGGCTCGTTCGGCACCGTCTATCGGGCACGGGATGAGAAGCTTGGACGTGAAGTGGCGATCAAGATCATCTCGGGTGAACGAGCGGGCACCTCTGCGGTCGGGGACGAAACCCACGCTCGCGAAAGATTCCTCGCCGAGGCGCGTGCTCTGGCCTCCGTGCGGCACCCCAATGTGCTCAACGTGTACGCCGTTCTTGAGGAGCGGGGCCACTTCGCCCTCGTGACCGAGCTCATTGTTGGCGAGCCGCTCAGCGAGGTGCTCGAAGGGAAGGGACCGCTGAGCGCTGAGGAGGCTGCCCACGTGGGCGTCGAGGTTTGCCGGGCGCTCGCAGCCGTACACGCCGCCGGAATCGTCCACCGAGACGTCAAGACCCAAAATGTCCTCCGGGAGAAGGGCGGCCGAATCGTGCTCCTCGATTTTGGGCTCGGCTCCTACTTCGCCGAGGGACGGGAGCCCGAAGCCGCAGGGGCTCTCGCGGGATCTCCGCTCTTCATCGCGCCCGAGACGCTTCGTGGGCAGAAGCCGGGCCGGGGTGTCGATCTCTACGCGCTCGGAATGATGCTGTACAACTTGAGCACGGGGAAGTTTCCCGTGATGGCGCGAAGCCTCCGGGAACTCTTCGAGAGGGTCAAGGTCGGCGATTTGACGCCGATCCGCGATGTCAGGCCCGACATCCCGCAACGATTCGCGAGCATCGTGACAAGAGCGTTGGCAACGAATCCCTCGTCGAGGTACTCCTCCGCCGGGGACATGGAAGCGGCCTTGCTCGAGTGTGTGGGGGGGAGACGCAAACACAGAATGTTCGGGAGATGGGTCGCGCCGGCGGCGCTCTTGATTGCGGTCGCTGTGGCCGTCCTGGCACTGCGCCCGGACGGTGAATCCTTTCACGTTGAGGCCCTCGCATCCCGCGCTGGTAAGGTTCTCTCGGATGGCGACAGGATCGCTGTTGGTGAGGGCATCTCCCTCGAGCTCAAGTGCGATCGACCCTTCCATCTGTACGTGCTCAATGAGGATGATTCAGGAACTGTCAATGTTCTCTTTCCTCGCGCCGACGTACCGATTCACAACCCTCTTCCTCCCGGGAAAGCGTGCCGCATCCCGGGCGGAGAAGGTTGGGAAGTCACCTCGGTCGGAGGCGAAGAGCGTCTCTTGCTCATGGGCTCGCTAGAGCCACTGAAGGAGCTCGAGGAGGCGATCGCTCACGACAAGATCCCACGCGAGGTCGCGCTGCGGGGTATCACGCGGCTCAAGAAGTTGTCCGCAGGTAAACAGAACCCCGTCCAGGGTCCGCTCTCGGATCTCCTGGAGGAGATGAAACGAGCTCAAGGCGGCGCCGAGCGGGTCTCTGGGCTCTGGCTTCGCAAATTCACTTTTCGGAATCCGTAGGAGCGCTCCATGCAGATGCACGTTGTCAAACTTCAGTGGCTCTGGGCCGTCGTCCTTGCGGCATGCACGCTTCGAGGCGCCGACTTTCAAGCCACGCAGACGCAATTCACGGAGTCCGACGGCAAGAACACCGTGGTTCTCGAGTGGATAGACCCCGCGCCGGCCCCGGGGCAGGTTGAGATCAGGGACAGAACGGCCGTGATCGCGACGGTGACGGGCGTAACCGGGCCCAATGTTTTTGTCATTCAGAACGCGGCCGCGGGGGAACACACGTACTCCGCGTCGGGAGCGGGTGGATCGCTCGGGAGCCAGGTGCAGACCGTTCTGGAGAGCTCGGGGGACATGTTGGGTGCCCCGGATTCCTCGAAGTTGACCTGTCGCACGGAAGGAGCTGGCGAGGAGTGCGAGATTGTCATCGACTGGAAGACGGGGATTCCACCGCCCACCCAGTACGAAGTCTTCGTGGACGGCGTGCTCGATCACGTGAAGCAGGATGTGTTCCCGACCCACGCACAGATCGCGGCCACGAGTGGGGGCGAGCACCGGATCATGATTCAACCCGTGACGGTCAGCAGCAGTCCGCCCAACGTGGGGCGGTATGAGCGCCCGGCCCTTGAATGCACGATCCTCGTGGGCTGTGTCGAGCCTCCCTCCAACCGATTTCTCCGTGGTCTGTGCGACGGAATCGGTCGCCGGCCCGGGATTTCGAGCGCGATTATTGGTCTCAACTATCTTTTCCTCGGCGGCCCGCGCCCCCCGTGCGTTGAGGCTTGCGACGCGAATGCCAGCGGAGCTCCGGGTCAGCTCTTTGACCTCTCCGACATGGTCTTCATGCTGAGCTTTCTCTTTCTTGGGGGCCCTGCACCGCCGGGGTGGCGCGGAACCGAGGCCGTTTGCGAGGGAGCCATGAGCGCAGATGATTGCCTCGAGAGCCATGCCGACTGCATGCAATAGCGTCATCATACTGATCTTTACTCTCCGGCTCGCTGCCGCGCAGGATCTCAAGTTCATCGAAAATCTGCTTGCGGAGGGGCACGTCACCGAGGCTGAAGTGGCCGCGCGGGAGCTCTTGCGGACGTGCGAGGGCGAGAAAGGTCCCGATTCTTTCGAGTCGGGGCAGGCCATCGACCTGCTCGTGAAGGTTCTTCACTCTTCTGGCAAGGCAGCCGAGACGGAGACGCTGACGCTTGCCGAGAGGGCTGTCAGAATCAAGGAGAGCACGCGAGGCCCTCAAAGCCGACAGACGGCAACAAGCTTGATCAACCTTGCCGCGCTTGGGATCGAATCAGGGAACTACGCCGCCGCGATGCCGGCTCTCGAACGGGCGCGGAGTATCCTCGAAAATTCTGGCCGAAGCGGCGATGTGACCTTGCAGGCCTGCTTGAGCGCCCAGGCTGCGCTGCTGCAAGCAACCGGCAAGCTCGAGGACGCGAGGGGGCTTTTCGCTCGCGTGCTGGTGGAGCGTGAGCTGACCTTCGGTCCTGATCACCCCGCCGTGGCCTGGAGCCTGAACAACCTCGCCATGTGCCTGGTCGACATGAACGCAGCTCCAGACGCGTTACCGCTTGAAAAACGAGCGCTCGAGATCTGGCAGATAAAGTCGCCGGATGATACTGCGACGCTCGGCACCGGGCTCAACAACCTGGGGTGGATATCCTACCTCGTGGGCAGCACCGCCGAGGCGGCATCCCTCCTCGAACGATCGCTGGTGCTGCGCGAGGCGAGCCTCGGTCCGGAGCATCCCCATGTCGCCGCCACTCTCGAAAATTTGGCGCTGTCCCTCGATGTTTCCCAAGATTCCGAAGCGCAGGCGAAGGCACTGACCTTCCACCAGCGAGCTCTGGACCTGCGCAAGAAGTCGCTCGGCGCAGACCATCCGCTCGTCGCGAGAAGTCATCGAAGCCTGGCAGAGGCGCAGGCGCGTAATGGGAAGAGTCGCGAGGCCCTCGATCATGCACTCCTGGGCGAGGAGATCTGGCGTGAGCACGTGCGATCCATGGCTCTCACGATGGTGGAGGAAGACTCGCTCCTCTACCGCGAGGCCCGCAGGCTCGTCTCGGCGCGCACTTCCGGGCTCGACGTCGCCCTTTCCGTCTTGCCAGGGCTGCCCGATGCTGGCTCGCTGCAGCGCGTTTTCGACAATGTGATTCGATCCCGAGCGCTGGTCCTGGACGCAATGGCGTCTCGCCAGCGAGGCCTCGGCGATCTGGCTTCCAGGGAGCCCCAGGAAACAGCCTGCCGGGCAGAGCTGCGCGAGGCTGCCATGCGTCTCTCGAACGTGAGGGTGCGAGGGCCGCGCGACGAGGCCCCGGACGCTTATCGCCGCCTCCTCGAATCTCTCCGAGCGAAGTACCATTCCGCCGAGCGGGCGCTTGCAGCGAAGAGCGTCCGGTTTCGGGAGAAGGTACAACAGGCTCCAATCGGCTTCGCTGAAGTGCTCGCGTCGCTCGCAGCGGGAAGCGCTCTCGTGAGCTACGTGCGCCAGGGAGACGGCAGGTACACCGCCTTTGTGCTCCGATCCGGAGAGAAGAGCGCTCAGGCACTGCATCTGGGATGCGGAGCAGAGATCGATGAGCTCGCGAAGGCCTGGATCGACGAGGCATCGCGAGGTGTCCTCGACTCGAGGCGATCGCAGGCCGATGCCGAGCTCCAGTGCCGGCGGCGGGGCGCTGCTCTGAAGCGGCTTGTCTGGGATCCGATTGCGGCTCACCTGGGCGGTGTGGGGCTTACGTTCCTCGTCCTGGACGGCGAGCTCGAGCTCGTGAGCTTCGCCGCACTGCCGTCCGGAGAGTCCGGCTACCTCGTCGAGACCGGTCCGGAGCTCGTCCGGCTCTCCGCGGAGCGCAACCTCATCAAGGGCAGAATCGCGCAGAGTTCCGGCAAGGGGTTCCTCGCCGTGGGTGGGGCAGCCTTTGACGCACCTCACGCAAAGCCAACAAACAACGAGCCGCGACCGGTCGAGATCGCAAGTGCCGGACAATTCCGGGCAATCGCGAGGGATTGTCTCGAATTCAGATCGACGCGCTTTGAGGAGCGGCCCGCCATGTTGGCCGAGGCGTTGGAGGCCGCTCGACTCTGGGAAGCACGGAGCGATATTACCGATCGTGCGCTCGTCTTGACGGGAGACATCGCCACGGAGGCCGCGTTCAAGGTTCTTGCCCCCGGCCGGCGTATCCTTCACCTGGCGACGCACGCGTTCTTCCTGGGCGGGAGCTGTGCAGAGCCCGCGCGGGGCACGCGGGGCATCACGCGTCTCAAGCAAGCGTCCACGGCCACGAGTGCTGCTGGCGACGAAGGGCTCCTCCACCTTTCCGGCCTCGCACTTGCTGGCGCGAATCAGCGAGGTGCTGTGAGCCTTGACGACGAGGATGGCATTCTGACTGCCGAAGAAGTCGTGGCGCTCGATCTTTCCTCGGCCGAGCTCGTCGTGCTCTCCGCCTGCGATACCGGCGTGGGACGGGTGGCCGCGGGCGAGGGAGTGCTCGGGCTACGCCGGGCCTTTCAGGTTGCGGGTGCTCACGCCATCGTCACGACCCTCTGGCCCGTCGACGACGAGGCGGCGAGGGCCTGGATGGGCTCTTTTTATGCTGCATTTTTCGCCCGGAATCTCGGCCCCGCCGAGTCCGTTGGCGAAGCCTCGCGGGAAGTCTTGCGGTCTCGCCGAGCGAGGGGCGAAAGCACGCACCCGTTTTACTGGGCTGCGTTCGTGGCAACGAGGCGTTAGGCAGTCCTGGAACGGGCAGGGGACTTTTTCCAGGGCCTTGATTCTTCAGAGATCTGCTTGCGTTTTCCCGATGCGCCTACGAACCTCGCTGGGGAGCGTGCGCTCATGTTGCTTCTTGCCTGGGTCAGAGGCCGCGAACGCCCGCGGTGCCCACGATGTGGCCGGGGGGGGGAATGGCTCGGCAGGTTGGCGAGGCAGCTTTGCATCCAGGAATAGGGACTATCCTCGGTTGGCCGGGGTATTACACTCGGCTCTTCCATGGCCTCTTCCAGCCCCATCGATCTCTTCGTTGAAAAACACCTGCGACTGCTCGAGCTTGAGCGGCAGGCCGAGGTGGAGGAGACCGCGAGGCTTCAGGTCTCGCTTCCCGCCCAGGAGCTGGAGCGGCGAGGCTTGAGCTTGCTTCGTCTGCGAGTGCAGGACGAGTTCACCGGCCTCGGCGGTCGTACGCTGCTCGAGCTCGAGCAGATTCAAGGCGGTGATCTGCCAGCGACCAGGATTCAACCCGGCGACCTCGTGCTCTTGCGCTCCTCGAAGGACTCCGGCCGTCCGGGAGCGGCACCGCTTCGGGCGGGCGATCCGACGGCTGTTGTCTTTCGCATCAAATCGCGGCGCATCACCGTGGCTTTCGACGAACTTCCTGAGGATCCGTTGAAGGAGCCTCTGCGGATCGATCGTGTTGCCAACGACATAACTTACAGGCGCCTTCGCGAGGCGCTCGAACGCCTTCGCGCGGGCAAGAAGGGGCCCTGCTCCCGGCTCCGGGAGGTGCTCTTTGGTATTCGCGAGCCTGACTTCGAGAAGCCGAAGCCTCTCGAAATCCTCAACGCCGACCTCGACACCTCGCAACAGGAAGCCGTGGCCTTCGCGCTCACGGCGCGTGACTTCGCGCTCATCCATGGACCGCCTGGCACCGGCAAGACCACGGCGGCTGTCGAGTTCGTTCGTCAAGCGGTCCGGCGGGGGGAACGTGTGCTCGCGTGCGCAGCCTCGAACGTGGCAGTCGACAACCTGGTCGAACGGCTTGCCCGGGCCAATGTGCGGGTCGTGCGGATCGGGCACCCCGCGCGACTCCTGCCGAGCGTCGTTGAGCATTCGCTGGATGCTCTCGTCGAAATTGCGAATGGGACCAGGGTTGCCGCACAGGTTCGCCGGGAGGTAGCACAGTGTCAGCGCAAGCTTCGCAGGACCGAATCCTTCGCGGAGCGGCGAGCACTGAGGGAGGACCTTCGCCGCCTCAGATCCGAGCTGCGCGAGATGGAGGATCGGACCATCCACGATGTTCTCGCCGCCGCAGAGGTGGTCCTGGCGACGCACACGGGGGCGGGGGACTCGGTCCTCGCCGGCTTCGAGTTCGATACCGTCGTAATTGACGAGGCCGCTCAGGCACTTGAGGCCTCGTGCTGGATTCCGCTGCTTCGAGGCCGCCGTGTCATTCTCGCTGGCGATCACTTGCAGCTTCCGCCCACGATCAAGTCTCCCGAGGCCGAGCGATCCGGCCTTGCGATCACACTCTTCGATCGCCTCGTCAAGAAACATGGTGACAGGGCCAAACGCATGCTCCGCACCCAGTATCGCATGAATACACGGATCATGGAGTGGCCGTCCAGGGAGCTCTACGACGGCCAACTCGAGGCTCACGCCACGGTCGCCGAGCACCTTCTCTGTGAGCTCGAAGGAGTGACCGAAACCGACGAGACTCGCTCTGCCCTCTGGATGATCGACACGGCCGGCTGCGGATTCGAGGAGGAGGTTGAAGTGGAGGGTGACTCGAAGCTCAACGAGGGTGAGGCCGACATTGTCGTTGCCCACCTCGAGCGCCTCTTCGCTGCGGGGGTGAAGCCGTCCTTGACAGCCGTGATCACCCCCTACAACGCGCAGGTCGACCGACTGCGAGCACGCCTCGAGACCGCCTATCCGGACCTCGAGATAGGAAGTGTCGATGGGTTCCAGGGCCGTGAGAAGGAAGCCATTGTCATCAGCCTTGTCCGATCCAACGAGCGGGGCGAGGTGGGGTTCGTCTCGGACGACCGCCGCACCAACGTGGCCATCACGAGAGCTCGCCGGCACCTGGCAATCGTGGGTGACAGTGCGACGATTAGCCGCCACGCGTTTCTCGCTCGACTCTTGGAGCATTGCCAATCCCGCGGCGAGTACCGGAGCGGCTGGGAGTACCGGTAAGGGCGGTCTCTCGGGCCTGGCCGGAGCCGGTATGTGGTGCGGGGTGTCTGGCGCCGAATTTCCTTCACCGGCCGACTTCTCCTGCGCCTCCATCGCGTTGGCAAGAGCCTGCGCGATCTGAGGGGCGATCCTGTCACCAGCAGTCCTGGCTTTCGTCAGGGTCTTCAAGGAAGCAGCGGCCTCGGCGACGCCAACAGCAGCGGCGACCTGAACCTATCCGCTGCGACATTCATCTTCGGCCGCCTGTTCCTGGGCGACGAAGCGCCGAATTGCAGGGAGGCAGCCGACGCGAATAACGACGGCTTGATCGACATCAGCGATGGAATCGCTGTCCTCGGGCACCTCTTCCTCGGCAGGGGCCCACCGCCCTCCGCTGGTCCCCCCGCCCGAGCAGTGCGGCTTCGATTCACACGCGCCCGGGTCGTCGGGAGATCTCGGCTGCAGCAGCTACCCGATCTGCGGCCTGTAGCAAGCTTGTAGGACGATCGAAGCGCTGCCCATGTCAGTGCCTCCCCGTCCATCGCTCAGTTTCGCGACGGGAAAATTCCTTGGAGCGCGATCACAAAATTTACTGCAAGAAAGGGCGGCATATTGTTAATGGGTTGAGATCCACCCGTGCTGACAGTCTCGACGGTGACAGCGACCTCGACTGCGTTCGCGGCCATCTCGGCGTCAGGCGAGCCGCGGTAACCTTGATCTCCCTCCGAGGAGCCGGACCAGACCATGCCGACGGGACTATCAACGGCGCCTGCCTGGCTGGAGCAGCGAGCGTGAGTCGTGGCTGTGGCCTTGGCGGCATGTGTGTGAGCCGGGAGTTGATTCACGCTCAGGGTATGCGTTTCCGTGCCCCCCGCTTCACCGAGTGTGTGACCGCTCCCCAGTCCTGGATGAATCGGAACTCGCCCCTGAAGATTTGGCAGGGCAAAGGTGGTTCGTCCGTCTCCGCCGTACGTGGTGCCGAGGAGGGCAAAAAGAGCCTGGTTTTGCGAGATCGGCAGGAGCTGCCCATCGCAAGTGGCCCAGCCACGAGGTGCGAAGTTGAATCCTACGATCATGATTTGGCCAATGAAGGGTTCCGACATGGTCCTGTCTCCCGGGTAAGCAGCGCGAGCACAAGTTTTCTAGTTGAAAACGGCCTCGAAGTGGACGTCGTCGCCTGGAGCTCCAACAGGCGCACAAAAAAGCTCGAAGGTCCCTAGTTCCGGATGGCTCAACTTGCAGGTCCCCCGGGGAAGGATTCCCGTCTCCCTCGTGACAAAGAGGAGCGAGAAGGGAATCTGACGCGGAAGATCTTTCGGCCGCCAGGGGTCCCTTCGAGAGGAACGAGCCTCCAGAAGCTCCGCATCGAAGGGCTCACCTGCTCCAGCCTGGACTCGAAATCTCTTGCCGACCTGGCTTGAAAGCTGCTCCAAGGTGGCGCGCTCGATGGAGAACACCACCTGCGCGAATCCATGTGCCCGGGGAGGCCCTTCTTCCCACGGCCCAGGGGCACTCCTGGCGGATCGCCCGAGGGCGAGAGAAACACCGAGTCCCGCGAGCCCCGCCGCTGTTGCAGCACACTTCAGGAGGAACTCGCGTCGACGGTATCTCAAGTCGCCAGTCATGGGATCAATCGATTCTTCCAACTGTTGCAGGCTCTCTTGCAGTGCGACGAAGGGCTCGGCGAGTTGCCGAAGCGGCCCTTCAATGAAACAGTCCAGGGCGATAAAAGTCAACGCGTTCCCCGCCGTGCCAGGGCGTCTTGAGCGGAGTCAGGGCGGTGGTCGGTCATCCCTTTTCGCAGCCACACGCGGGTACTTGCAATCTCAGTATCTTTCTGGGAGTCTTGCGAGTGCCATGTCGGCGTCAAGAAGGACAAGAACCTCTTTGTGCCCCCCCGAGAGAGCCTTGAGCGTCCGGAAGCTTGCGGGGCTGATGGCCTGCGCCTTGGTACTCGCCTGCTTCGTGACAGAGTTCTGGCGTCAAGGCGTTCTGGGCGCTATTCAGCCTGGCGATATTATCGTCATCGGGTTTCAGTCAGACCCAGACGACCAGTTCGCCTGGGTACCCCTGGTGAACCTGGAACCCGGCGCGGAGATCACTTTCAGCGACGCGGGCTGGTCAGCGGGCCGCCTGCGTGGCAGCCTCACCACGAGCGACGGCGGCCTCGTCTTTGAAGTTCCACCAGGTGGGCTTCCGGCAGGCAAGGTCCTTCGCGCGAAGTTCGAGGGTGGAATCGTCCCCTCCGGCTACCGGGCGGGACCCTCAGCCGTGGGGCCTTCCTTGAGGGCTGGAGCTTTTGGCGACCAACTCGCAATCTTCACCGGGACCGTGGACGCTCCAACCTTTATCTTTGCCTTGAACACCAACTCAACCGGCTGGGGCCTCGGCGCAACGCCCAATTATGCCACCGAATCGGAGCTCTACCCGGGCCTCGTTGGGGGTATGACTGCGGTAGCTGTTGGCGCGGGTCCAAACCCGGGGAATGAGTACGACAACAGTGTTTATATGGGACTCGCCTCGGGCACTCGAGACGAGATCCTGGCGGCCGTGGCCAACCCGTCGAACTGGAATTCGAGCAATGATCCTCTCCCGGACATCACGGGTGGCAGGGACGCAACTGGCTTCCAGATCACGCCGGTGGTCGGGTTTCGTCGTGGCGACTCCAATGACGACTCATTCCACGACATCTCGGACGCGACCAGGATTCTCGGCAGACTTTTCCTTGGCGCTGCTCCGTTCGCTTGCGACGATGCGGCCGATGCCAACGACGATGGCCAGCTTGACATCTCTGACGTGATCGCATTTCTGAGGTACCTCTTTTTGGGAACAGGCAGTGTGCCGCCGCCCCTTGACGCGTGTGGCCCAGACCCGACGGAAGACGCTCTGGGGTGCAATGGATCCATGAATTGTCGATAGCGCACTTGAATCTCAAGGACGTCAACGCCGATACTCTTACCGAACACCTTGGCCAGGTGTTTCGGCTCGGCACAGGGGGGGCAGAGGCCATTGAGCTTGAACTCGTCGAACTGAAGCAAGGACCCGAGGTGCCAGGGCTGGAGAGCTTCTCGCTCCTCTTTCTCGGTCCAGAGGTGCCCCTGCTTTCCCAGGGGATTTATGGCCTCTGGCGAGAAGTCTTGGGAAGACTTGAGCTATTTTTGGTTCCTCTCGGGCCTGACCGGGCAGGTCGACAGCGTTACGAGGCGATTATCCAGCACCTGAGGCTGTAGCGGGTCGTGCGCTTGCTGGATCAGCCCAACTTCGCGCCGCCGTTCTTGCCGCCATCAACGCCATCGAGAATCCCGCGCCACTCCATCTGGAGGTGCGTTTCCATGTCGCCCGTGACGACGAAGCCCAGTCGCTGGTAGAAGCGTACCGCACTCAGGTTACTTTTTGCCACACTGCCGCAAAGGGGGAGTCCTGACCTCATTGCTTGGTCCTGAAGCTCTTCGAGAAGTTTCGTGCCGATCCCCCGCCCCCGGTAAGTGGGGAGGATCGCGATATCGACGAGACGGACCTCCCCCTTCTCCCTCGCGACATGGAGTCGCCCGATCGGTTTGGCGTCCTCGAGGATGATTCGATCCTCCGAGTCAAGAAAGCGCGTAGCATGGCAGATCTGTTGAGCCGTGAACTGCTGTCGCAGGAAAGCCTCCTTCTGGCCCGCGTCCCAGCCCACGGAGCGCAATTCTTCTTCCCGGGTGCTCGAGTAGAGGGCGAAGAGAAAATGCGCATCGTCAGGAATCGCGAGTCGAGTGGAGGTGTTCATGGAAACAGGGAAGGGGGGCCCCACACAGGAAGGTCGATCGACTTCCCAACCCCACATCATTTTTTCTTGCGCAGCCTCTCTCTCGCTTCGTGCATGGCCTTCCGGGTTTCCGGCTCGAACCAGATGCGTAGGAACTCAGTGTCGAGCTCTTGAGTGCCAATACGAAACTCCGCCTCTGACCTCAGAAGCTGCTTCATGCGCGAATAGGCGGCCGTGGGCACTTGTGCGAGCTTCCTCGCGAGCGCCACCGAGTGATCCCGAAGCTCCTTCGGATCCGCCACGGCGTGCACGAGACCGGCCGACCTTGCTTCCTCGACCGGGTAGTTGCGCCCCGCCAGGAGTACGCGGCCGACCTCCCTGACTTCAACCTGCGAGCGTACGATCTCAAAGAGCGGCGCCGGCAGCGGCAACCCGACCTGCACCTCGTTCAGGCCGACGACGAAATCACCCTGCGCAGCGACGCGGTGCTCCGCCGCAAGCGCCAGGATCGCGCCACCGGCCACCGCGTGGCCGTTCAGGGCCGCCACGACCGGGAACGGCAGACGGAAAATACGCAGCAGGACTTTCACCAGCCTGGAGAGGAGCATTTCGACCCCAGCGTGGTCCAGCTCCAGCACCGCGATGAGGTCGAGGCCGGCGCTGAAGAATTTTCCATTGCCTCCGGTGATTACGAGGGCGCCTGGCGGCGATGATTCCAAGAGGTCCAGCGCACGCGACAAGGCCTCGAGCAGACCTGTGGAGAGCGCATTTGCTGGAGGATTGCGAAGCTCAAGGACGTGCACTCCATCCTCTGACGTGAGCAAGAGAGGCCCGCTCGCGATCAATTCTTGATTCACTTGGCCGCCTTCGGCTTTTCTTCGCCCTCGACCCCCTTCAGCCTGCGGATCTGCTCACGTTCCGGCGTAAGCGGCCTCAGAAAGGATGGACGGGGTCGAACTCGAACGTTGCGGAAGTCGACGTTGCCGTGGTCACCCTGAAGAAAGATTGGACCTGGAGCGTTGGGGTCTTCCGAGGCATCGTCCGCCGCCGCGAGCTGACTGCCTGTGCCTCCGTTTTTGTTTTCGGGGATCTCGACCGAGGCATGAATGAGCTCGCCGTTCAGCCGTACACCCGTGATCCTGAAGCCGCGGATCGTCGCATCGAGCACTTGCCACTCCCCGGGCCCCTTGCTGGCGTTCACGAGAGGCTCGCGCACGTTGTAAATCGCTCCCAGGTCCCCCATCCCGGGCTTCGTCCCCTTGCCCGGGGTGAGGCTAGTGATTTGAATCTCGTAGCGCCCCCGCAGGTAGACGCCACTGTTCGACTGGGGAGGCACCCGGAACTCAACGTGCAGCTCAAAATCCCAGAACTTCTGTCGCGAGATCAAGTCGGTTCCACGCGCGTCCTTCGCGATCTCGTTGCGAAGGATGAGCTCTCCGCCTTCTTCGATCACCTTCCAGAAGTTTCGCGCCGGTTCGTCGGGGTTGCGTACGCGCCACAGGGCGAACGGATCGGCCTTGTGCTTGCCCCGGGACGGCCGGCTGTCGAAGAGGTAGCTCCAGCCCTGCTTCTCCATGGTCTCGTGGTTCTTGGCCTTGCCATCCTCGACCGCCGGCTGCGCGGCGCCTGGGAGGTCGCGGCCTTCCCTCTTGAGGCGAGGGTATTCCTTCTCGACAGGTGCGGGGTCGCTCTCGGGCGCCTTCTTCTCTTCCTGCGCGGAGGCCCATGAGACGCAAAAACAGAGAACAACAGAGATTGCGAGGTCTTTCATCGCTCAAGCTCCTTGGGAATCGCGGAAAACAAGCCTCTTCACGTGAGTGAATTGGAGCATGGTACACTGCTCGACCTGATGGATTCACCCAGTTTCCTCCACGGGGCTCTCTGCGCGGTGATTGTGGGTTGTAGCGCGGGTCTTCTTGCCGCGGCCCCTCCGACGGCAACGAGCGTGGTCGCCCTGAAGCACCCGCGGCTTTTCGTTTCCCCGGGGGCTCTTCCAGCGCTCAGGGCTCGCGCGAAGGGTCCACTGAGCCAAATCTATCAGCAACACGTGAAACGTGATTCCGAAGCGCCTCTCGATGAAAAGCGGTTGCGGTTCACGCTTTCGAACTCGAACTTCCTGATCGCCAGGGCGCTGAGCCTGCTTGTCTGTTGGAAAGTGGAAGGGGAAGAATCCTACCGGCGCAAGGCGTTCACGCTGGCACGGGCGATCGCGGACGACGTGAAGGGCAAGACTCGGCGCGACACCCGTATTCGGCTTCAAACGCTTGCAATTCTTTACGACTGGCTCTTTGATGCGCTCACGGCGAAGGAACGCGTGGCCTTGCGGTCGTCCCTGGTCGAAGCCTATCGCAATGAGGCGGGGTCGATCGACTCCAACAACGAGGGGTTCGTGTCTGGCCATGCGCACTTCACAGTAGCGTCGCGCTTGATTGCAGCGCTTTCACTTTGCGACGGAAGCGGTGAGTTTGAGAGGGAGGTGGAGCGCTCGTCGGAGCGTTGGAGTCAGTTTGTCGCTGTCGCCCGCTGGGTGGCGATCGACGGTGGCCATCACCTGGGCTGGAGGTACGGACGCTCGTACGCCGCCCGGCTTGCCTGGGTCACCGAGGCGTTGACGACCGCCCTGGGAAAGGACCGTTTCGAGGCCGAGAAGGCCTGGCTCTCGCAGCTTGGCTATCACCTTGCCTATGGGTTGCGACCCGATTACACCTATCTCCGCTCGGGCGATACTCATCGCGGAATTCATGTGAACCTCGAGGAGGACCTGGTGCTCCTCGGAATCCTGAGTTCAAGGTACAAGGACTCCCATCTGGCCTGGTTTGCTCAGCGGATCGTCGAGTTTTGCGCAAAAAGCGGCGTGGTGCCCAGTGCCCAGTTCGTCTACGCGCTGCTCTTCAGTGATCCGTCCATTCCTTCGAGGCCTCCTGGAGATCTTCCCCCTGTGCGGGCGTTCGCACGGGCCGGCAACTACGTGATGCGAACTGGGTGGGATGAGAGCGACACCGTCGTGCTCTTTCGCGCCATGCCCTGGTATCACTTCAACCATGAGCACCGTGACTTCGGCAGTTTCCTGATCTATCACCGGGGAGGCCTCGCGATCCAGGGTGGACTTTACATGGGTGGAGACAACGACAGCCACTACGGCGGCTCGCACCTGCGCAACTACGCATGGCGGACCGTGGCCCACAACACGATCACGGTCTTTGACCCCACCGAGCGCTTCTGTGCACCCGCAGGAAAGGGCCACGAGCGCTGCGAGGGCGACAACCGCTGGTCGAACGACGGCGGGCAGAAGATTCGATCACCCTTCAATGATGACGTGCGCGTGCCATCTTTTCAGCCCAGAGATGTCGCGGAGATAGAGGACCCCCGCTTCGCGCAGGGCAAGGTGACCGCCCATGAGGACGCAGATGAGTTCACACTGATCGTCGCTGACGGCACGCAGGCCTACCGCGGAGACAAGGTGCGGCTCTTCGAGCGTCGTTTCCTCTTTCTGAAGCGAGCGAAGGGTTGGAAGCACCCCGTGGTGGTCATCTTCGACCGCGTCATCTCAAGAAAGCCAGAGCTCAAGAAAACCTGGAACCTGCACACGGTGCAGGTTCCCCAGCAGGAGGGGCGCGTGTTCATCGTCACCAATTCGACCCGGGTGCGCATGAGCGGGGACGTGCGAGAGAAGTCGGCCGATCACTGGAACCAGTACTCGGGCAAGCTCCACGTCGAGACGCTGCTCCCATCCGATGCAACGCTCCAATTCGTGGGCGGTGAAGGCAAGGAGTTCTGGGTCGACGGCGTGAATTACCCGGCGAGGGTGCGCGACATCGACCGGATCGTCGAGCCAGGAATTGGCCGGATCGAGGTGAGTCCGAACCACCCGAATACCGAGGATTTTTTCCTGCACGTTCTTTCACCCACGGAGCTTGGTGATGCGACCCGGCGCCCCGAGGGCCGCCGACTCGAGGCTCATGGTGCGATCGCCGCACGCGTCAGCGATTGGGCCATTGTGTTGGCCGGCCTTGTGGAGCCGCAGGCTGAAATCACCTACGACGCCGGTGAGGCCGCCATTTCCGGTTCAACACGCCATCTGATCACAGGCCTCCCACCGTCGCGAAAGTGGTCAGCCTCGGGTGGAGGTGCTTCTCAAGAGGTCCAGAGCTCCAGACAGGGAATCATTTTCTTCACGACTTCGTCGGGCGGGAAGTTCGTGGTGAAGACACGTTAACCCGGGCTCAGTTCGCATCCTTCAAGAGACTTCAAGGGGCATGGCGGCCCGCACATCACGTCAGCGCGAGTGGCGCCCGGCCCAAGCGCAGCGCGAAGTTGTTCAACGGACTGAGTACCGCCCACCGCAGGTTAGACGGCGATCCAGCCTGAAACGCGAAAGTCGAGCTGAGTTCAGGTTCGTTCCAGTTCTTCGCGAACGGCAGCGAGATCGTCCCTCAGGGCGGCATCACGCACGCGCTTGAGGCGAACTAACCTTCGGTGCCACACCCAGGTTCGATCACCGGGATTGGGCGGGCTGCGA
The DNA here is from genome assembly GCA_005772855.1 of Planctomycetia bacterium. Classification (GTDB taxonomy): domain Bacteria; phylum Planctomycetota; class UBA8108; order UBA8108; family SXIK01; genus SXIK01. The sequence continues at coordinate 875 of SXIK01000125.1, read as the reverse complement.
CGTGTTGAGTAGCCTTCGAGGAAGTGCTCGAATGCTTGCTTGTCGTCCGACAGAACGTCTGCCTCGATCGACGCCAGTTCGCTCAAGGCGAGGCCGTATTTCACACGTTCAAGGTCAATGAGGAAGCATTCGGTCCCGGGTGAGATCAACACGTTGGTCGGGGTGACGCGGTTATGGCAGAGCTCCCAGTGATCTGGCGTTGGCGGCCGACTGTTCTGGATCTCTCGAGCCAGGCGCTCGAGCTGGCTGCCAAGATCGGGAGGCATGCTACCGGAGGCATCCAACCGTAGTTCCTGTGCCCAACGGACCCATTCGGCGATCATGTCCCCCGTTCGCGGCCTGTGCGGCTTGCCCCAGCGGGCGCTCGTAACCTGATGGACTTCCGCGTAGGCAAGACCCATGGAAGCGAGCTGGGCTCGAGAAAGGCTGGTGCTTGCGGGTTGTCCAACGATGAACTGCTCCGTGAATGCGGACCAACCCCATCGCCAGCGGGTCAGGAGACTCGAATCAAAGTGGACCAGGCGTGGCGCCGGAAGCAGGTGCTTTCTGAAAAGCTCATGGGCCTGAGCCAGCCAGGTGGTGTCGTCCCGGGAGGCGACACACCTGAGGACGAGGCGCTCCCCGGGCTCGATCGTTACGAAGTAGGTGAGGGACCGAAGTCCATCGGAAGGCATGTCGACTTGAAAGCTCGACCTTTCCAGGCCCAGGGCGGGAAGCAGCTTGGCCTTGACGTACTTCTCGGCTGCTTCGCGTCCTCGCAGCCTGCGAGCTGCGATTTCATGCTTGCGCTGGATGTCATCCACGCCTGCATGGTCTCAAACCCTGTCGACTTTTTCCATGGAGCTCCCGGAATGGATTGCCAGCAACTGCATCTA
>SXIK01000019.1 GCA_005772855.1 Planctomycetia bacterium | reverse complement strand
GCGAGGGATCACCATCCTCGCCAAGAACATCTCGATCTTCTACAAGGACGTCAAGATCAACATCATCGACACTCCGGGCCACGCTGACTTCGGTGGCGAGGTCGAGCGGGTGCTCCGCATGGCCGACGGCGTGCTACTCCTGGTCGATGCTGCCGAGGGCCCCATGCCGCAAACCCGGTTCGTGCTGCGCAAGGCATTCGAGCGCAACCTCAAGTCGATCGTCGTAATCAACAAGATCGACCGCCCCGACGCCAGGATCGCAGAGGTTATCAACGAGGTCGGAGAGCTTTTCCTTGAGCTCGCGATGGAGCTTGGGGTCGACACGACGGGGCAAGACTTCCTCGAGTTCCCGGTCCTTTACGCCTCCGGAAAGCAAGGATTCGCAAAGCACAAGCTCGAGGACCCCTCGGTGAACGTGATTCCTCTCCTCGACGCTATCCTGGAGCATGTGCCGCAGCCAGGCGGCACGCTGGAGGGCGGGCTCCAGCTCCAAATCACCAGCCTCGACTACAACGACTACCTGGGCCGTATCGGCATCGGCCGCGTCTATCGCGGCTCCGTACGACATGGAGACCGCCTACTCGTCTGCGGCAAGCAGGGTCACCGTGCGTGGACCGTGAAGGAGCTCTTCATTTTTGACAAGCTCGGTCGCACCCCTGCACCACGGGTGGGTGCCGGCGACATTTGCGCAGTGGCCGGGATCGAGGACGTAGCGATTGGGGACACACTCACTGACCCGGAAAGCCCGGATCCACTGCCGATCACCGAGGTGGATCGCCCCACCGTCTCGATGGTCTTCCGCGTGAACGACAGCCCCTTTGCAGGGCAAGATGGCAAGTTCGTCACCTCTCGCCACCTCCGGGAGCGCCTTTACAAGGAACTCGAGTCGAATGTCGCGCTGCGAGTGGATGATACGAACGAGGCCGGCGCCTTCGACGTGTCAGGCCGTGGCACTCTGCACCTCGGAGTCCTGATCGAGAACATGCGCCGGGAAGGGTACGAATTTCAGGTGGGCAAGCCTCGCGTGATCATCCTCGAGGATGACGGCGTCAAGAAGGAGCCGATCGAGCGGCTGCTCGTTCAAGCTCCACAGGATACGGCCGGGAAGGTAATCGAGATCCTCGGCGGCCGGCGCGGAGAGATGCTCAAGTACGAGCCCCAGGGCGAGCGAATCCTCATGGAGTTCAAGGTCCCCTCCCGGGGCCTCATCGGCATAGGTTCGAGACTCATGACCATCACCCAGGGCGAGGCGGTCATCCACCATAGCTTCGACAACTACGAGCCCTTCAAGGGATCCCTCCCGGAGCGCGCTGTTGGCGTGCTGGTCTCGAGCGAGAGTGGAACAGCCTCTCCCTATGCGCTCTTTGGCCTCAAGGACCGAGGCCCCATGTTCGTGGATCCCGGGACGAAGATCTATGAGGGGATGATCGTCGGGGAGCACTGCAAGGAAGGCGACCTTGCGGTCAATGCCTGCCGCGAAAAGAAGCTCACCAACGTCCGGGCAGCTGGCTCCGACGACAACGTCATTCTCAAGCAGCCGCGCAAGATGTCGATCGAGGAGGGCCTCGAGTACATCGCGGAGGACGAGCTCCTGGAGGTAACCCCGCTCACTTACCGTTTCCGAAAAAAAATCCTGAACGAGAAAGCCCGCAGGCGCGAAAGCAGGGCCAACGGCTAAATGGAGAAGGGGATACTTCTCCGGGCGCCTGGCTGGGGATTGGCGCTGCCAACAAGGACTCGTTCCACGGAATTTCGGAATACGGCAAGCCGTCCTCAGTAGATCGACTTTCCCATTGCCGAGAGGATCAGTTCCACGCCCAGCCGCGCCGTCGCATTGCGCAAGTCGAGGATGGGATTCGTCTCCACTACCTCGAGCGAGGTCATGATCCCCGAGTCGTGAATGAGCTCCATGACGAGGTGTGCCTCCCGGTAGCTCAACCCCCCCGGCACGGCCGTTCCGACGCCAGGCGCCGTCTGGGGATCCACGACGTCCATGTCGAAGCTCACGTGCACGCCATCCGCTCCCCTCGAGACAACGCCAAGAACCTCGTCCATGATGTTGGCCATCCCCCGGCGGTCAATGTCCTTCATCGTGTAGACGTTGATTCCGAAGCGGGCGATGTTGCGACGCTCCTCCTCATCCAGGTTACGTATCCCCACGAGGGCGGTACGGGAGGCGTCGACCTTCGGAGAAAACCCCGAGAGCTTGACCAGGTCGGCGATGCCATCGCCCAGGCTGACCGCGAGCGGCATGCCGTGAATGTTTCCCGAAGGGCTGGTCTCGGGGTTGTTCATGTCACCGTGGGCGTCAACCCAGAGAAGCCCCATGCGCAGCTTCTTCTGTCGAAAAAAGCGGCTCGCTCCGGTAATCGTCCCAATGGCAATGGAATGGTCGCCTCCAACCACGAGGGGCAGATGACCCCTCCGCAGTGAGCCATGGACGCGCAGGGAAAGGTCCGCACAAACAGCCTTGATCTCGTTCAGCGAATGATCGTCCTTGCGCCTGCCCCTCGGCCCTGGTGTGGGTCTGGGCAAGGGCACGTCTCCCAGATCTCGGAACTGGATTCCCTCATTCCTGAGCTTCTCCTCAAGGCCCGCAAGACGAAACGCCATGGGACCCATGCCAACGCCTCGAGCGTTCGCACCGTAGTCGATGGGCACGCCGGTGAAGTCCACGTTTCGTTTGCTTACCTGGCTTTTCTTCATGTGGACGCACTCCCTTCACTTCAGGCTTGGTGCCAAGCCACTTGATCAACCCTTGATCCCGCCAACCGGCTTCAATCGAGCCACCTTGATGGCAAGGCCCCTGCGGTGGACCACGTCCACAACGTCGGCCACATCCTTGTAGGCCTCGGGAAATTCCTCGTCCACCGTCGCACGGCTGGCGGCGGCTATGGTGATTCCCTTCTCCGCAAGCTCCTTGAAGATATTTCGATTCGCGGTTGCCTTGGTGGCGGCCTTGCGGCTCAAACGGCGCCCCGCACCGTGACAACAACTCGCAAACGTGAAGGCCGGCGAGGCGGGGCTGCCGACGAGGACGTAGGAATATCGTCCCATGTCGCCTGGAACGAGCACTGGCTGGCCGACATCGCGATAAGCCTCCGGCACCTCCGGGTGGCCTGCCGGAAAGGCCCTGGTAGCGCCCTTGCGATGCACACAGACCTTGCGGTTCTGGCCGTCGATCGGGTGAGTCTCCACCTTGGCGATGTTGTGGCAAACGTCGTAGACCACGCTCACGCCGTGCTCTCGCGGGGATAGGCCCCAGGCCTGTTCGATCGTGTCCCTGACGAAGTGCGTGATGATTTGACGATTCGCGAAAGCGAAGTTGGCACCACACTTCATTGCAGCCAGATAGTTCCGGCCCTCCTCGCTCTTGAATGGAGCGCAGCAGAGCTGGCGGTCGGGGAGGTAGATCCCGTACTTGTCCGCTGCCTTCTGCATCGTGCGCAGAAAGTCCTCGCAGATCTGATAGCCGAAACCCCTCGAGCCCGTGTGAATAATGATCGTCAACCCACCCGGGAGAAGGCCAATCCGCTGCGCAAGCTCTGCATCGTATATCTCCTCGACGTATCCGAGCTCGACGAAGTGATTCCCTGATCCAATCGTACCGAGTTGCGTCGCGCCCCTCTGGAACGCGCGATCGCTCACCAGCTCGGAGTCAGATCCTTCAAGACAACCTCCCTCTTCCATGTACTCCAGATCCTCCACGAAACCGAATCCGCGTTCGACTGCCCATCGCGCGCCTCGCTTCGTCATTTTCTCGGCTTCCACCCTGGAGAGCCTCAGGTCCTTGCGGCCAACTCCAACTCCACTGGGGACATTCCTGAAGAGCGCGGAAATAAAAGCTGGGACCTTGTCTCGGACATCTCCAATGTGGAGGTTTGTCGAGAGGAGGCGTACGCCACAGTTAATGTCATACCCGACGCCTCCCGGCGAGATCACGCCTTCGTCGAGATCAAACCCCGCGACTCCGCCGATGGGAAAACCATAGCCCCAGTGGATGTCGGGCATTCCCATCGATGGCCCCACGATACCCGGCAGACACGCGACATTCGCGACTTGCTCCAGGCTCTTGTCACCACTGATTTGGCTCATGAGAGTGTCGTCGGCGAAGACAATGCCGTCGACATTCATGCGCCCTTCCTTCGGGATCCGCCAGGTGCAATCGTCAACCTTCTGGAGCTTCATGGCTTCTCACTGGGCCGCTTGGGCCGTTCGGGACGGTTCACACGTCAAAAACCACATCCGCTTCAACTCCTCGACACGTTCGCACGATCAGCATGCCGTGAAACGTGGCCGCCTTGACCTCCGTCTTCACCAAGTGCCTCAAGGGATCGTGAGTCTCACCCTGAAGCACGACCCGAAGACGCGAGGGTTCACCGAGGCGTATCTCCTCCACTTCGACCTGTCCGACAAGAAATCGTTTCGTATCAAGGAGAAAGATCAGCTCGTTCAGGAAGTCGACGAGGAGCGCCTCCGCGTCATCCGCCTCCAACAAGAGCGGAATCGACGCCTTGAGCTCGACAGGGCCGGAGTCGGGCGCGAGGAGGATCGCAAGGAGAGCCTGCACGGCGTCCTTCAAGAGACCGGCTTCACCCATCGAGCAGAGCCGCACAGCCACGTCAGCGGTAGGGTCAAGAGACTCAGACAAGGCGCGTCGACCTCCCTGATTTCACGGAACAACGCGAGCTGCCGCAGCCGAGGTAGATGTTAGAATTCGTCGCCCACATGAGCCCCATATCTAACACCCGGAAGCCACTCGTAGAAGGACCTTTCGATCTGCTGGTCGTCGGAGGAGGCATTAACGGAACCGGGATCGCACGGGACGCAGCCCTCCGGGGCATGTCCGTTGTGCTTCTCGAGAAGCATGACTTTGCGGAGGGGACCTCGAGCCGCTCGAGCAAGATGATTCACGGCGGCATTCGGTATCTCGAGCAACTCAGGATCGGTCTTGTTTACGAGGCCCTGCGGGAACGGCACTACCTTCTGAAACTCGCGCCTCACCTTGTCCACCCCCAGGCCTTCGTGCTCCCTGTCTACCAGGGGGACAGGCGTGGCCCACGCGCCATTCAGCTCGGGCTCTTCCTCTATGACAGGCTCGCTCTGGGGAGGCGGCCAGGAAAGTGCCGGATGCTGTCAGCCCGGGAGGTCATCGCGCGAGTGCCTGCACTGAAGCCAGAAGGGCTCCTGGGTGGAGGTCTTTATTACGACGCCGTCATGGATGATACACGACTCGTGCTTGCGAACGTCCTGGCTGCCCGGGAGGCTACGGCGGGCGGCGGGGACGATGTGGTCCTGCGCAACTATGCGGAGGTCGTTTCGATCAAACCTGGCTGCCCGTCGCAAATCACAGCAAGGGACCTTGTAACTGCCCATACTTATCGGATCCTCGCTCACCGGGTGGTAAAGGCCCTGGGCCCCTGGACAGATCGCGGCCGCCTGGCGCCCTCCAAGGGCTCGCATATTATCCTGCCCCAGTTGCCCCTGCGGGATGGACTCCTCCTGACTCACTCGCGGGACGGCCGAGTCTTCTTTCTGGTCCCCTGGCTCGGCCGCACGGTGGTCGGTACGACTGAAACCCCCTTCAATGGCTCACCGGACGACGTGCGAGTCGAGCCGGAGGAGGTCGCGTACCTCATGGAGGAGGTGCGTCGACTCTTCCCTGGCGTTCGGATCTCCTCCACAGACATCCTCGGCACCTTCGCTGGCATTCGCCCGCTGGCCAGGGAAACAGGCCTCTGGGGTCGTACCTCCCCTGGCAAAGTCTCTCGCGTTCACAAGATCGTGATCGATGGGGACGGCGTTTTGAGTGTCTTCGGGGGCAAGTTCACGACCTATCGAGCAGTGGCCGAAGAGGTTGTCGATCGGATCTTCCCGGGAACGCGCTCAACGACAAGCCGAAAACCCCTTCCAGGTGGAGAGGCCGGAACATGGCCGGAATACCAACGCCTACTGCAACCCTCCTTGCGCAAGTGGCCGCTCGCCGAAATCGAGCGCCTCTATTATCGCTACGGAGCGCGACTCGGAGAGGTGCTACTTCTGGCAGACTTGCACCCCGAGCTCAAGGAACGGCTCTCGCCGGCCCATGCCGAGATCCGGGCCGAGGTCGTCCACTGCATACGCAACGAGTTTGTGGTCTATCCCGAAGACTTCCTCGCGCGACGGACAAGCCTTCGTTACACGCTGGACGGTGGCCGATCGGCTTACGATGCAGTCGAGCAAATCCTTCGGGAAAACGCAGCAGTGGTCCCCCCGGACCTCGATGTTGCACGTCGTCGCTACTTCGAGGCGCTTGGACGGGAAGACAGCCTCCGGAGCAACGTTGAGCGGGCCATTAGCTCTTAAAAACAAGCTTTCCGATGAGGAGAAGACCCGCCGCGAAACCGAGGACTCCGATCACGTCCTGGAAAGATCCCTGGCCGGTCTGCTTGAACAGAAGGATGGATGAGCTCACGAGCAGGCCACAAATGAGGAGCGCGAGCTGAATACGGCTTGATGCCTGATCCAGACGTCTTTCGATGCGAGACAGGTCGGGAACCTTGGCTTCAACCCTGAGGCGTCCTTCAGCCGCATTCGAGAGCGCTTCCGCAAGGTTCTCGGGATAGGATCGAATCGCGGCGAAGATGTCCGACGCCTCCACGCGCAAGTCCCTGAGTATTTTCTCGGGCGACCATCGGCGCTTGACCAGCTCAACCATGTAGGGTTGAATGACCGACAGGACCTCGAGGCTCGGAGAGCAGAGCCGCACAACGCCCTCCAGGGCGACGAACGTACGCCCGACGAGGACGTATTGCGATGGGATGGTGATCCCATGGCGGAATATCATGCCAAAGAGTGAATCGAAGAGCCCGCCGATCTGGATGTCCTCGAGCTTGAGACCATAGTACGGATCGATCGCGTCCATGACGTCAATCGAAAGCATGGACACGTCCGTCTCTTGCAGTGGCTTTCCGTGCTTCAAGATCCAGCGAGCCACGTCCCTGTAGTTCCTTCGGATCAAGGCGTGGAGTAGTTGGAAGAGGTCATCGGCCATCTCCGGCGTGAGCCTGCCCACGTTGCCAAAATCGATCAAGCCGACCCGCCCACCCGCCATGACGATGAAGTTGCCCGGGTGCGGATCCGCATGGTAAACCCCATGCTCGAAAATCTGCTTGAGGAGACAGAGAGCTATGTTCGAGGCAAGCTTGGCACCAACCTCCAGCTCCAGCGGATGCAGGCGAAGGTGTGACAATTTTTCGCCCTCAAGGTACTCGAGCGTGAGCACACGCAGCGTCGAGAGCTCAGGAAAGACCCGGGGCACGCAGACGTTCGAGTCGGAAGCGAGGTCCGCCTTGATTCGCAGAAGATTTTGACGCTCGTAGTCGAAGTTCAGTTCACGCTGGAGCGAACGCTCAAACACGCGAACAATCCCCTCAGGGTCGAAGAGACGTACGCCAGGCCAGCCAACCAGAAACTCTGCGAGGAGCCTGAGCACGTGAAAGTCCTGTCTGACCAACCGATGGAGTCCTCGCTTCTGCACCTTGAGGACGACCTCCTCGCCATTCACAGTGGTCGCCCGATGGACCTGGGCGATACTCGCAGAAGCCAGGGGCACTGGGTGAATTTGGCGGAACAGCCGATCAGCGTCGGCTCCAAACTCGGCCTCAAGCGTCGAGCGAATCTCCGTGAAAGGCGCCGGCTGAACTTCGTCCTGGAGCTTCTGAAGCTCCGTGATGTACTCCGGCGGAATAATATCCGGCCGCGTGCCAAGGAGCTGGCCGAACTTGATAAACGTTGGCCCCAGCTCCTCGAGAACCATCCGCAGCCTCTCCGGCTGCTGGATGACGTGCGAGGCTTCCCTGTGAAAAAAGCGCCGTAATCGCGCGGTCACGGGGGCCTGGAGCGCCGAGGAAACCTGATGAAATCCGTGTTTCCCTAGAATCAGGGCGATGTCCTTGATTCGAGGGATGCTTCGGAGGGTACGGAGGGACCGCCACATGGGGAGCATTCGCCAGGGCTGAGGCAGCGACTATACGCCGACGTCCTCGTCGAGGCTACAAGCTCCGTCGCAAGAAGTCGGATCGCTGGGGATAGCCGACGAGGCACAGGATCCGGACTCTGGGACCATTCCCAGCTTGCTCTCGAGCGCACGAACTCGCTCCTCGAGCCTACCCATATCGCGACGCGACGCGAAGGGTGACTTCTCAAGCACTTGCAAGACCTCGTGCGCGATTCGATCCGAGAGGGCCTTCCCCTCGGATTGGCTCCGCTGCAACAGATCCTCCACCAGCTTCTTTCCCTGCTCCGCAGTCAGTTCCCCCCGCTTGACTGATTCGTCCACCAAATTCCTGAGCTTCTCCTGGGTGATGGCGACAAGCCCGAGGCTTGCAAACAGCGCATTCTTGAGTGTGTCCAACATTTTCAGAACCTCATTTCTATTGGAGCTTTCGCTGAGCGAGACGATCCACCACCCCATGTATTATACCGCACGCGGGCATTGATGAGACCTTTTGCAGCCTGCGAAAGGTTGCGGCTGCTCGCGCCAGAGGCGCCCGGCGCCCTTCAGGCGCCGAGGAGGGAGAGGCCGCGTGTCGCGGCCGACGCGGGGGAGGGTCCGCCTCCCCCACCAGCAGAAACGAGCAGCAGACTTGAGATGGTCCTCCCTCTGCCCATTCGGAACGTCTCACGTGTGGGCGCGCGAGGTATATACTCCTCGCGGGGCAGGAAGACCTCCCGGCCCAGCAGGACGGCTGGCGCCCTCACTGGGCAGGCTTCGAAGTGTCTCATTCGTGGCCGCGTGAAGAATATAGGCTCTCGACGCAATAGGTGGAAAGTACTCCATCAACGTTCCAATAATCCCTTCAGCTTCTCCGCGATTTCGGCACGAAGCAGGTCAAGAAGCTGGGCCAAGGTACCGGAAAAGCGCCCGCCAGCTGCCTTCGCGTGGCCGCCGCCTCCCAATTTCCGGGCCAGGCTCTCCACCTCATGGCCACCTTGAGCCCTCAAGCTGACCTTGAAGGCGTTGGGACCCGTCTCGACAATAAATGCAATCACCTTGCTGCCACGGACCGACTTCAAGTGGTCCACGACCCCATCGAGGTCCGCAAGTGACAACCCCTGGGCAAGTACGTCCGAGCTTCGCGTGATGCCGTAGAGAAAGGCACCGTCAAACTCCGTCCGCAGTCCCGCGAGGACCGTCCCGAGGATTCTCATCCGGGCGACTGGAACATCCTCGTAAAGCTGGCGATAAATCCGTGGAATATTGATCCCGGTTTCGCAGAGTCTGGCGGCATCCCTGAGTGCCCATGCTCCGGTGTTTTCAAACCGGAACCAACCGGTATCAGAGGAAACAGCGGTCCAGAGAGCCTCGGCAATTTCCCGATTCAAGGGAACTCCGAGCCGTCCAATGAGGGCAAGGACGAGACTCCCTGTTGAAGGCGCCTGAGTCACAACGAGGTGGTGATGGAACTCGCGGGAGGCCGTCTGGACGTGGTGGTCAAGACAGACGCTGCGCCTCGCCCGGGAGAGGCCCACGTTTCCAATGCCTCCTGCGCGTTCTGGCTCGCTCGTGTCGAGAAGAACGAAAAGGTCTATCTGGGCACCTTGAAGCAGGATCTTGGTGTCGTGGACTCGCCGAAAGCTACCTCCAGGTACCAGGCCCACCAGCTTTTCCGGCAGAGGGGAGTCAAACAGCACCTGGACCTGCTTCCCCATGGCTGTTGCCGCAAGCCCAAGAGCTACCGCGGACCCCAGCGCATCCCCATCGGGGTTGGCGTGGGCAGTGATCCAAAGGGTCCGAGACTTTTCAATCTCCGCTGCGATTTCTTCGAGGATGACGCTTGCGGGGCGTCCCGAAAGGGCGTCTCGAGCGTGCTCGAGGCAATCGACTGGGGGTGAAGCCATGAAACGCAACAATATGCCAAAGGTGCACGGCTATCAAGGCTCTCAAATTACTGGAGGAAGGCTCTTGTTTTGATATCAAAGTCAAGTAAAGTTGAAGGACTCAAGGTCCGAGCGAGGGTTGCTCTTGACGTGGACGACGCCCAGCAGCCCCTCCCAGGGACCTTTTTGGAATGTGAGAGAACAATCCTCATGAGGAACCTGACTCAAGCGGCGCCTCCTGGGGTTTCACCAAACCGGCCCCGCCGAGGCGGGGCCAAACGACAGCCAGCTCGCCCGACCACAGCCTGAGTCACGCTCGGGCGAGTCACTGCAGAGACAGGAGTCCTCACCATGCAGACGGGTCGCAAGATTCTCAATCTTCGCTGCGATCGGAAGATCTCCCAGCAGGATCTGGCCAGGGCGTGCCTAATCACCCCTAGCGCCCTTTCGAAAATTGAAGCAGGAATCAATTCCCCCCGAGCGAACGTCATCTGGCGCATTGCCAAGAATCTTGGAGTCACGGTCGAGTACCTACTCGACGAGAACATGCCTTACCCCTACGCAGGCTACAATTTCAGGCAGGAATTCCTGGCCAGCAACGTTGACCCAAGCGCGTCGATACGCATGGACATTACCCGCGAGGAGAAGGCGTTTCTGGAAGCCTTGCGAAAGACAAACCAGATCGCCCGGGACGCCGCCATGGCCATCCCGGTAGCCCCTGTCGAGCACCTCCGCCTTGTTCACTTCATTTTAAACCACGCAAGAGCGATCAATCCGTCGCAACAATTCCTCAAGAGCTTCGAGGCTCTCTTCGTCAGCCCGGCTGTTCAGCCTGCCGCGAACTCGGAGGCCAGTGAAAACCCTGAAAGCAAGCGCAAGGGCCTGCCCCGGGGCCGCAAGAAGGGAAAACAGAAGGTGGGGCGTTAGAAGTCTCGGCGCCAGGGGGGCCGTGTGGCCCCTACTTGAGCATCTCCCGCATCGTCTCTCCAATCCGGTCGGGGGTCGATGAGACCTTGGCGCCAGCCTTCTCAAGGGCGTGAATTTTCTCCTGGGCCGTCCCCTTGCCGCCCGAAATGATGGCGCCAGCGTGCCCCATGCGCTTTCCGGGTGGTGCGCTGCTGCCAGCAATGAAGGCCGCCACGGGCTTACTCATCTGGCGGATGAACTCCGCCGCTTCTTCTTCCGCTGTCCCGCCAATCTCACCGATCATGACGACGCCCTTGGTGGCCGGATCCGCTTCGAAGAGCCGGAGGGTATCGAGAAAGCTCGTGCCAATCACTGGATCGCCGCCGATGCCAATGCAGGTCGACTGGCCCAACCCGAGAGCTGAAAGCTGGAAGACAGCCTCGTAAGTGAGTGTCCCACTACGGGAAACGACTCCAATGGCTCCAGGCTTGTGAATGTAGCCGGGCATAATGCCAATCTTGCACTCGCCAGGCGTGATGATCCCCGGGCAGTTGGGCCCGATGAGTCGAGTTCCGGGGTAAGCGCGGTTCAACTCAAGGAAGACGCGGGCCATATCGAGCGCCGGTATCCCCTCCGTGATACATACCACGAGCGGCAGGCCCGCGGCAGCCGCCTCCAGAATTGCGTCACCTGCAAAGGGAGGAGGAACGAAGATCGCACTGGCGTTGGCACTCGTTTTTTCAACCGCCTCTTCAACTGTGTCGAAAACGGGAATGCCATCCACATCCGTCCCCGCACGACCTGGCGTCACACCAGCAACGACCCTTGTGCCATACTCGACACACTGTCTTGTGTGAAACATGCCGGTGTTGCCAGTGATACCCTGAACGAGGAGTCGGGTATTCCTGTTAACGAGTACGCTCACGGCCGACCTCCTTGCGATGCTGCCTTGACAACTTTTTGAGCCGCGTCCGAAAGGCCCTCGGCCAGGGTGATATTCAGCCCGGAGCGTGAAAGCACCTCCTTGCCCTTCTGAACATTGGTTCCTTCCAGCCGAACAACGAGTGGCACACGCAATTCGATGGCCTTCGCCGCCAGGACGACACCTTCGGCAATCACATCACATTTCATAATTCCACCAAAGATGTTGACGAGAATCGCACGGACATTGGCATCATCCAGAATGATCTTGAAGGCCTCAGTAACTTTTTCCTTCGTCGCGCCCCCGCCGACGTCCAAGAAGTTGGCGGGTTTGCCGCCAAAGTAAGTGATAATGTCCAGAGTTCCCATGGCGAGACCCGCTCCGTTCACCATGCAGCCGATTGTGCCATCCATCTTGATGTAGCTTAGATCGAACTGGCTGGCCCGGACCTCCTGCGGATCCTCTTCATCCAGGTCTCGGTACTCCTTCAGTTCCGGGTGGCGATAGAGGGCGTTGTCGTCGAACGCAAACTTGGCGTCGAGGGCCACGAGGCGACCGTCCTTGGTCACCACCAAGGGATTGATCTCGGCAAGGCTTGCGTCGGTGTCAAGGAACGCCTTTGAAAGCTTCACGAACAGGCCAGCAGCGCTGGCGAGGAGCTGGCCGGAAAAACCCAATTTCCTCGCCACGGCGCGGGCCTGGAAAGGGTACAACCCCTCAACCGGCGAGAAAGGCATCTTGACTATCTTCTCTGGGCTCTTCGCGGCAACTTCCTCAATCTCAACTCCGCCCTCCGCCGAAGCCATGAGCACGGGAAGCGAGAGCTTCCGATCGAGGACAATGCCGGCGTAGAACTCCTTCTCGATCTCGCAAGCCTCCGCGATCAGGACTTTCTTGACCTTGCGGCCCTCCGGGCCGGTTTGCGGCGTTACAAGGTTCATTCCGAGAATTCGAGAACTCACACTCTTGAGCTCCTCCATGCCCCTTGCGATTTTCACACCGCCGCCCTTGCCACGACCGCCGGCATGGATC
>SXIK01000124.1 GCA_005772855.1 Planctomycetia bacterium | reverse complement strand
GAAATACGATTACTGGTTCGCGAGAAGAGGAATCACCAGCTTTGCGCCTTCCTGGAGTGTGCCATACTTCAAGTTTGCGTTGGCGTCCTCGATGAGGTCGTACTTGGTCGGGTCATTGTAGAAGCGTTTCGCAATTCGGCTCAACGTGTCGCCCCGCTTCACCACATATTCAGCCGTCTTCACTGAAGCCTCGCTTACCTTCGCTCTGGACGGAACCGTCGCGGACTTGGTTTCCTGGCTAACTTGCTTGCCCTGCTGAGCGATGCGCGCAATGGGCGTCAAGCTCTTCTGCGCGTTTTCCGCCCGAGCGGTCGAGGATTTCATGTCCGGAAGGGTGATGCGCGGAGTTTTCGGAGCCCCGGCGCCCGGGACGCGATCCGAGCTCGAATCTTCGGCGGCCACAACCTTGGGTAGGGGAGGCGCCGGGATCGAAAGCGTCTTTCCAGGGATCAGCTTGACCCCCGGGTTGGCTTTCTCGATCGTTTGCCAGAGTGTCGCGTCCTTGTACTGCTTCTGGGCAATCACCCAGTAGCTGTCGTTCTTCTCGACTGTATAGGTGAGGGGGTAGGAAGACGGTGTGGCGGGGGACCCACCAGGAACCGGCTGCGGCCTGGGAAAGTGCTGGCTCAGTCCACTAGTAGGCGCCTGCTCGGCAGCCGCGGGGCCCTGCCCTGGTTGGAGACTCGGAGATTGAGAACTTGGGAGAACCCGTGAGGCTTCCGTCTTGAGCTCGGTGGTGACGAGCGGCGAAGCGCCTCCGGGCGCGTTGATCGGCGACGGCGGGCGGATGCCCGGAGGCACCGAACCCCCGCTCCGGACAATCCCCTCGGCCCCCTGCGAACTCGATGGCCCGGGGGCAGGCCTGGGAGGAATCGAGCCTCCCCCCGCGGCCTGAGGGACTCCGCCAGAGCCGCCAGCGTCAGCGATCCCCGGAACTTTCGCGATGGCCGGTGGTTGGGTAGCACCCGCAACAGAGCTCGTCCCGGCACCGGCCGCGGAACCCGGCAGCGGCGCCGGCGGACTGCTGGCCACAACGAGATTCGGGCTAGAGGCATTGGTCACCGGCACATTCGAATTCGGGCTTGGCACCGGCCTTGGCGGCTGCAGCGCGACCTGAGCCTTATCCCGGGGCGCGTTAGCGCTGGCTTGCGCGCTCCCCACGCCACCCGATGGCGACACAGTTATTGCCCTCGGCTTGCCCGACTCGGGGGGCTTCGCCTGAGGCAGCTGCGTAGCCTTCGGCTGCGCGGTAGTTGCGGTTGTGCTCTGTTCCCCGGAGTCATTCCGCACGAAGCGGGCGATGACCACCACCATGAGGATCAACAAAGCGACCAGGGCGACCTTGGTGCTGTTCCCCATAATTCCCTCCAAAGTTCTCTTCTTCTCGGCCCGAGCGTTGTTGCCAGCGCAAGAACCATTTTCGACACACGGCCCAAACTGACAATGTTGGACCAAAACTTCTTTTTTTCCCACAGCCACGCCCTCGGACGAAAGACTCGGCAAACGACTAGAAACTTCCACCGAAGAGGCGCTCTGCTAAAGGAACGTCTCCGACATCTCCTGCGGCTTGCTGCGAACCTACCCCGGGGAAGCAAGATCTCCTCTCGAGCTTACCCAAGGCGCGGGTATTAAATCTTTTCGGAAGGTGGAGGTCAAAAGAAAAAAACCCGCGGCGCCACTTCGCCGGAAATTCCGTGTCGCAAGGGGGTAGCCGTGGCCACGCCGCACGGGACAGGAACCCGCGAGCCAAGAAAGATCGAGCCGGGCAGACGCGGCGAATTATCCGCATTTCCCCGGCTCGATGGGTCTCTGAATCCGGCGAAAATCAGCCGCCCTGAGCGACCAGGAGGGCCTTTCGTGCGATCGATCGGTCGTGCAGCCAGATTGCAACCGGCGCTGCAATGAAGACCGAGGAATAAACGCCCGCCACGGTTCCTACCGCGAAGATGAACGCGAAGCCCCGGACCGACTCGCCACCGAACCCAAGCAGGATCACGTCAACGAGCATCACGGTCACTGACGTCCAGAGAGTTCGGGCCAGGGTCTGATTCACGCTGATGTCCACCACATCGGCAAGAGTGAGCTTCTTCTTGCCCAGGACCACGAGGTTCTCGCGAATTCGATCGAAGAGCACGATGGTGTCGTTGATCGAGAACCCAATGATCGTCAAAATCGCCGCCAGCTCGTTGAGGTTCAGCTTGACGGGAAACGTGGTGGGCAGGAACTGGTCCACCAGCGCCATGACCCCAATCGCAATCATGCAATCGTGCACGAGCGCAATGACCCCCGCCAGTCCGTAGATAAACTCAAATCGCAGGGCAAGGTAAAAAATGATGCCCACGATCGAGATGAACACCGCAACTATGGCATCCGCCTGCAGGCCGCTAGCCACCTTTGGCCCCACGGTCAGTACCTGCGGGAACGGCTCCGAGATCTCGAAGCCCTCCGTGGCCCCCCGCTGGCGGAAATAATCGCGGACTGCGTCCTCAACCTGCGTCTTTTGCGGGATTTGCTGACCCCGCTGCCCGGGCAAGGGCACCAGATACGCAGTCGTCTTCACCTGGTAGCGGGTCACTTTTGTCCTGTCTTCGTCAAGCGCGCGCCCCACGAACTGAACACTCTCGATGCTGATGCCCTTGTACGGCACCGTGGGGTCACGATTCAGGGTAGTAAAGAGGGACAGGTTCTCAAAGTAGGCGTTCATGCTCGTCCGGAGCTTCTCGTCAGTGACGTCAGGTTTGAGGTTCACGAGGTTGACATCGACAGTGAGTGCTTCACCACCCGCGGCCGTGGTCCAGTTGGAGGATGGAAAAGCGGGCGGAAGGAGCAAATTTTCTCTCGCGAGCATCGCCTCGAGCGCCTCGCGAACGATCTGAGCCTCCTCCTTCTCCTCTGCGGCAAGTCCGGCCGCCGAAACCGCGACAAGCTCGGGCGGGGACGAAGCCGGGGGCGAAGTTTCGCTGGCCGGTTGAACCGGCGCTGGCGTGGGCTGCGTCACCGGCAAGGTCGGCGCTTCACTGGATTTCTGCTCCTGGGCACCTGCCTGCTTCCTTCCGCTGACCCCGGCTCGAGTGAGAAGCGCAAACTTGCGCGCCGCCCCCTTTTCGTCGGCGCCCAGCGTCTGGATGCTGTAATCCCGGAAGAGATTCGGATGCAACTTTTCAAGCTCGCCGATCTTCTTTCGGAAACTCTCGACCTGGATCGGCTCCCTGAGCGTCATGGAAACGCGGGCTCCCCCGGTGAAGTCGATACCGTAATTCTCGGTGCCCCGCCAGATGACCAGGCACCACGTAACAGCAATCACGATCGCGGAGCCCAGCATCAGGGGGCGCTGGTATCTTGTGAACGGGATGCGAGGCGTCCTGAAGGCCTCCAGCATCTTGAATTCCTTCACAATGCCCTTGTTCACGAGCGCGCTCAAGATTATGCGGGTCACGAAAACCGAAGTGAAGAAGCTCGCGAAGAGGCCGGTGACGAGCGTAATCGCGAAGCCCTTGACGGGGCCCGAGCCCATGTAGAAGAGCACGTAGCCGGTGATGATCGTGGTCAAGTTGGAGTCGAAGATGACCCAGAAGGCTCGGTCATAGCCTGCGCTGAGTGACTGAACGAGGTTCTTTCCCCTGTTTCGCTCCTCCCGGTACCGTTCGAAGATGAGGATGTTGGCGTCGACGGCCATGGCCAGGGTGAGCAACACCCCTGCAATGCCTGGGAGGGTGAGCGTCTGGTTGAAGATCATCACGAAGGCCAGGATCAAGAGGAGGTTCAGTGCCAGCGCGAAATTCGCGACGACCCCGCCCACCATGTAATAGATCGTCATGATCGCCATGACACAGCAAATACCCACCAGCATGGCTCGAATTCCACTCTCGATGGAGTCCTGCCCCAGGACCGAGCCCACGGTCGACTCGCTGATGAGCTTGGGCCTCGTGGGCAAGCTGCCGCCGCGCAAGATGGAGACGATACCACGCACGAGATCGTCCGTGAAGTTTCCACTCAGAATACCTCGCCCGATGATCTGATCTCTGATCGTCGCGATCTCCATGACATCGTCATCAAGCACGATCGCCAGGAGCTCACCCTTGTGCTTCTGCGTGAGCTCGGCGAAGGCAGAAGCGCCCTCCCCCTTGAACTCAAACTCGACCGCCGGCTTCAGCGTCTTGTTGTCAATCGTGGGGTTGACCTGGTGGAGAAACCGGCCACTGACCATCTCCGGGAAATCCCACGCCTTGGTGGAAGGGTTGTAGACGGGCAGGTTCACGAGCACGTGGCGGGCGATTTGACCATCCGGCGTCTTCTTCGGGCGAAACTCGTACCTGCCTGTGCCGGCCTCCACCTCGGCGTACTCCATCTCCGTGCGGACAAGATAGTCGGGCGGCTTCGGACGTTCCTCCCCGAAGTTGGGGTCGGCAAGCTTTTTGGCGACCCAGGCCTTCTCGGCCTCGATGAAGACACGCTCCTCGTCCTCAAACTGCTTTTGCGACTCCGGGTTCGAGTACGTGTTCGGCGCTACAAGCCGGAAGTCGAGGTTACCTGCCTGCTGGATCTGATACTTGAGCTCGTCGACGGATTGCGAATCCGTTCCAGGGAGCTGGATCACCAACTGGTCTTGTCCCTGGACCGAGATGGAGATTTCCTTCAGCCCGTACTTGTTGAGACGGTTGGCGATGACGTCCTTGACCTCATTCGCAACCTTCGCGTGATCCCGGTCGATCCGGCTCAAGTCCAGGGAGTAGAAAAGCTCGGTTCCACCCTGCAGGTCGATTCCGAGAGGGAAATAAGACTTTCGATTCTTGAGCCGGTATTCGCCAACGGCCGTGATGCCCCAGATGCAAAGGGCAATCAGCAAGATAATGCCCACCAGGTGCCAGCGTGTTCGCTTGTACATGAAATTCCTTTCGAATAATTGCCTGGGATGAGTTGGAGCGGTTGCCCGCTGAAGGACGGAGGGGAGAGATCAGGCAAGGATGAAAGGAGGGCCGCGGGGGGTCCAGGAGGGGTCTTCGAAACCAGGGCCGGGGGGGCGGAATGCCTCGAAGGAGGAGGGACGAATCGTTGCGAAGCTCGGCGTTTCGCGGGAAAAATCCACCTGCTTGAAATCATGCCCGCCTGACTCCGGGGCGGGAACTTGACGAGAGAATATCGTGATCGCGAGTGCGCTCGACGCCATGCCACTCGACGTGCCAGGCGCCTCGCCTTCCTTCTGCTGACTCTTCGGGGCGCGGCAGGTCGCGCTGAGAGCGGCTCTCGAAGGCACCTCGCTCCGGAGGAGACGAAAACCGACTTTCACGACGAGGCTCACCCCGAGAGCCAGCAACAGGGCCGGCAGAGCAACGGAAAACCTCGGGAGAACCAGCGAGCGTCTCATGCCTACGCGCTCTCCTTGGCCTCCTTCGAGGAGGTCTGAGTGGCAGCCTCTCCGCGAAGGATCTCGAATATGGCAGATCGCCGGAAACGAACCTTCAGCTGCTCATCCCTGTCGATCAAGAGTTCCACTTCAGGACCTTCGGCACGCCAGACCTTGCCGATAAGGCCGCCCGTCGTAACCACGGTGTCGCCCTTCTTGAGGCTCTTCAGCTCGAGCTCGAGCGCCTTCCGCTTCTTGGAGTCAGGGCGGAGGATCACCATATAAATGATGACGCAGACGAGAATCATCGGCACGAGCATACCCCCCGGACCGGTAAAGAGGCTCGGGGCAGGTGAATCCGCCGGGACGCCCGGCGGCGCAGGGGCCTCAGCGGCCTGGAGGAGAAGCGAGAAGCACCAGTCTTGGATCATGGGCCCTTTCTTGAATCGGGAATTAGAGCATCAAAGTAAAGTCGGGAACAGAATTCAATGCGAAAGTCGCCAATCTGACGATGGAGAATCCTCTTTCCCGGGCCCATCGCCTTCGTCGACGCCGGAGAGCCTGAAAGAAAAGCTCGCCTGAAATTCCCGGTATCGTCCGTCCCGAATCACTTGGCGAATCTTTCCCATGAGGCGCTGGAAAAACGTGAGGTTGTGAATGGTCCCGAGCATCCCGGCGAGCATCTCGTTCCGCGTGTAGAGGTGACGCAGATAGGCCCGGGTGAATTTGCGGCAAGCGTAGCATGGGCAGTCGCTTTCGAGCGGCGTGAAGTCTCGAGCAAACCGGAGGTTTCGGACCTTGACCAGACCCGCACGAGTGAATAGCGAGGCATTGCGGGCATGGCGGGTTGGGATCACGCAATCGAAAAGGTCGATACCGCTCGCCACCATGCCGACCAAGTCCTCTGGACCTCCGACCCCCATGACGTACCGGGGCCGGTCGGGGGGAAGCAGCGGGGCCACCACCTCGACGGCTCGAGACATCTCAGCGGGCGTCTCCCCCACCGACACGCCCCCAATCGCGTAACCGGGAAAGTCCAGGGCGGTGATTTGCGCTGCAGAACGGCGCCGGAGATCGTCGTGAACACCGCCCTGGATAATCCCGAAGAGGGCCTGATCGTCCCGACGGTGAGCCTGGGCGCTACGCTCTGCCCAGCGGGCGGTGCGATCGACGGCCCGCTCGATCGCTGGCCGATCCGCGGTGTAGGAAGCGCATTCGTCAAAGGCCATGATGATGTCCGCGCCGAGTGAGTTCTGAATCTCGATCGAACGCTCGGGAGTCAAATGTATGAGGGCTCCGTCGATGTGAGATCGGAAGGCGACGCCGTCATCCGTCACCTTGTTGAGGCTCGCAAGGCTAAATCCCTGGAATCCGCCCGAGTCGGTCAAGATCGGACCATCCCACCCCATGAAGCGATGTAAACCGCCCGCCTCCCGGACGATCTCGGGCCCGGGTCGAAGGGCGAGGTGATACGTGTTGGCGAGGATGAGCCCCGCCCCAGTCTCACGAAGGTCGCGAGGCAGAATGCCCTTTACTGTACCCTGCGTGCCCACAGGCATGAATGCGGGGGTTTCAACCTCGCCGTGAGGCAGTCGCAGAGTCCCGACGCGGGCAGAGCAGGCGGGATCCGTGGAGAGCACACGGAACCGAAGAGGGGGGGACATCGTGCCTTTCCGTTCACTCGGGTTCAAGAGGACTACAATCGCTCATCGGAGTCCCATGTGGCAAGCTTCGAGTTGTCTCATTCGTGACCACTTGAGGCAGCATAAGCTTTCTCTACCACCGATCCGGGATAGTAGCTCCGCAGCACAGCCCTGTAGTCCATACGCTCCCCCTTCGCCTGTGCTCCTGCCTGACAGAGGCCCACGCCATGGCCCCAGCCTCTCCCCTCGAAAACGAGTCCCTCTTCTCGGCGCGAAATGGCAAGGAGGGTACTCCGTACGGGGTTCTCCCGGCGGGCGCCGAGGAGGGCTCTGAACCTCACGGCCAGAACCTCGAAGGAACCGCCGGGATGTTGGACACGAACGTATCTGGCGCGCCCAGCCGGCTCTCGATCGGCGACCTCGATCGAGTCGATCCGCTCGAAACCTCCGGGGATCCTCGCATCCAGTGGCCTGAGCGCAGAGAGGAGCTCCGCCCAGCTCCAGGCGGATGACCAGCGGGAATAACGGGCGCCGTCGCAATCGGAACACTCAACACCCCCGAGAGGCTCGATGGGCGCCTCGCCAAAGATCTCCGCTCCACTCGCGGTCTTCCCACCACAAGTACTGTGGAAATAAGTCCGAAAGAGTCTTTCCCGAAAGGTCAAGACCTCCCCCACCGTCTCGCGTACGGCCTGCGAGGCTTTCGGATGCTCTTTCTCGACACCACCATACACTTGAAAGCTTTGATCGGCCGCGAACTCGACAGGCTGACCCCGGATCTCCCGGGCTTGAATCCCATGAAGCACAAAGGTTCGAGCTGCGACGGCCTGCGCCTTCAACGCCTCCAGGGACGCCACGCTCGCCGACAGCTCGCTGGCCACCACGCTCTCGAGGTACACCTCGAGCGACACGAGATTTGTGACCGCGAGCACTCCTTGAGCCGCATGAACCCGGATAACGCCGCGGTAGCTCGTCGAACTCCCTTTCCCCAAATCCACCGTGACGGGACCTGCGACCGCGGCCCCGCCCCGAGATCCATCGGTGGCAACTCCGCTCGCGCAAGCGACCTCGAGGGGGCCTGATTCGCACTGTTCGACCTCACCCGGCGAGGTCCAACAGACATGATCGTCCCTTGCGATCACACGGAGACTGGTGAGAGTCGACGTGGCGTGCAGCGTGAACCGCCTGACCTCGCCCTCCCCCGCTCTCCACCTTGCCAGTCGCGCGCCACGCAGCTCAAGCGTGTGGGCTGCGGCGACCCTGATCTCCAGAACAGGACCCGCTGGAACCTGGTTCACCGCCACACTACCGATCCAGCTTGTATTCTCTGCCGCAGCCTCAAACGAAAAACGGCTCGCTCTCTCCTGACCACAACCAGAGGCAGCGAAGAGCAGAAACGCCGCGAACCCGTGCCGCCTCAAGACGGAGTTCCCACCCCTGGCCGGTAAATCTCGAAGGCCCGGGGGCTCGCACGACGGCCGCGCGGCGTCTTCAGAAGCATCCCCCGCTGGATCAGATAGGGCTCGTGGACGTCCTCGATCGTGCGCTCCTCCTCACCCACCGACACGGCAATCGTCTTGACGCCGACGGGCTCGTCAGCAGTCAGGAGGAGCTCGAGGATCTTCCGATCGGTGCGGTCGAGGCCGTGACCGTCGATGCCGAGACGGTCAAGGCCCTCCCTGACGAACGCCAGACTCAAGTCCAGAGGCCCGGTCGCACCTGGGCGGTGCCCGTCGAGCCGCCCGGTCCGGTACTGAGCAATGTCGCGGATTCTTCGAAGAAAACGATTCGCGTAGCGTGGCGTGCCCCGGCAACGTTCGGAGAGGTGCGAGCAAGCCTCCTGCGAAATCGTGCAGCCAAGCAAGCGCGCAGAACGGAGGATGATCTCCGATAGCTCCCCGGGTGGGTATAGCTCCAGCTTCTCGAGTATGCCGAAACGTCCGCGAAACGGCGCGGACAACATGCCCTCTCGAGTCGTCGCACCGACGAGCGTGAAGGGTTGTACCGTCAAACGCACTGTCTGGGCGTCAGGGCCACTGGAAAGAATGATGTCCATCCTGAAATCTTCCATGGCGGAGTAGAGATACTCCTCCGACTCCTTGCTGATCCGATGGATCTCGTCGATGAAGAGGACGTCTCCGCGCGAGAGATTCGTGAGGAGTCCCACGAGGTCCTTGGGCTTCTCGATGGCAGGGCCGGAGGTCACCCGCAACTGGCTTCCAAGCGCCTCGGCAATGAGACAGGACAGTGTTGTCTTGCCAAGACCGGGCATACCGGAGAAGAGGACGTGATCGAGAACATCACCACGGGCCTTGGCCGTGTCGATGGCAATCCTCAGATTTTCGACGACACGGCTCTGACCGATGAACTCCTCAAGGCATGTCGGTCGCAGACTCTTCTCAACTGAGACTTCCTCTGCGTCAGCTGTGGGAACGAACGGGAACTCGTCGTCCATGGCTCCTCCTGACTCTCTTCGCTTGAGCGGCCCGCCGGCCACCCTTCGGCAAGATTGTACAGGAAACACCTTGGGGTTCGCGACGTCCGATCCCGCAAGCGTCCCGCGGGGGCTCCATCACAGTACCGCCCACCACCGGGTAGTTCCTGAAAAAAGGCTGCTTGCAAGAGCGGCACTCAACGCCGGCCCATGGACCGCCCCACGAGGAAGAGCATGCTCCCGAGGGCCAGGAGAGACAGCTCTCCGAACATGAGCTTCGTTTCGCTGACACGATCGCGATTGAATGCATAGTACGAAATCGCCATGGGCACAACCACAAGCCCCAGGAGCTGGAGTAGCTTTGAAAGCGTCCCCATGAGCCACTGAAGCTACTTGAGCATCTCCATGAGCTCTTCGTAGCTCTGGACGTCCTGGCCAAAGAGAAGCGAAGTGGCCCCCCACAGCTTGACAGGGACCACATTCTCTGGCCAATCGTCTAGGAAGAAGACTTCCTCGGGCTTGATCGAGATCTTGTCCCGCTTCGAGAGCTCCTTGATGATTCGCTGGATCGATTCGTCCTTGGGGCGCCAGCCCAGCTGCGGGAAATCGAGATACTCGGAAAGCCCGAAAGCGTCGAGAAGATCCATGGTCGGACCGGAGTCGTTACGACTGGCGATCGAGATGTAACGCTTCTTCGAGCGCAAGAACTTGAAAAGCTGCCTCACGCCGGGTTTCAACTCAACCCAGTAGCCCTTGTCGTTCTCGAGCCGATCAGGCGTTGAGAGGCGAAAAGGCGGGCGCACCAGCGAGCAAAGACCTTCGGAGACAGTCCAGATCGTCTCATCGAGGTCAAAAACGAAGAGCTTGTAATTCATCCGTTTTGTACGGTCATGAAGCGCCTCTTGAGCGCGAAGGAAGGCAAAGTTCAGCCCTTCCCACCGGTTCGAAGGAACCTCGGTCCTGAGGCGGAAAGGGGGAGATTGTACATGGAACTATTCGAGGGGCAAGCCTGTAGTTTCGCCTTCTCCTCTTGGCCTTGCAGCCCGCCCACGACTCTGGATGTGTCACCGACTCGACGGAAAGAGGCCCGCGCCAGAAGAAAGCCTGGCCACGGAGTACTCACCGTCGCGCCAGGCGATCTGGAATCCGTGCTGGCTGCGGCCTCCGGAGGAATCCTCGGAGAGGGCTAGTTGCCCTCGCGGCTGGGTATTGTGGCCGCGCCTCGAGCCGGACGTGACTCGACCGCGACCGCGTCCTCGAGCAGGAGCTTCGAGCGCGAAGGCGTGACGTAAAGCCGAACCTGATCTTTCCTGTGCCTCGAGAATATTGGCTCGACGGCCGTGAGATCCTCCAGCTCGTCCGCGACATCCCTGAAGTCGTCCCGGATCTCGAGCAGCTCGTCCCTGCATTCGGCCCCGGCATAGAGCATGATTTCGGCAAGCCGAAGCCGGGCCGGGCTGGGATGACCAAGCAACTGCCCAAGCTCCGTGATGAGCGAGATGCGGTCGCGCTCGAGAGTCACAGCGTTCGTCAGCAGCTCCCGCTCCACACGCAGGGTGCTCTCATGCTCTTCATAAAACTCCCCTGCGAGGGCTACTTTTTTCCGACGAACTAACCGCAGAAGGCGCTGGTTTTGCCGCAGCTCCTCAAGCAGAGTGTCGACAAGCTGACGGATAAGGCCTTGGAACTCACGGTCGTGGGATTTCATTTGGGCCCTCTTCGTGAAGCCAGTGGCTTCGATTCGATTTGCGCGATCTCGATCACCAGCTCACCCGATCGGGGAGCCACCGCGCGGACACCTACATAGCTGAATACTCTGTGCATTTCTTCGGCATTTGAGGGCCTCTTCCGAAGGGGGTTTTTTACGGCCGGAGCCATAATCTTCGCCCGGTGCCCGAGGAGGCGTGTTGCACTCATCTGCACGCAGGCCTATAATCCGCCCCGCTTTCCCACCGGGAGCGGCTTCCGTCCGAAGCCCGGCGAGCAAAGTGTCGCGAAACAAGTCAAGCCAACAGCACCCGTAGCTCAATTGGATAGAGTGGTGGCCTTCGAAGCCATAGGTTGCAGGTTCGAGCCCTGCCGGGTGCGCCAGTTAACTACCCTGCTGAACTGGCTCCGACGGTTCCGTTGAGAATGCCCCGGGGGGGCCTGGAAAAACCGGGATCAATTCCAATGCGGAGCCACTATACTCCTCGCGGCCATGATGGGAGCATCCTGACCAAGTCTCACCCTCCGTCGGCGCCGGAGGCGCCCGGCGCTTATCGAGCGCCGAGGGCGGCAGCCCTGATGCCCGGAGCGAGCGCAAAGCGCCAGGCGGAGGGGGCGCCGCCAGGGGCCCGGTACGGGGGAAGTCCTCGTCCCCCGCGAGGAGTACATCTGCGAAGACTTCTGGTCATGGGACTTCTCCTGGTGGCCCCGAGCGCGACCGGAACCGCTCAAGCCCGAATCGAGCCGAATGTTGTCTACGGGGTATTCTCTGGAACGGCCTTGTTGTTGGACGTGCACCACCCCGCACAGCCCAACGGCTTCGGCATTGTTTTCGTACCCGGCAGCGGCTGGAATGCGCCGCTCGGCTATTCAGCTCCAATGCTGAAGGAATCCCACCAGGTTGAGATGTACGTACCCCCACTCACCCAGGCGGGATACACGGTCTTCGCCCTCAACCATCGTGCAACTCCGACGTTTCGATATCCAGCGCCACTTGAAGACGTGCAGCGCGCTGCGCGTTTCGTCCGGTACAACGCGGCGAAGTATGGAGTCAATTCCGCTCGTATCGGTGGTTCGGGCGGATCCTCCGGTGGCCACCTGGTGAGCCTGCTTGGGACACTGGATGGGACAGGCGACCCGGCCGATCCTGATCCCGTCAATCGCGAGAGCTCCAAGATAGAGTGCGCTGTCGCCCGGGCAGCTCCGATCGATCTCCTTCAGATGGGCTCCAGCACAGTTTCCGACGCGTTGGCGCTATTCCTTGGTGCGAGAGCGGTTGAGACAACGCCAAAAACTTCGACCGAGTACAAGACTGCCTGGGCCGCTTCGCCCATCAACCACGTCTCCGTGGATGATGCGCCATTCTTGCTCGTCCATGGAGACGCGGACACGGCCGTTCCCTTCCAGCAATCCGTCCTGATGGAAGCCGCCCTCAGGAGGATCGGTGTGCCGGTGAAACTGATCCGTATCGAAGGCGGAACCCATGGCCCCACCTTTCCGGGTGCAAAGACTCCACCCGACTACAGGGCGGAGATGGTGAAGTGGTTCGACGCCCATCTCCGAAAGATTTTTTCGGGTCAGTAACCCCCGCAAGCTCACGAGCGAGGTGCTTTTCCTTTGACACACCCCGAGCGCGGCGGTAAATAAATCCGCTTTTCCCGCCTGGCCCCGAATCTCGCGAAACGGCCTGGGCGATTCCCACAGAACCCCATGCACCAGTAGCTCAGTTGGGAGAGCAGGTGACTCTAAATCACCGGGTCGTAGGTTCGACTCCTACCGGGTGCACCAGATAAGACAGGGACTTAGGACAAAAACCTGAGTCCTTCTTTTTTTGAAGAGTCACCGCAGAGTCACCACCAGAGGGTGCACCACTTCCGCACCCCCTGAAGGCGAAACGATCCCCAAGCACCTATCCACAGGCACCCCAGGCTCCAGTGCATGAACAATTCCCCGTGCCAAGCACTCATGCGGCACCTCCTCGCATGCGTCATGGCGCGGCCCGCCGGTGGGCGAAGGACGCTATCCCAGCACCGAGGCCGCTTGGATCGACCCTCCGCCTCCGGAGGACGGCTACGGGGATGATTTGAGCGGGGAGGACTGATCGCCCGGCCGCCTCACGACGCCAACTGAAGTTGCCAAGTGTGACGGCGAAGAAGCCCCCTCCACGCCCGGAACGTGACGAATCCACTTGTCACTTGGCGCCTCGTCAGTCCCCGCGAAGACAAAACTCCCTTTTACGCCCGCCCCAGCCCCAAAAACCCTCTGGACTTCGTGGGAGCCTGGGCGAGAATGCCTATCTGGGGACGTTCCCGGTACGATTCAGTTCCTCCCATTCCCCGCGCTTCTGTTACCCTCCGCTCATGCTGACTATTTGCAAGGTCGTGGTCAGAGTCGTGGTGGTGCTGCTGATGAGCGGATTGGCATCAGCGCAGGCACCGTCGGCCTCCAAAGAGAGCGCTGCACTCGCGGCGGCTCTCGTGAAGGCGCACGCTGGGGACGCATCTGCCCAGTACTTCCTAGGGCTGAGCTATGACTCCGGACAGGGTGTCCCGCAGGACTTCGCTCAAGCCGTGGCGTGGTATCGCAAAGCCGCAGACCAGGGACTCGCACTCGCCCAGTACAGCCTAGGTCTGAGCTATTACCGCGGACAGGGTGTCCCGCGGCCATGTTCCGGTCGCCGCTACGCAGGAGCTCGCCGAGGGCCGCGACCGCCTCGGCGCCGCCGATCTCGCCGATGGCGGTGACGGCGTTCCAGCGCGCGAACTG
>SXIK01000002.1 GCA_005772855.1 Planctomycetia bacterium | reverse complement strand
TTGAAAGCGGTCCTCCCGTTGGGATCCCTGTCGCCGTGAGGCTTTCCGGCGAGCACATCCCGACCCTGAGAGCGGAGGCGGAGAAGCTCAAGAGCGTCTTCCGCGGCGTGCCCGATGCCGATCGTGTGCAGGATGACTGGGGCGCCGAGAGCTTCGTGGTTTCTCTTGACGTGGACCCCGATCGCGCCAACCTGGCCGGAGTTTCCAACCTCGATGTCGCGGTTTCGAGTGTCGCCGGCATGAACGGTATCCAGGTGACGGCAATCCGGGAGGAGCCCGACGAGATTCCCGTCCTTGTCCGCCTTCGCATGGAGGAGCGATCCAGCGTCGACGACATTCGCAACCTCCACGTCTATTCGCTCCAGAACTTGCAGCGGGTTCCGCTGGGGGTGGTCTCGTCCGTCGCGTACCGGATGCAGACGGAAAAAATCATGCGACGGACCCATTTCCGGACTATTACCGTCGCTTGCTTCCCCGTCCCCGGAGCCCTGCCGTCGGAGGTTCTGGGCAAGGCACGAGCAGGCATCGAGAAGCTTCGAGCCGCCCTCCCGCCCGGTTTCAAGCTCGAGATCGGCGGTGAGGAGGAGCATCAGAAAAAAGGGTTCAAGGAGCTTGCGATTGTCATGGCAGTGTCGGTCGCAGCAATTTTCTTGACCCTCGTGTGGCAATTCAAGAATGCCGTGAAGCCGCTGATCGTGTTCGCGGCCATTCCTTACGGCATGGCCGGAGCGCTAGCGTGTCTGTCAATCTCCGGATCTCCCTTCGGCTTCATGGCGTTTCTCGGAATCGCGAGCCTGGTGGGGGTGATTGTGAGCCACGTGATTGTTCTCTTCGACTTCATCGAGGAGCGACATGCACTTGGCGAACCCCTCGAGGAGGCGCTCCTCGATGCCGGGATCGTTCGCCTGCGCCCAGTCCTGATCACGGTAGGGGCCACGGTGATCGGTCTCGTACCGCTCGCGCTCCACGGCGGTCCGCTGTGGGAACCGCTCTGCTACGCGCAAATCGGCGGTCTAACTGCTGCGACCTTCATCACGCTCATCATCGTTCCAGTCCTGTACGCCATTGCTGTGCTCGACCTCAGGGTGGTGAAGTGGGAGGAGGCAGCCGGTCGTCCCGGGCAAGGTGCGTAAGGCACGGGGCAGCTCGAGAAGCCACTGAAATGGCCAATTCATCGCGGCAGGGGCTGATGACACAGCGGATTCGTTCAACGGGCCGTTCGCGTCACCTGCAGATTGTAAGTTCTTCCCGCACCAGATCGAGCGCCTTCACGGTGGCGGCCTGGCGAACCATTTCGCGTTGCCCTCCAAAGGTGTTGCGAATCGCAGTCGTGGTCACCTCACCGCCTGGGCGCCGCGCGGCAAGACCCGTGAACACCAGGCCGACCGGCTTCTCCTCCGAGCCTCCGCCGGGGCCGGCAATCCCCGTCACCGAGATCGCGATGTCGGCCGAGAAGAGCTCGAGCGCGCCGCGCGCCATTGCCTCGCAGACCTCGGCCGAGACAGATCCATGCCGCTCGAGCAGCTCTCCTGGCACACGAAGGAGACGTTCCTTTGCCTCGTTCGAGTAGGCCACAATCGCCCCGACAAGGTAAGCCGAGGATCCCGCGTGGTCTGTCAAGCTCTTGGCGATCGCTCCACCCGTGCACGACTCGGCCGTGGCCAGCTTCAATCCCGAGCTTGCGAGGAGGTTGTGGACAATCCGCGAGTGTTCCACCTCCATCGCGGCTCCCGAAGCGTCGGTCAAGCCTTCCGGGAGAAAGAAAATCTCACCTGCAAACTCCTTGAGCAGCAGCGCCTTCACGTGGTCCAGGTACGCATGGCCTGTCGGGGCATGCGAGATGAACTTCACCAGTAGCTCTCCGGGCTTGGCGCTGATGCCGTACTCGACGGTTTTAAAATCGATCTCGAGTCCCTGGATCCGCCCCTCGGCCCACGACTCGCCGATGCCAAGGATTTTCCCCCTGAGAATTCTGGGTGGCGTCAAGCGGAATCGATCCTGAATCGCCGGCACGACAAGTTCGGTGAACATGGCCTGCATCTCGCGCGGCACACCGGGGAGCACCACGAGGAGGCCGCGCTCGGTCGTCACGATCATCCCGGGGGCAAGCCCCACCGGGTTGAGGAGGACGTGGGCGCCCTCGATTACCTCGGCCTGCTTGTAAAAATTGGTGGGAATCGATTCTTCGGTGAGTCCCCGAGCGAGTGCTCGAGCCCGCATACGGTCCTGCGCCTCGGGGTGTCGCAGGACCTTGCGGTTGAAGACACCTCCGAGCACGGCCACGGTGTGATCGTCCGCGGTTGGGCCGAGACCGCCGCTCAGGACGGCCACATCGGCCCGTGCAATGGACTTTCGAATCGCGTTGTCCAGAAGAGCGGGTTCGTCGGGTACCAACAGGATCTCGTCGACCCGAATTCCCATTTCGCTGAAGCGGGTCGCAAGGAACGGGCCGTTCAAGTCCTTGGTCTCGCCACGTGTTAGCTCGGAGCCAGTAATGCAGAGGATCGCGTTGGGCATGGAAGCTTCCAGAGGGTGAAGTTTACGACTGGCAGTATTGTTCCACGGTGGGGGGGTGACACCGTAGCGCAATCTTTTGCGACCCAGGGGCGAGGCCTGCCATTTTTCGCACGCCCCTTGACAGAGCCGATCCTCCAGTGGACGATTACGCTTGGGTGTTGAACGTTCTCCTCGTCATAATAAGGAGGTACGTTCCATGTGCGTTGTTACCCGCCGAGTGTTTTTTCTTTCCGTTTCGTGGCTGTGGTTCGTCCCCGTTGTCTCGTTTGCGGTGGATGGCGGGAATTTCCGTCGAGGCGACGTGAATTCCGATGGGCAGGTCAACCTGAGCGACGCAGTTTCCCTGCTGGGGGCACTCTTCCTGGGTGGTGAGGAGCCCTCGTGTAAAGATGCATCCGACGCGAACGACGACGGCAGCCTCGACATCTCGGACAGCCTCTTTACGCTGATCCACCTCTTTTCGGGCGGGTCAGCGCCGCCGCTACCGGGCTTCGCTTGCGGCATCGACCCCACGTCGGACGGCCTCGACTGCCGCTCGTATGAGCCGTGCGAGATCCTTGACGGACGCAGCGAGTTCCTCACCCCGCTTGCGGGTGGGCCAGGTCAGCCAGCGAGATCCGGTGAGCTTGATTTCGCTGGCGCCACACCTCCCGGTGCGGTGGACGCGAATGGAAACCAGCCGGCATCCGCGCCGGCACGTCTCATCGAGGAGTCCGACATTTACAAGGTTTCGGGCAGCCTCCTTTTCGTCATGAATCGATATCGCGGTCTCCAGGTGCTTGACCTGAGCGACTTGGATCATCCGACTTTGATTGGACGTGCTCAAATCTTTGGTTACCCCAAGGAGATGTACGTCCGTGGAAACACGGCGTACGTCGTGGTGAGTGACTACTACACGTTCTGGAGAGAGGAAACGGACGCGATTGCCAGCGTTCGTGGCTTTTATGGAAGCCAGCTTCGGATCATCGACATTTCGAACCCCAGGGATCCCAGGGTGGTCGGTGGAATCGACCTCCAGGGCGATGTGAGCGATTCACGCATCGTCGGCGACGTGATGTACCTCGTCTCGCATCGCTATCCGTGGT
The DNA here is from genome assembly GCA_005772855.1 of Planctomycetia bacterium. Taxonomy (GTDB): domain Bacteria; phylum Planctomycetota; class UBA8108; order UBA8108; family SXIK01; genus SXIK01. The sequence continues at coordinate 25,508 of SXIK01000002.1, read as the reverse complement.
ACTCCGTCAATGGCAGCACTGACACGGAGGACAAGACGCAGATCCTGAGTGTTCAGGTGGCCGATCCAATGGATGTCCGCGTGATCGATTCGAAGGATTTTCCGCGCAATGGATGGGAGCATCACATCTCCGTCACGTCGAGCGCGATCTACCTTGCATCCTCGGGCTGGATCTGGGACGGCGTTCGTGGGAATTTCGAGAGCCGCGTTCGGTATGTCGACATCAGCGATCCGCAAGGCGAGATCGGCGTGCGAGGCGAGGCCTTGGTGCCGGGGCGCATTCAGGACCGCTGGTCGATGGACGAACACGAAGGCGTGCTGCGCGTCGCTTCAGGCCAGTCCTGGGGGAACGGAGACGTCTTCCTGACGACGTACTCGGTCGCCGATCCAGATCGGATCCGCAAGATTGGCCAGGCGGTTCTGCACGTCAACGAGAACCTCACCGCGGCACGGTTCGACGGGCCTCGCGGCTACCTAGTCTCGTACCGCAACATTGACCCACTCTTCACGTTCGACTTGTCCGACCCTTCCAGGCCGCGGCTGATGGGGGAACTGGTAATGTCGGGCTGGCTTGACTTCATCGTCCCCCTTGGGGACCGTCTCGTCGCCCTGGGGCACGAGGACAGCGTGAGCCCACAGGGAACGCGGGAGATCCGGCTTGCTGTCTCGCTCATCGACGTTTCGAAGTCGACGGCACCCACTCTGTTGTCTCGAGTTGTGCTGGATGGGCTCTGGGGCTGGATCCCTTCGAGCCGTGACGACTTCGCAAAAGTTTTTCGGACGCTTCCGAGCGAGGGTCTGATCCTCTTTCCCTACCAGGCATGGAGCCCCAAGGACTACTCGTACGTGGGGGGAGTGCAGCTCATTGATTTTGACTCTACCCGGCTCACAATGCGCGGGCTCATCCGGGATGCCGGGTGGGTTGAGCGCGCAATACCGCAGGATCCGGGCACGGTCATCACTCTCGCAAGCGACGTGCTTCAAGTAATCAATATTGAGGACCGCGACCGCCCCAGGGTTCGTTCAAGGCTCGAGCTTGCCCGAAACGTCCAGGGCTTTGCTCTCCTGCCCGGCAACTATGCGGTGCAGCTTTCGGGTGATTGGTGGCGCGGCGATATGCACCTCACCGTTACCACACAGGACGACCCTGATGCAGTGGAGGTCGTTTCCCAGGTACATTTGCCCGCTCCATACGGCCGGCTCTTCGTCAACGGTTCCATGGCCTACGTGTCGAGTGTCGAAGATGACCCCGCGGCGCCCGTTGATGCCCCGCGGCGCGTCACGCGAATCCGCGTAGTCGACTTGAGCGACCCTTTCCACCCACGGGAGCGTGGCTCCGTTACACTGCCGGAGGAAGTCTGGGCTGGTTACGGCAGGTGGTACTGGGGGTGGGGCGACGAGGCTGTGCAGTTGAATGGATCGACGCTCGTCTTCCACCGCTATCCGTTCCAATACTGGTGGGGAGGATGCCTCGACTGCGATTCTCTCAAGGCGTTCAATCCGCCGAGCACAGAGCACAAGCTCTACTTCGTCGATCTTGAGGACGCCGACGCGCCCCGACTGGCTTCGACGCAGACGATCTCCGAGGTTGAGTGGGCCTGGGGCCTCAAGGTCGCCGGAAGCACTCTTTACCTCTCGCTCTACAATGCTGTCTTCGAAGGCGAGCAGTGGTTCGCGAAATATGCCTTGGTACGCTTTGAGTCGTCCGATCCTGCAAACCCGGTGCGCCTCCCCGACGTGAACATCCCGGGCATGTTCCTCGACGCCACCGTGGACGGGCGCGTCGTCTACACCCTCGAGACGTGGTGGGATTACCCGGCGCAGGAATCCCGAACGCTCTTTCATGTGCTGGCCATCGAGGGCGACAAGGCTTACTTGCGCTCCAGCGTGAAACTTGGAGGCTACTCGACGGGCGTTCAGGTGGAGGGAGCCACGGCCGTCGTTTTTGCGCAGGGGTGGCTTTCGAAACCGCTCGAGGGCGTTGGCGTCCAGTGGTACTCGCACAACGAGCTGATCACCATCGATCTCTCCGATCTCGGGAATGCCAGGGTTGCCTCAACGCTCCCGGTTGCCATCGACTACGGATATCTCGAGAAACTTCAAGGGGGCCGCGCCTTCGTTGGCTCGGGGGCTGGCATCCTGACCTTCGACGTCAGCGATGTCGCCAACCCAACCTTCGAGCGCTTTTTTCGTACGCAAGGCTGGGCACAAGACATCATCGTCGATGACAATAGAGTCTTTGTTCCCAGCGGCTGGTACGGCGTCCAATCCTTCTCCTTTTGATATTGGAGGCAGCTCCAGCAACTTGCTTGCGGTAAGGGCCGCCTATCTATGAGTGCCTGGTTCCGTCTGTTCAGCGGCGCTCTTCAGCAACGAACTCCTGGTGGTCTGTGCTCGGCACGGACGTCAGACCGTTCAGAAGTTCGCTCGCAGCTTTTCGTGTAGAGAGCATCGAGCCCCCGCACCAGCCCTGAAAGCGTGAACTCCGCCGCAACTTTTTTGCGCGCAGCCTCACCGAGCCTGTGCCGCAGCTCAGGGTTTCGCGCGAGTAGCTCCAGGGCGTCCGCGAGCGCCGTCGAGTCCTTTTGTGGCACCAACAGGCCTTCCTTGCCGCTTTCAATCAGCTCGGGCACCCCGGAGACTGTGGTTGAGACGCAGGGGATGCCGCAGGCCATGGCCTCCATGAGTGAGACTGGGATACCGTCCTGATCGCCGTCCGTTGCGAGCACGCAGGGCAGCACGAAGGCGTCGGCCTCGCGAAGTAGAGGCAACAGCTTTTCTTGTTTCATCGACCCCTCGAGAGTGACGATCTCGCCCACTTGAAGCGCTTGAATGCGGCGGGTGAGCAACTCGTGATCGGGGCCGCCACCGATCACGCGCACGACGACCTTGACGCCACGGTCCTTGAGAAGTTTCGCCGCCTCGATGAGGTGGATGTAGCCTTTCTTCTCGACCAGACGGCCCACGGCGAGGAAGACGGGTGGCCGCGGGTCGGTCATGGGCGCGGCAACGGCGCTCCTCGTCTCGAACTTCCGGAGGTCGACCCCGCAGTGGAGCACATGAATCTTCGAGGCTACCTCCTTCGAAGGCAGGAGAGCTTCAAGGAGCTTCCTGTTGTACTCGGAGATCGTGACCACAAACTTCGCCCGTTCGAGCTTTGTGCGCAGAAGATGAGTGTCGACGAAGAGGTCGCGAGCGTGAATTGTCATGCTGAAGGGAATGCCGACATATTCTGCAGCCGCCAGCGCTATGGTCGCCGGATTTTGGCCAAAATGGGCGTGGAAGTGCTGCGCTCCGGCGCGGCGCAGCTCTGGCACGATGTGCATGGCCCCGAAGAAGTGGGTGAGGCCGTGGATGCGGGCCTTCAGGGGCTCGCCGGGGCTGGCCACGAGGCTGAAGAGGATCTTCAGGTAGCGCAGCGGGTGTGCGAGGAAGAGGAGAACTTGGCGCAGGAGGACGAGGAGTGGGTTCAGCGGAACAATATAAAGGGTACGTGCCGCAAGCTCCCTGGCATCTTCCGAGATTCCCTTGGTCGGGCGGCGGATCGAGAAAGGCACGACCTTCCAGCCAGCCTCCTCGAGTGCCAGGATCTCGCGATAGACGAAGGTCTGGGTGAGAGCAGGCAGGTAATGCGCAATGTAAGCGATGGGGCCTTTCATGTCGACGCGATCTCCCGGAAGTAGAGCTCGAGCGTGCACATCTTGTCGATGAGCGGGAATGTTGGATATCCCTGTGCTCTCTGCGACTCGAGCCACGGAGTCAGCTTTGTCGGGTCGTAGAGCTGTGCGCTTCGCATGATCCCTGGGTCGAGCAGGCCGTTCACGAGACTGCGACCACTCGCAAGAGCGATCCACCGCTTGTAGTCGACGTAATCGACAAGCGGGAAGAGCTCCTTGGGCAGAAATCTTCGACTGAAGCCTCGAAGGAGCTGTTTCGCCCGCCAGCCCATGGAGGGCAAGAACCGGTGCGCGGTGCGCCAGTTGAAGGGCAACGCGGGTGTCATCTTGTTCGAGAGATCGTACTGAAGAGCTGGGAAATCACGCTCAAGGATTCGTAAGTGTGGTAGCTCTGCTTTCTTGGCCCGTGGATCGATGCGAAAGAGGTAGTCGAGTAGCCGTGCGCTCACGAATGGCTCGCGCACCGGGAAGAACTGTCGGTAGATGTGCTTCACTCCACCCGCCCAGCGGCGGTAGCGCACAGCGTAGAGGTAGTCGAGTCGCTGGAAGAAGGATCCACCGGCGGCCTCGTCGAGCGATGCCACCACGAAGTTTCTAAGCGGCTCGCGGCTGGTGGCGGGAACTTCCGAGGCGAAGATGTCGGGCAGCTTCTTCGTGAAGTTCCAGCTCAGGTAGGCGTCGATTCCTGCTTGCGAGTAGCCTGGCTCGTCGCGGATGAGCCGATAGAAAGTACCCTTGAGCATTCCCGCGCCGCCGCCCAGAAGCAAGCTGGCTGCCGGTCCCGCTTCCGCCCGAAGCAGGGACTGCACGTGTACGAGGTGGCTTTTTTCAATGCAAGATATGGTCCCCTCGCTCCACCGGAACGACTCGAGCGCTCTCTCCTCGAGCCTGTCCGTGAAACTCTTGACCAGCGGCACGAATTGGTGCGGGATCCTGTGCCGCTTCACGATGGACGAGACGCGTCTGCCCTCCCAGCAATCCGGAAAGCCGTGAGTGTAGGCCCGAAAGGGAATCTGTTGGCTCAGGAGGGACGCCGCCACGGTGCGCGAGTCGAGACCGGCGGTCATGGCAAGAAAGACTGGATCGCGTCCAGCCGAGTATTCCCGCACGGTCGTGTTGAAGGCTTCGACCGCAAGATCAAGCTGGGAGTCGATCCGTGTGTGGCGGTCGACTGTCATTTCAGGTAGCCAGTAGGGTCGCGACTCCATTTTCCCCGCCTTCAGGGTTGTTACCGAGGCGAAAGGGATGAGCGAGATCGCCTTGAGCGCCGTCCTTCGTCCCGGGAAGTAGCCGAGGTGAAAGAAAGATGCGATCGACTCGCCATCGATGGACCGATCCTTCACGATCCGCGAAAGTGCGATGTAGGAAGTCGACAGGACTCGATGGCCGTCCACAACCGCCGAGTAACAGCTGATTCCGCCCATGCGGTCGGTCACGAGGTTGACCGCTCCTGTGCCCGAGTCGGCAACCAGTGCCAGCGAAATGTTGTCGAGCTGGGGCCCCGTTTCGACGCCGCGACGAGACCAGATTTCGAGCAGTTTTTCGGCGGTGCAAGGCTCACCGCTCAGGGGCTCGAGCCACACGGGATCGCCTCGCAGCACTCCGGCAACGGAGCCTCGTTCGGCATGGGTCAGCCGATCGCCCTCTGACTCCTCGCGTGGCGGAACAGGGCAGAATCCCCAGAGGATTCCCGGAAGCTCGCGTTCGATCACAGTCGAGGTAATCCGCGCGGCTGCTCGAAGCCGCCCCGAGATGGCTCGCGCTTCTGTGAAAGGCCTCGTGCCGTCGCAAGAAGCGATAACGTAGACAAGGCCGGTGGTGGGACTCCGGGGCATGTGAGTTTTTTCGGTCTCCACGTCAGGAAGGTTTCGCGAAATTCTGTGGTTCCACTAAACTGGCGTGTGGAAGAGAAAGCAAAGTATGTCTGTCGACAAGATCACGCCTTGGATGCGGGTCTCGAGTTTTCTCGGGAAAGGGCCCCGCTATCTTTATTGCTACGCCGGCTGGCGAGCCCGGAGACTACTCTCGCAGTCCAGGGCAGCTCTGGAGTGGCCGGGAGAAGATGAGCTTGGTGCGGCTCTCGCCTCGACGAACGGAGCGGGGAGTCTTCAGTCTCGGCTCAGGGTCCATTATGCCTCACGCCAGTTTCCCGCGCGCCTCTGCGATTGGACCCGTCGGGACGCGATCCTGCGTGCTGTGCCTGCGGCGGATCAGAACGCCACGATTGACGAGGCGGACCGCGTGCTCGCACGGAGTTTCCGTTACCGAGGGCGCAGGGTCGACTTCCCCGGCAAGATTGACTGGTCCGCGAAGCCGGAGGGCAACACCGACTGGACCTGGGACCTCAACCGTCACCACTTCTTTATTCCCCTTGGACGGGCCTATTGGTACACGCAAGACGAGCGTTACGCGAGGGGCTTTGTCGAGCTTTTCATGGACTGGATGGCGGCCTGCCCACCGGCTGTCCAGTCTCCCCAGTGGCGGAGTGTGTTCGAGGTCGGCGTGCGAGTCGCCAACTGGTGCTGGGCTCATGCGCTCTTCCTTCCTTCGACAGCCTTGACTGACGAGGCTCACACAATGCTCCTGCGCGGAGTCCTGGGCCTCGGGCGGTTTCTCAAGCTGCATCTCGAGCGCCATGCCTGGAACAACCACCTGCTCCTCGAGGCGAAGGCGCTCTGTATGGTGGGGCTCCTTTACCCCGAGTTGCCCGGTGCTGCCAGCTGGTCCACTGAAGGCCTGCAGGTTCTCGGTGAGGAGATGGACCGTCAAGTGCTGGCCGACGGGGTCCATGGCGAGCGATCATCGCTTTACCATGCGATCATCTCGAGCGAGCTCCTGGAGCACATGGTTGTCTTGCGCCTCTGTGGCCGCAGCGAGCGTGACGCGCACTTCTGCCGGGCCCTGGTTCGTGTGGTGGGGCTCGCGATTTTCCAGGCTTCAATCACCCGTGTCGATGGCACCTGGCCCATGTTGGGCGACGCATCCCTCACGGATCAACACGTCCGCTTCAATGCCCCGCTGGGTGCCCGGGTATTGTTGGACGCCCGGGCGATTTCGGCCCCGCCGAGTGCGGAGGAGAATCTTGCCTGGCTTCTTGGATCCCTGGGGCTCGAGGACAGTCTTGCAAAACCAGCGGCAAGAGAGGCGTACACCAGGGCGCGCCATTCACGACCCTTTCCCAACGGGGGATATTACGTGCTCGAGGCCCGTGCCAAACATGCCCACCTGCACATGGTGTTTGATTGCGGCCCCTTTGGCGATCCCACCGTGCCAGGCCACGGCCATGCGGATGCGCTCTCGATCGACGTCGCGGTCGGATCCTCGCATGTGCTCGTCGATCCGGGAATGTACAGCGCGCACCTCGGTGTCCGTTGGCGCAACTATTTTCGTGGCACTTCGGCGCACAATACTGTGGTCGTTGATGGCCGCGATCAGAGCATCCTCGATGGCCTCCGCCGCGTATATCGTCCCGCGCGGGCACGTCTCGTTGACTGGGCAAGCTGTGAAGCGTTTGACGTGGCTGCTGGCATGCACCTGGGTTATCTGCGGCTCAAGGGTTCCATCACTCACCGCCGTGAGATTTTCTTCCGAAAGCCGCGATATTGGCTGGTTGTTGATCGCCTGGAGGGAAAAGGCTCGCACGTCTTTGACCTACTCTTCCACCTGCATCCGGGTGTCACGCCAAAGGCTCTACTGGACGGAGCCTTCGAGTGTCGGGGGGAGAATGGTCAGGGGCTCACGATACTCCCTCTGGATGGTCGAGCCCTCACGCCCGTGGTGATCCAGGGCCTGGACGTTGACGCCTCGGGCGGGCCGCAGGGCTGGGTGGCGTTCGAGTCGGGCGTTCGCGAGCCAGCCCCGGTCGTGCGCTATCGCCGGGAGGGTCGCGCGCCGGTTGTCTTTGCCACCGTTCTTTTTCCTCTCGTCGGCGAGTCGACTGAGTCGCCGCGGGTTGAGCCTCTCGCCGGAGATGATGTGTGCGGGAAGGTTTGCTTTCGGGACGGATCATCCGAGATCATCGCGATGCGACGCATCTCCTCGGCCACCGCGATCCTCATCGGGAGAAGTTGGCGCGCGGGAGAGCTGGAGACCGACGCCGACCTGGTCTCCCTCTCGCTGCGGGCCGACGGAGCGGTCGAGTCTGGCGTGCTCTATCGAGGCGGGCGGATCCAGTGGGCCGGTGAGGTCGTCGCTTGGTTTCAAGCGAGAGGGCTTCCCGGGCACTTCGCCTTTTCGCTTGAGTCAGAGCGTCTCATCATCGAGACCGGAGGTGCTGCACCGGCCGGTAGCGTCTTCGGCTTCGGGGGCGCGTTTGCGGTGGCGAAGGAGGTGCTCGTGAACGGAACTATTTCGCGATTCGAGTGCGAGGGTGGTACCCTGCGGGTCGTCTTGGGACGGTGAATCGAGGACATCAATGGCAAGAATTTGCGTCTTTTGCGGATCTGACTTGGGCGCCAGGCCGGAATTTGCGGCGGCTGCGCGCGAGATGGGGCGTGAGCTCGTGCGGCGCGGTCTTGGGCTTGTCTACGGCGGCGGGCGAGTGGGTCTGATGGGCGTCATTGCCGACACGGTGCTCGAGGCTGGCGGCAGCGTGGTTGGTGTGATTCCTGAGGCGCTTTCGGCGAAGGAGTTGGCGCACGAAGGCCTCACCGAGTTACGCGTCGTCGCCAGCATGCACGAGCGCAAGGCGCTGATGGCAGAGCTCTCGGATGCGTTTGTCGCAATTCCTGGAGGACTCGGCACTCTCGAGGAGTTTTGCGAGGTGCTGACGTGGGCGCAGCTTGGAATTCATGCGAAGCCCTGCGGTCTCTTGAACGTGGAGGGTTACTACGACCCGCTCCTTGCGCTCTTCGACCACGCTGTGGCCGAACGATTCGTGAGACCCGAACACAGAGCTCTTGTCCTTGCGAGTGACGAATCTACCCTGTTGCTCGACGCCATGGCCACCTGTCGCGCGCCGCTCTTGCCCGGCTCGATCGACCTGCGGGCATGATCGTGCTCATTCCGGGCGGCGCGTGGGTCGTTGGCAGGGTCGCGCTGTCGTCAGGGAGCCAGCCCTCGATGCTTACGGCACCGGCTCGAGGCGCACGGCGTCTGCACAGGTGCTGTCTGTGCCCTGGGCCGTTATCTTTATCAGAGCCTGTCCCGCGAAGGTGAATGTGCCGAGCAGGTTCCACTGGCCGCCGTTCACGCGCTGATTGACGTTGACAGTCACCGAGCCTCCTGCGTGCTGAATGGTGATCGGCGCCGCCAGTGGCCTTGTGGAAAGCTGCGTCCACCAGGCATGCACCCTGTAGTTTCCGTTCACGGGGACGCTGTAGGTGTAAGTGGCCCCGTTCTTGCCGTAGAGAGAGCTGGCCCCATAAGGTTGAGGCGCCCCGGAGGTGTTCCATGTCCCAGTGAAGGAGGTTCCCGGTTCAGCGTTGTCGACGATAATGTCGCCCATGGCGGCGGGCTCGAGTTGGACCGCGTCCGCGCAAGTGCTCGCCGAGCCGGCCGCGTTGATCCTCACGACGGCTGTGGAGGCGAAGCTAAAGGTGCCAAGGAGGTTCCACTGTCCGCCATTAGCCCGTTGGTCTACGGTAATGGTGGTTGTGCCCGTCGAGTGAGTGATCTCAACAGGCACGCTGGTTGATCGCCCCGAAGCGGCCGTCCACCACTGCCTGACGGTGTAAAGGCCTGGGCCTGGCACACTGAAAGTATAGGTGTACGTTGCCCCGTTCTTGGCGAAAAGGGAGTTTCCGCTGTAGGGGTTTGGAGCGCCCGATGTGCTCCAGGAGCCCGTGAACGAGGTCCCGGGCTCGCCGTTATCGATCACAAGAATGGGCGTGCTGCCATTCACGGTGAGGGTTTGCTGGACCTCGGGGGAGTTGAGACCTCCATTGTCCATTACGCGAAAGAAGACCGTGTGGGTGCCCGGGCTCAAGCTCGAGCTTGAGAAACTCGCCTGCGTGGAAAGCTGACCATCGATGCTGGATCGCCAGTTGTAGCTGACGATCTGCCCATCCTGGTCGTTGCCCAACCCGGTGAACGTCACACCGGCACCCTGTGCCGCGGGATTCGGCGAAATCGAGGTGATTTGCGCCGTTGGTGGCGCATTGGAGGTGCCCACGAGCCTGAGACAAATCGCATCGGCGCAGGTCGACGAGGAGCCCACCGCGTTGATGCGAACGACGGCGCTTGAGCCGAAGTTATACATGCCGAGGAGGTTCCACTGCCCACCGTTCGTTTGCTGGTTGACGTTGACGGTGTTGGTGCCCACAGAGTGAGTGACCTCGATCGGAGCGCTCGGTGGGCGACTCGCGAGTTGCGTCCACCAGGCGTACACCTCGTAAGTTCCACCAGTCGACAATGGGATTGTGTAGGTATAGGTGGCGCCGTTCTTCCCATAGAGCGAGTTGGACCCGTACGGATTGGGAGCGCTCGATGTGCTCCAGCTGCCCGTGAAGGACGTTCCCGGTTCGCCGTTATCCAGAACCACGGTGTGGATGGGACCTTGGCTTGCGACTTCCAGCGTTGCCCGGGCCTCCGGTGACCAGAACCCCTGGTCGTCTTGAACGCGAAAGGTGATCTGATGGGTGCCCACAGCGAGCGAGCTTGTCGAGAACGCAGCCGAGCTGGAGAGGACTCCCGCCAGGCTGGAGCGCCACTGATAGCCAGAGATTGTACCGTTGGAATCGAAACCGCTGCCCGAGAAGCTCACCAATGATCCGAAACTTGCTGGACTCGGCGGTACGGAATCGATGAAGGCCAGGGGGGGCGAATTTCCCTGGGGAAGGGGCAGAAGGCAGACGGCGTCAGCGCAGGTCGATAGGGTCGCGCTGGTGGAGCTGACCTGAACCCTGGCCGTCATTGTGCCAAAACCGAAGGTCCCCAGAAAATTCCAGCGGCCGCCGTCCCGGGTCTGATCGCGGGTGATGGTCGTTTGCCCGTCCTCGTGGAAGATTGTGTACGGTGCCGTCTTGACCCGAGCGGTCGCCTGAGTCCACCATGCGTAGACGGAGTAGGTGCCCGTGCTCGGAATCGGCACGTTCCAGGTGTGAATCGTCCCGGCGGTCGCCTTTGCGAAAAGAGACGTCGTGCCGAAGGGGTTTGGAGCTCCGGATGTGCTCCAGGATCCGGTCAAAGATGTGCCCGGTTGGCCATTGTCGAGAGCGATAGCGTTGGTTGTAAGGGTCGAGAGATAGACGTAAAGGTTGTTGTCGAGCGCGTTGGAGACAACCAAGTCCTTGCGGCCGTTCAGGTCGAAATCGGCCACCGCGATTCCCAGGGGGTTCTGACCCGTGGGGAGAAGCTCTCCGCTGCCGTAAGAAAAATCTCCGGTGCCAGGGAAAATGCCGAGGCTGTCGGACTGGGCGAAGCTGACGAGTACGTCAAGCTCGCCGTCAGCATTTAGATCAGCCGTATTGAGGTAAACGGCGCCCGCGAGTCCGGCAATGGAGAGCGCTGCCAGCGATGTGAAAGACGCTCCCGAGTTGTTGCGAAGCACTGTCACTGTGCCCGAGTTGTGGTTGGCGCTCAAGAGGTCGTCGAATCCGTTGTCGTCGAGGTCGACGAGCTTCACATACCTGGGGTTGTCACCCACGGGGAGTGTCGCGAGAAGTGAGAATGTGCCGTTTCCAGCGCCGAGTAGGACGGTCAAGGTGTCGTCCGCAGTGTTGCAGGTGACCAGGTCAAGGATCGCGTCTCCGTTGACTCGACCCGTGGCGATGACTTCGGGGGAGCGGCCGACCGTCGTCGATCCCAGGGGAGTGAATCCTCCAGAGCCGTTCCCCTTGAGGAAAGTCACCGTGCCTGCCGAGTAGTTCGCGGTCGCCAGGTCGGTCTTGCCGTCGCCATCGAAGTCCCCTGAGGTCAGCGACCGGGGGCCTCCCGCGACCGGAATCGTGCTGCCCGCCGTGAAGCCACCACTGCCGTTTCCAAGGAGCACGCTGATGGTAGCTGAGTTGAAGTTGGTGGTGGCCAGGTCGAGGATCGAGTCGGCGTTAAAGAGGCCTGTTGTAATCCCCTCGGGCCGATCGCCCACGGCGAAGTCATTGCGTGGGGCCAAAATTCCATTGCCTTGAGCCAGGTAGACGCTGACGGAGTCGGGCGTGCCGCTCTCACCAGCGTTGGAGTTGCCGACAGCCAGATCGGGGGTCCCGCTTCCGTCGAAGTCGCCAACGACCAAGTCCTCCGGGACAAACCCTGCCTGATAGGTCGCGTAGCCGTGAGAGGTGAACGTCTGGGCACATGCCGGCCCCAACAGTGAGAGGTCGATCGAGGCAACTAGAGCCAATGCCAAGGGGAATTGTTTCATGGTGCAGAACGAGAAAGTGGGGCTGAAAGGGACTTCCGATAAACTTTACACCGGAGGTGTGACAACACCGCTTCGGGGTGAGGCGGCTGACTATTGTAAGGGTCAGGGCCTGGCTAACCGCTCGTGGTGCCCTTTTCTACCAGGAAATCGCCGATGGCGAGCGCGTCGAGCCCGCAGATATAAAATGTGCCGAGTGCATCCTTCGGGGTGCAGACGATGGGCTGGCCGGCGACATTGAAGCTCGTGTTCATGACGACAGGAACGCCCGTCAACTTCTTGAACTCGTTGATCAAGTCCCAGTAGCGCGGGTTGGTATCCTTCTCCACAGTCTGCGGTCGCCCGGTGCCGTCGACGTGCAGCGCGGCGGGGATCTTCCCCTTCATTTCTTCCCGGGCCTGGAATGCGAGGATCATGAAGGGGGACGGGTGCCTTGTTCCGAAGTACTCTTCCATGTGCTCGGCGAGTATCGACGGGGCGAAGGGACGCCAGGATTCGCGAAACTTCACGTTGTTGTTCACCGCATCCTTCATGTGCGGCTTCGTGGGGTTTGCGAGAATGCTGCGGCCGCCGAGGGCACGCGGCCCGACTTCCATGCGGCCCTGAAACCAGCCCACGATCTTGCCTTCGTTGATCAGCTTCGCCGTCTCGCGGCCGATGCTGTCGACCTTGCGGTAAGGGGCCTTGGCCTGCTTGAGGACGGGTTCGATCTCCTCGTTCGAGAACTGGGGGCCCCAGTAAAGATGGTTAAACTTGGTTTTCGGGCGCTTACCGGTGAGTTGGACATGAGCATGCACGGCCGCCCCGAGCGCAGTGCCGCAGTCCGCGGCGGCGGGCTGTACAAAGATCCGTTTCACGTGGGGCAAGCTGAGGAGCTTCCCGTTGTTCGAACAGTTCAGGGCGGTGCCTCCGGCCATGCACAGATCGGTGAAGCCGGTCCGTTTGTGCAGGATCGCCGACATTCGCGCCACGACCTGCTCGAGAGAGTACTGGAGCCGCGCCGCGATGTGCTCGTAGTAACCGTCAATCGGGGGATGATCCTTCGCGCGAGGCTTGATGTCCTTCAAGGTTCTCAGGAACCCATCGCGGTCGAAGTAGGGCATCTCCGTGCCGTTCGACATGTGAATGAACGGAAATACCTCACCTTTCGAGTCGCCGTAGGCTGCGAGGCCCATGACCTTGCCTTCATCAGAGTGCGGCTTGAATCCGAGGGCTCCCGTGAACCGCTCGTAAAATTCGCCCCAGCTCGTCTCGCGATCCACGTACTGAACGACCTCTATTTCCGTGCCCCGGCCAATGCCGATCAAGCCTGCATCTTGCCCACCGCTGCCGTCGAGCGAGATGATGTTCGCCTCCTGGAAGCCAGAGAGATAGAAGCACGACGCCGCGTGAGCGATGTGATGCCTCACGAACATCACCTTGTCGCGCTGCTTCAAGTACGGATCGAGCTGCGCAAGATAGTAGCGGTGACGCTTCCAGTACTGGAACTCCTCGTGGGCGCTCCGGAGGTTTTTCTGGCGCTTGAGGAATCGCTTGGTCTTCGTTTTCAGATTGTCCAGGAAGACAGTGTTGGGATGGTCGAAGCCGATCGCGATCACGTCGACGTCGTTGAGTGTGCACCCGGCTTGGTCCAGGCACCACTGGATGGCCTTCTGGGGAACCATGCGCGGCGCGTGCTTGATTCGGTTGAGTCGCTCCTCTTCGATCATGGCGATGAGCTCGCCATCAACCAGGATTGCTGCGGCGTTGTCCTGACAGAAGGTGTCGGTGATTCCGAGGACGATCACGGAGTTTTCTCCTCGCTTGCTGCGGTTAAGGTATGGTTCAGGCGTCCAGATTCTTGGCGCTTCTCTTCCTGTCGTCGTCAAGACAGATCGTCGAGGTTCGCTGTTTTCCGATCAGGGTTTGTCGGATTGATTCCTCAAGAGTCCGCCTATTATGTTCAGTGATCTCACCTGAGCAAGCGCAAGGATCATGCCGGAGCCAAACTTTCCCAAACGTGCTTTCGTCACCGGTGCCACCGGCTTTGTGGGCTCAAACCTCGTCCGGGTGCTTCTGGCGGGCGGCACAGAGGTGCGGGCGATAGTGCGCGATGACTCTGATCGATCGGGCCTGGCCGGGCTCGAGATCGATCTTCGAACAGCGGATCTGCTGGACATTGCTGCCCTGGAATCAGTGATCCACGGTTGTGACGTCTGTTTCCATTTGGCGGCGGCGATCTCGGGCGAGTCCGCTGCGCTTTATCGGACGAATGTCGAAGGCACGCGAGCGGTGTTGACTGCCGCGATACGCTCGGGGTGCTCCGCAATCGTGCACACGGGCACGATGGGCACGCTTTCGCGGCAGGATGGAAGCCCGGCTCGAGAGAACGATCATCGCCTTGAACCTGGCGCGAGCGAATATGTGAAGTCGAAATTTGAGGCGGAGACAGTTGCCCGCGAGCTTGCTCGGACGGGGGCGCCGATTCGGATCGTGCACCCCTCGGCCCCGGTGGGCCGGTGGGATCGTGTGCCAACAGTGTCCGGCAAGCGAATTGTCGAGGTCCTCAGCGGCAAGCTTCCCCGATGGATCCAGGGGAAGATTAACCACATCCACGTGGCTGACGTTGCGATGGGCATGGTACTGGCGGCTGCCAGGGGACGACCCTGCGAAAGCTACTTACTTGCGAACAAGGAGGGAAACTTGACGCGAGAAGAGTTTGTGCGGCTTGTGTCGAGCGCAGCCGGAATTCCGGTACCCCGGATGCAACGCCGACGAGGTTTCCTCTCCTGGCTAGCGCCAAGGCCTTCACCGAGTACCGGTGGCGTCACGGGGCCCAAGTCGCTCGCCTGCGACCCCACCTGGACGATCTCGCAGCTCCAGTTTCCCCAGACGCCGCTGGATCAGGCCTTCCATGAGGCGGTTGAGTGGTTTCGCAATCAACTTCGCGAGGATTCTTGATGCGCTCCGAGCCTGCTTTTGTCTTCAAGGCCGGGTACGACTACCGCTCAAGTCTTTGTTCCGGGAGCTGGCTTGGCGGGAGAGAAGCTCGAGGGCTCGGCGACGAGCGACCTTGCTCAGCGCGATGCGGTAGACGGATCGGCGCGATTCGGAGATCCGAGATTTCTGCCTTTCCGATGCCCGGCCAGGACCTCGTACGCGACTCCGAGAAGCCTTCGCGACGGGCTTGCCCGCCAGAGTGCCGCGCGCCAGAGAATGTTGGCGACGCGGCCCGAAACGAGCGGCCAGGCCCCGGGTGAACCAATTCGGTAACGGTCGGTCAAGCTCCCCAGAAGGCGGACCTCCCACGACCGAAGCTTCGCCGACCCTCTCAGCCGCTCAAGTGTCTCGGCAGGGGCGCATGGAAGCCCTTCCCGCTCCAGGTACCCCAGCGGAACGAACAGCGCTCGAGCCACATCGGGTGCCTCGGCGTAGCTCTCGAGTTTTTTCCAATCGACGTGATTCCCATCAGTCTCGATGGTTCTTGAGAGGTCAATCAGGTTTTGCGCCCGCCGGCCAATCGAGTCGCCGTGCGTGACGTGCGCGCAGATGTTGAGGACTTCGTGCGTTGGATCGAGCACGAGCGCGCGGCCGGGGAAGACGCGGCTTGGCCGTGTGGCCCGAAGGAAAGTGGACGGCGTGGGGAACCCTTCGAGTCGATGGCTTGGCCGTATCACTGCGTGGTGAATTTCGAGGCATACGTTGCTCGAGAGATGAAAGAGAGGAGGCCCATGATGGTGTTCCGCATAGCTCTCTCGGGGGGGGCCCATGGGGTCTTCCGTGAAGCCAGCTTCACCGGCTGCTATTCGAGCCTCGGCAATCCGATCGTCAGCCACGAGCAGGTCGACGTCTCTCATCGGCCTGGTGTGCGGAGGCGAATATTGTATGCCCGCCTGTGCCATGCCTTTCAGAAGGATGGGCATTATCCCGCGTCGCTCAAATGCCGTGAACAACTCAGCGATGGCTTCGCGGATCGCCTCCCAGCGAAATGCGTGAAAGAGGGACTGCCCCTGGAGACTTGCCAGCAACTCCGGCGCCGACGACAACTCGGGCGCCAAGCGACACAGCAGTTGAAGGAAGACCGGCTCCTGGCTCACTCGTTGTGCCAGTGCGGCAGCCTCTGCAAGAGTTCCTGGCGCGGCCAGCTCATTCCGCGCTGCCTCGAGCGTCTCGTCGGGCGGGTTGATCCAGGCCGCTGCCAACAGAAGGCGGCGCACGCTCACGGGCGAGCCTCTTGATTTTGGAGGCACCGCTCTGTGTGCGTTATCACCCCGTAGGGTTGTGACCGCTTCAGGAGACTTCAAGTGTACCTCTGCGCACGAGCGCGACGGTCTCCTCGATTCCAGCGCTCAAGAGCTCAAAGCACGCCGACCTCTCGATCAAGCGTACTGTGTCATCCAGGCCGAATGCAGGATGTGCGAGCTGGTTGAGCGCCCCTTGGTAGAGGCGGAGAGCCGCCTCTCCGCGAGAGATTGGCTTCATCGTGGGCCTCGCGTGACTCACCGACCACCGGACGAAGATGATCCGCGATAGACTGGCTCCGCTCTTGACGACCTCGCTTCCGAGGCTGCTCGCTTGCGCGTGCAGAGTCCACTCGGTGCGCAGCAGGCTCGTTGGAAGTCGGAGAGGCGCCGGTGGATCTTGCTTGAGGCAGATTGCGCGTGGATACGGGAGCACTTGCCCGCTCCTTGGCTCAATGGCTGCCAGCTCGTCCGAGAGGTAGCCCATCCCGGATACGCAAAGCGCATAGCAAGTCGTCGACTTGCCCGCTCCGGAGTCGCCGACGAGTAGCGTCGCGGTGCCGTCTTCTACCAGTGCCGCCGAATGGACGAAGTAGAGGTCTGGCCGACTCTTCTCGATCGCTATCGTCAGCTCGTTGTCGAGCTGGTGCAGGAGATCGCCCAGCCTCGATGACTCGAAACGAGTCTCGCCAGCGATGGTGACCTCGAGAGCACTTGAGCCCGTCATCGGTGGCCGAATCTGGATGGCGATTGCGTTCGGCGGCAGCGATTGGACACGCATCTCCCTGTAAATGAAGTCCACACCTTGTGCGATCTCGTCCGACGGCGAGATCACCTCGAAAGGGCAACCGAGGGCGCTGTAGAAGGCTCGAATGGCTGTTGAGGCCTGAGCCGTTTTTGGGTTCGTCGCCGATGGTTTCGCCACCCTTATCTCCGGTTGAGTTTTCACGGCACTAGCTGCCTACTCGAGGAGTTTGAGCTCGCGGAGCTGGGCGACAAGATTTCGCGTATCTTGCTCGGCGACTTCTAGCGAGATTTCGAAGCCATCGGCGAGATCCTTCCAGATCTGCTCCAGGGTGCGCGAGCCATCAACGGAATTAAAGATGAAGGCCGCGGTGGAGTTCAGGTTGTGCATCCGCTCGCTTTGGGTGTCAAGAATGACGGTCTCCTCGTCGATTCTTCGCACTTCGAGGCCTTGCCGCTTGCGAGGCGCCCGGACACTCAACTCAGCAGATTGTTGTCCCATGGCATTGTTTTCAGCGCAGTATCTTCTCCTGGGGCTCAAGAGTCCCAGGAAAGGAATGAGGGGGATCTCAAGCGGCCCCCCCCTCCTGCGAAGAGTATCACGGTGGTTGCAAAACGGCACCTGGCTCTGCTGCAGTTACAGCTTTCGCCAGAACATCCACCAATCGTGTGGATTCTTGTGGCCTCCACTCCTCGAGCCTCCGAGGTTGGAGCCACCGCCTGGATTTGAGTTTACCGGAGCGCTGATTCCATCTCCGCCGAGGTCATAGTTGGGACCGCCACTGTTGCCTCCGCCCTGGGGCGTTCCGTATCCGCTCCTTGCGAAGCTGGGTCGTATGGCAATGGTGTGAATAAGAGGCGCGGCATAAAGGCCCTTTCTCAGAAAATCGCGTCGTGTCTGCATGGTTGATTGCCTTCTTGAAACGAGTTTTTTGCGTTGCTCAGGCCTACTTGCCCGAGCGAATCGATCTCCAGCGCCGCATGGGGATTGAGGTGGGTGGTGGGTGTCCTCCTCCGTTGCCACAGCCAGGAGGCTTGTAGCACCGGCTTGCGAATGAAGGGCGAATGGTGAGTGTTAGAATTGCCGGTGTGAGGTAGAGACCTTTCTTCAAGAACTGTCTTCGAGTATTCATCGAGGGACTCCAGCGGGGCAGGGATGTGATAGAGGGGGGTGGAAATGGTGGGGATCCCTTGAGGTGCGAAGCAATTTCCTTGCCGGTATGACTCTTCCAGCGCACGGTGCCCTGGCGTTGGCTCTGGGGACGGCCACAGCAGCAAGAAAGGGGCTCGTGAAAGCCTGCCCGAGGAAGTTGGCGACTTGGTCGCCCTCCTGGCCGATCACGTCCGGAATTTGGACGATTTCCGATCGGCGTTGACGCGAAGTGCGGATCAGAGCACGGTGAAGGTCCGCAGGATGCTCGGGTTGACTGGGATAATTCCGCGGATGTAGAACTCTACAAATAAGTTGATCCGCGCGATGATGCTCAAAGGCACAAAGACCACGTCCCCGGGCATGAGATCAATGTCTTCGGCTTCGTGGAGCGCCACGGAGGCAAGGTCGACCTCCCGCGCGACGTTGCGGCCTTCGAGGTTGCGGCGCAGGATGACCGTCTTGGATTCGTTGGCGGCATAAATCCAGCCGCCTGCGTCTGCTATGGCTTTCATGACGGTGAGACCCTTGCGGTAGGGTACCGATCGCGGTTGTTTCACTTGCCCCGCAATAAAAACTTGGTCCGGAAGCCATGCGGTCTTGTTGCTGGTGAGGAACTGGACCGTCACCTCAAACTTTTCGTTGGGGGTCCCCTGTCCAACGAAGACGGGCCGATAAAGCTCTCGAAGCTTGGCCTGGAGCTGGTCAACAGAGAGACCCGTTGTATCCACCGAGTCGGGGAGATTGATGAGCGAGATTTTTCCATCCGGCCTCACGGTGATTTCTTGCTTGTACTCAGCCGCGACGTTGGCGGCTCTGTAAACCGTGAGACTGACCGTGTCGCCAGGTTGAACAACGTAGTCCTTGCGTGCCTCCGAGATGGCGGCCTGGATGCGCTGGAGTGCGTCAAACTCGTCGCTTGGAATCGTCGAGCAGCCAGCGCAAGACGCCAGGATCAAGATCAGGGGCCACTTGCTTCGGATCATGGTTCTCGTGTGCTCTCCTCTGGTGCGGCAACTGCCCGAAATTTCAGGGGCTTTCTGTGCAGTATTCCGGATATCGGACGGTCTCGCCCAAAAAGTGGAGCGCTTCTTGAAGTGACAGTTTACCAGAATGTTAGGCCTGGAGGCCTGGCATGCTGAATTTCTTTGAGTCCAGCGATCAAGAAAACTATACTCTCGGTAGGGGAGGTGTATTTTCCCCGCGCCGGGCTCTTGTCGAGCGCAGAAGAGGGGGAGCTTTGGTCAAGGTGTCCCAATCAGGGCCGCTTGGAGTACAAGATTCGCTCTTACCCTCAAGCCAAGGAACCGAGGAGAAATTGAAGCAGCACCTGGCCGGAACAAGAGTTGCTCCGGAATACTTGAGAATCGAAACTTGTCGCAGCCGCTGCTCCGAGTTGCGTCCTTGACTACTTCCACGTAGGTGTGAATACAGCCGGGGCCCACGACGTCCGCAATCACGCACGCTACCCACTGACACCCACCATGAATCCGGACATGCCCAAAGAGTCCATAGTGTTCCTGGGAGGAATACTTCTCTCGTCGACACTTATTCCCATTTGCCTGCCTCTGTTCAGGCGGCTGGGGATCGTAGACCGCCCCAATGCGCGAAGCTCCCACACCACCGCGATCCCCCGCGGCATGGGTCTCGTAGTCGTTGCGAGTTTTGTCGCGATCCTCTCGGCATACTGCGCGCTTGTACCCAAAGTCCCCCTCGAGGAGGAAGGGAAGTTATCAGGCCTTCTATGGGCGGTCGGGATCCTCGTTACGGTGGGATTCATCGACGACGCAAGGGGAGTGAGCGCTTTGGTGAAGCTGGTCTCCCAGTGCGCAAGCGCAGTCCTCCTCATCAGTGCTGGCTTCGTCATACCCCTCCCGCCCTTTTTGGGGCAGTATCAGGGCTGGATTGAGCAAGGCTTCACCCTCCTGTGGATCGTGGGCGTTATCAATTCGATCAACTTCATTGATGGTTCCGATGGTCTCGCGACGACGCTGAGCTCGCTCTGCATGATCCTCTTCGTCGGTATCAGTCGTATTCTTCCAGCTGAAGCAACAAAAATCGCCGAGCCCATATCTCGCACGGTCAATCTGCTCGGTCTCGCAGGCATCGCGTGTGCCCTCCCTTTCCTTCTTTTCAACCTGTCTCCAGCCAAGTGCTTTCTCGGCGACTCGGGCAGTATGTTCTTTGGGCTTTTGCTCGCGGTCCTGGGCATCCTTACCACACAGTACAACCCGTCCTCGGCGGTTCAAGGCTCCGAGCGGTCCTTCGCGTATAGCTTCTTGCTCGTCCCCTGGCTCATTCTCGCCGTCCCCATCGCTGATTCAGTCCGCGTTGCACTTGGCCGCGTGCTTCGAGGCACCAGCCCGTTCCGCCCGGACAACCGACACCTGCACCACTTGCTCCACCGCGCGGGTTTGTCGCCGAACCAGATGCTTTTCATCGTCAGCCTTGGAGTATTGATCCTCGGGCTTGCCGCAGCCATTCTTGTGCGCTCGAACCAGAGCCCGTTTCTCCTCATGGGTATCATGCTGCTGTTGATCTATGGGCTCCTCTGGTTCCTCAAGTCCTCGTACAGGGCTCGAAGCTTTGTCACGATGGCGCTCAACCGCCGTTTGCTTCACTTCATGGACGTGAGCGAAGGATACGACAACCCGGCGAGCTTCAAGGAACGATTCGAGCAGGAGATCGCCAGGGTCAAGCGCTATGGGGGTGGCTTGACTGTCTTGATCGTCAACACCCTGTCAAGGAAGGCGAGCTCGCCTGGCGCGAGTCCTCTGGAGAACCCCAAATTTCTTGAAACTTTGCTTTGTTCGCTGCGCAGGGAGGACGTGAAGTGTCGTTTTTCCAACGAACGGCTTGCCTTCCTGCTCGTGGAGACGGACAAGGAGCTTGCCGCCGCAGTGTGTGAGCGCATCTGGCGGCGGTTCGAATCGATTCGCCAGGGTGAGTCGGCCGACCTCCAAGTTGGGCTCGGAGTCGCTGGTTACCCGGCAGATGGCGACACCGTGTCGACCATCCTCCAGGCAGCAGAGGCGGATGCTTTGAGCTCGGTGGGTTTGCCATTTCCTCCCTGTGCCCGCTCGGCTCCCACCAGCGCCCCACTCCAACCTGCGACCGTTCCGGCGATCATCGCGCCCGTTGAGTCTGTGGCTCTCGCGGCGAAGCGGGTCGAGTCTCCGAGGAGCTCTGTTCGGAACCCCTGGGAAGAGAGTAGGGACTCAAAGAACTCGATGGCCTCTCGCTCTGGCGGTGGCGCCGAGAAGACGTGGCCAAGGAAATGAGCCGCAGGTGATCTCCCCGGAGCCGAGGAGGCTCGTCTCGATCCAGCATGTTGAGCGGTGAGAGCATTGTATGCTTTGCCCCTGACCTGTGGGGAGACATCTGGCGGAACCGCCACCGACTGCTCAGCATCTTCGCCCGCACTAACCGTGTGGTCTATGTCGAGCCTCGAACCCATGCGCGTGGGCTGAGCCGCAAGCTAGGAGAGGGAGGCCTCTCGCTACTTTCACCGTTCAGCCGTCGAGTTGAGGCGGTCCGCGAAAACCTCTTCGTCTATCACGACCCGGGTTTTCTCCCGAGGACAACGAGGCGCGGACTTGGAACAGCCATCGATTGGTTGCGTGATATCTCCCTGCGGCGTGCATTGCGCAAGCTCGAAGTTGAGCGACCGATTCTCTGGCTGGTGCGACCAGACACGTGGGATGTGCCTGGCAAACTTGGAGAAAAGCTGCTCTTCTATCAAGTCGTTGATGACTACCTGAGCTATCCAGGGGTTACTGATCGAGCACGGAGTCGACTGGACCGCGAGGAACGCTTGATTGCCTCGAAGGCAGACTTCGTCGTGGTCACTGCTGATCATCTGCTCGAGGCCAAGAGCCACTTGCACCCGGCGCTTCTACAGATTCGAAACGGAGTGGACGACCGAACGCTCGAGGAGGGCAAATTGAGCTCTGGCCCGATCCCCGCGGAGCTCGCGGCGGCGAAGCGCCCCGTGTGGGGCTACATCGGCGGCATCACGGAGAAGCTCGACCTCGAGCTGCTTGAGAAACTTGCAAAGCGCCTTGAGCAGCGGGGCGGTACCCTCGCAATGGTCGGTCCGGTCAAGGTTGCGGGGGGAGCTTCGGCCGAGGCGATTGGACGCTTGCGAAGTTCTGCAGCTGTCATCTTTGCCGGGCAGAGGCCTGCCGAGGAGGTGCCCATGTGGCTACGAGGCTTCAACGTTGGGCTCATCCCGTACAGGATGGGAGATCAGGCGCGTGCGATCGATCCACTCAAACTTTACGAGTATCTTGCATTCGGAATGCCTGTTGTCGCGGTTGATATTCCTGGCTTGCGGCCGTTCAGAGACTTTGTGAGCGTGGCGTCCTGTGAGGGAGACTTCTTGCAACTCGCGGACGAGGCGGCCCTTGACCGTGACGAGGTGCGAGCGTCTGCCCGGCAAGCCGTCGCTGCGGAGAACAGCTGGGAGCGACGTGCAGAGCAGCTCTCGCAGGCGATAGAAGCCGGGCTTCGGAGGCGAGCGAAGGGGTGAGGGCGGTCGAAGCCTCCCGCGGCGTGTGGAACACCCGTGGTCTTGAGGATCAGCGAATTGCCCGGAACTCGCCGCCGTTTTCCCTGGCGAGACTCTTCAGAAACTCAAGGAAGGTCTTGACTTCCTCGGGGGTTGGCGCTGGCGGGAGCTTTTGCCCACCGGCCTTCGGCCCTTTCTCGGGCCACCGACCCTCGCCCTCGAATCCGAAAGTGTGGATGATTACCTTCCTGGCGCTGTTGATGTCGCGGATCTTCTCGAGAATCCGTTGAATCAGGGTTCTGGAGTCCGACCCACTTCTGTGAACTGGGGCGCCGTCGGACAGGAGCACAATCGTGTCGACCGCGAGATCGCCAAAGGCGATCTCGAGCGCCTCGTCGGTGTGAGTTGCTCCCCGAGCCTGGAACTCGTTCACGAACTTGACGGCAGCCGCGATATTGGCAGGAGTGGCCGGTTGGAGACGTTTCTGCCACGGAAGAATCTTGTCGGAGAAGGTGATGATGTTAAATTGAGTGGCCCTTGAAAGCTTCCTCAAGGCCCGGGTGAGTTGCTCCTTGGCTCGCCGCAGCCGCTGGCGATCCTGTTCAATCTCGCCGGCGTGTCCTTCCGGGTCGGAGCCCTTGCCGGCTCCGCTGCCTCTCCCCTTGCTGCTGCCCGTGACTGTGGTGCCTCCAGCCTTCTCGCCATCTCCCTCCGGGTCGTCGGTGCCAATCGTCTCCCTTGGCTCGTCATACATGAGCATGCTTCCCGAGACGTCAATTACAAAAACGAGGCTTCTGGAGAAGATTTCTGTGCCGAAGAACTCAACGGACTCCTTCGTCGGCTTCACCGCGATTCTCGTGGGGCCTTTCTCATGGCCAACTTTCTTCGGATCGAAGCTCGCCTGGACGGAGGCCCAGAAGTTTTTCCAATCCGCGATGGAATCGAAGTCCTTTCCAGTGAGATCCACAAGTGCGAGACGGCACTCGTTCCAGACGCGGTCGTGCGCCTTCCAATCTTTCTCGAGGATACGGATCAGCGCGGGTATTGGCGTGCGCTCCTTTCGGGCTCTTGCCGCCCGCATGGCGGCCACCTGCACGTTGTCGACACTGGCCTCGAGTTGCTCGGTGATCGCAGCAAGCGAAGCGTTATCGCCTCGCTTGCCGAAAGCTTCAAGAATGAGCACGCGCTGGCGGTAGTCCCCCTTCTTTCTGAGCGCACCAACGAGCACCTCGACGGCGGCATCTGACTTCAGCTTTTCGATGGCCTCGACGGCAGCCGCGAAGTTGGCCGATGAGGGCAAGGCTGTTCCGGCGACTGGGAGAAGCGCGACAATCCTGGGTTCCTCACTTCCGGCCATCTCGCTGATGATGTCCTGGATTGCTCTTGCGCGGTTGCTCCTGGCGAAGAGCTCGATTTGTTTCTGGTATTTCGTGGCGTCTTTCGAGGGGCCCTCGGCAAGGAGTGGGTTGTTTGCAAAACTAATGTAGGCCACGAGACAGAGGGCCAGAGAAGCTGTCTTCAAGGACATGACTCCTTTCCGGGGCAGAATGCAGGTTCTGGAAGCGGCGTCCATGATAGAGCTTCAGGGCGGCGACGCGAAGTCACATCCGCGTCATGCCGGAGAACGCATACATGGAAGAGACTCACTCGCGCGGGAGGACGACGTGAGTCATGAGGCTGTTTCAGTCCAGCAAGTGTAAGTCATGTTCGGGGAGCTCTCGATCCGCTCCGGTAGCTATCGCCACGGCGGAGGCTGTCAACCTCCAACAGGCCCGCAGGGCTTGAGTCGAGCTTCGAGGGCGTCCTCGGTGCAATGCTTCCAGTCCGCGACGTAGAGGAAACGCACATCGCCCGCGGCCCGACAGAGCGCCTACCCGGTTTCGAGGTGTGTCGTGGCATCACTTGTGTTGCCGTCCTCGGAGTGAAACTGGACTGGAATGTTTCCATCCACGGTCATCGTCAAGATGAGGAGGAGTTGCTTGAGGTCGTGAGGTCAAAACGCTCAAAAAGCAAGTCAGGTCAAGACTTGAGAAACTGACCAAGCAGCGCTCCCTACAACCATCTTTGCTTCGCTGAGCACATTGGGTTCCATGGAGTCATGCTCTGGAAACGCCTCCTTGCTCACGTCTCCGGCTCCCTCCGAGCCGTTTGCGGCTCCGCCAGCTCGCCGCAAACCCCCTCCTCGGCGCCTCTGGCGCGAGCAGTCGCAACCTTTCGCAGGCTGCAAGAGGTCTCATCACTGCCCGCGTGCGGTCTATCACCTGGAGCAACCTCACCAGGGGAAGGGCAGTGTTTTCCTGTTCCCGTCCACGAAAGAGAACGGTGCTCGAGACGGCCCCATCCCGTGCTGCGATTGGCTGGGTGGGTCGCTCAAGCACTACCAGCAGGAGGCTGGATGAGTTTTTTGACCCTACGGGCGCCTGGCGCACCCGGAGAAGCTCTCAGAACGGCTGGTTCGCGCGGCGCCGGATGTAAATCTCGTCGATCGCGGCCTGCTCGGACAGGGTCAGGAGGAACAGAACCGTGCGTGCAATGTCCACGGGCTGGAGCAGCTGCGACCGGTCAAGGTCGGGGCGGGCATCTCCAATCATCTCCGTGTCGACTCCTCCTGGCAGGACGGCGCTCACGCGGATTCCATCCGCCTGTGCCTCGATCGCGAGGGACTTCGTAAGCCCCATGACTGCGTGCTTGCTCGCCGAGTAGGCGCCCTGGTTGGCGTAGCCCCGAAATCCAACAACGCTCGCCATGTTGACCACGTAGCCCGAGCGCCGGGGCCGCATGAGCTTCAGAGCCTCTCTTGAGCAGAGGAAGGTGCCACGCACGTTGACAGCCAGCACGCGGTCGAGGTCGCCCACCGGGAGCTCTGCCACGGGGCCGAACGCTCCAACGCCGGCATTGTTGACGAGGATGTC
>SXIK01000123.1 GCA_005772855.1 Planctomycetia bacterium | reverse complement strand
CCAGCGTGCCTGCGCCTCATTCAGCGTTCCGAGAATCGTCATAAAGAATTCGTCAGCCATGTCTCTTGCCACGTATTAGACATCGGCACGACGTTCCGGAAAACTTTAGGTTTCATCAAAGTTATTTTGGCGGGTCCCCTATAGTTGAAATTGCAGAAAGACTCCGCCTCAGTCAGTGGACAAGTGTAATTCGTGAGACGAAAAAGCATCCACTGATCCGTTTCCATGAAGTGTCAGGGTCCCCAAGGTGCTAACTGTTCCGAACGGTCTTCCCTGGTCAAGTTATGCTCGGAAGTCAAAGACAGGCCATTCCGCTTAAAAAACGGACTGAACTGACGGGGAAGAACGGAATCCCTCTGCCTTATTTATTGCATTCCACGTGAAACGCCACCACGAAAACTTGACTCGCAGGCAATTCCTGCGCCGGAGCGCCGGTGGGGTCGGGGGCGTCGTCTTCAGCGTGCTTCCCGGGTGTGGCGGCGGGGGGGGAGGCGGCCGTAGCAAGGCCTCGCTCGAGACGCCCAAGACGGTCTTCCGCCTTTCTGGCCGTGGGCGGCGTATCTCGCGGGCAGCCAAGGCGCACAACGCCAACCACCTTTTTCTGACGATCGAACTGGCTGACAATAACCGCGCGCACCCCGGCGATCGCTCGCGAATCGTCCCGGTCAAGCTCAGCGCGGCTGAGTTCAACCGACTCTTCAAGAAGCGCAAGTTTGTGGACCTACGCAAGATATAGTAGGGTCAGATACCTTTATTGGGTCTTGCTCTGCGGCCCTTTGTTTGGGGCTACATCGACAGAACGCATGTCCATTCAAGCAACCTCAACCGGCGCTCGTTGTGGGCAGAGCGCTTGGCCACCTTGGCGCACTTTGTCGTGCGTCACCGGTAACATCCTTGATCTCCATTTCCACGAGGAGCTGTAGTTCGATCAGAGCGGCAACTTCCTTGCGTTCGTGCTCACGGATGTGAACGGCGACGAGCGGCAAAACCTCGCGAGCACTCCTCGATCCGGACGAGCACTTGGACGCCGCATTTACTGACTGGGAGTTACATTTTCTTCCTGGCCGTGGGCCTGACCTGAACTCAGACGAGTGTGTCTGAGACCAACTTCGCCGGATGGCAGTTTCCAAGATACCGCTGATGCGTGTTGAGTCGCTCCGTAACCGGGAAGAGAGTGACCTTGCGAGCATCAAAGCGCAGCCAGCCTTGGTATGATCCTTTTTCAGAGCGGCCAGTGTCGCTTACACAACGGACTGAGAGTTACATACTCATCGCGGGGGGAGGAAGACATTCCCCGCATTGGCCGCTTGGCGGCTTCCCTCCGTCCCGCGCTTCGCGCTCGCTCCGGGCCCCTCCGATTGCACTCTGCGCGTGCGCCTCCGGGTCAGGCTCTCGGAAGCTGCCAGCTATCGCTTGCACGGCTCCCTCCGAGCCGTTTGCGGCTGCGCCAGCTCGCCGCAACCCCCTCGCCGGCGACCGCTTCGGGCCCGCCGTCACGTGCTACGCGCGTGCTCCGGGCCAGGCCTCGGCGCTCGATAAGCGCCGGGCGCTCCCGGCGCCGATTGGTGGGTGAGCCCTGGTCAATATGTCCCAATCTTGGCCGCGCGGAGTATATCTCCGCAATGCCAACCCGTTCGTGTGCATCCAGACGAGGAAAAGTTCTAGTGATCCACACCGCCTTGCCTTCTTTTCGGTCGCGTAACTGGTCATCCTCCTGTAAGTGACTTGTTGTGTTGGACTGGTGCTCCATGCGCCAAATGCTGGGCCGTCATGGGAAGTACCGCTCGAAGTCTTCGATGCGAAGGAAAGTACCCGCAGTACCAATAGCTCCAGAGTGGTTTGTTTTCTCAAATCGCCGGCGCAGTTCGCATCGAGCGTCAGCCTGCGCCGGGTGACCCGTGGAGATTGGCCACTCAACTCCGAGCCCTGGGGCAATATGCCACAGAGCGCCATCGCTGGGTTCACACCCAGACCTTGAGTACCGAGCGAAATAGAATGAAATGGAACTGGAATGAAACTGGCTCGCAAGTTCGCAGTAGTGTTCTTCGTTGGCATTTCGGCCGTGCTTGCGGTGCATTCATACTACTGGCTGGAGTACGACGTTTCGATCTTCGAAGCCGACATGCTGCGCGACCACCACTTGATTGGGCACACGCTCGCCTCTGCTCTCCAGAGGGCGTGGCTCACGCTCGGCGAGAAGGAGGCCCTGGACCTCCTCAAGATAGAAAATGCAGACCCGAGTCACATGCGCATCCGTTGGATCTGGCTCGACGCGTCTCCGGGGAGTCCGGAGTACCCGTGCCTGAGCGGTGAACGGCTTGCACTGCTCGAAAAAGGCATCGAACTGTTGCTCTGGGGGCAGAAAGAGGGTTTCCGGTGGTTCAACCTCGGCATGGCGCCGCTCTCCGGGTTGGAGGATCGAATGCTGGCACCCCTCTGGAGCCGAATCGGCGCCAAGGTTTTTCAGCACGGAGAGCACTTCTACAACTTCGAGGGGCTGAGGCAGTACAAGGAGAAGTTCAGACCGACATTGGAGCCAAGGTACCTCGCCGCGCCACGAGGACTGACCTTGTCCCGCGTGCTTGGGGACATTGCGGTCCTCATCGGACGGGGTGTAGGTGGTGTCTTTCGGAAATGAGGAGCGATGGAAGCCAAGGCAAGCAAGACCATGGTTTGTCAAATCTGCAAAGCGCAGAGGCGCGTAAGTGAGGTCGTGCCGGCAGCCTTTGTTCGCGAGGCTGTGGTGGAGACGATCCGGCGCAAGTATCCAAATTGGTCCAACGAGGGATTCATCTGCCTGCGCGATTTGAACCACTTCCGCACGGAGCACGTGCAGGAACTCTTGCGGCTTGAGCGCGGAGAACTCTCCACGCTGGAGGAGGCGGTCCTCAAGAGCTTGTGCGACCAGGAGATTCTGTCGCAGAACCTCAACATCGAGTTTGAGCACCAGTTGACGCTCGGAGAGCGGATTGCTGACCGGATAGCCAAGTTCGGTGGCAGCTGGAGGTTCATTCTCATTTTTGCCTTCATTCTCCTGGCCTGGCTTGCGATCAACTCGGTCGTATTTCTATGGAAGCCATTCGATCCTTATCCGTACATCCTTTTGAACTTGGTGCTCTCCTGCTTGGCAGCTACCCAGGCCCCGGTCATTATGATGAGCCAGAACCGCAGGGAGGCGAAGGACCGCCTGCGCGCCGAGCACGACTACCGGGTCAATCTCAAGGCCGAGCTCGAGATTCGCCACCTGAATGCGAAAATGGATCAGCTCGTGACGCACCAATGGCAGCGGCTTCTCGAGATCCAGCAGATCCAGATGGAGATGATGGATGAGCTGGTGCGCAAGGGGCGTGGAGCCTGATTCATTCCAGAGGGGCGTTCCGCCACAGTCTCCAAGTTGGTGGGGCGAATTGCCCCGCTCTGCAGGGCACCCAAGGGGGATGCAGGTGAAGGCAGCCATTTGCGCGGTATGGATCGAGTCCGTTCAAGGACTCGGAGTACTTAGTTCAGCAACACCATTTCCAGGAGGAGACGCCATGGAAGCGACAATTGCACCACTACAAGAGACGGAAACACAGTCCTTGGGGGCCAGCCATGAGAAAAGTCGTCACGACGAGAAGACGACTTTGCGAGTGTTGGTGGCGGAAGATGACCCTGCCATGCGCGCTGTGCTGGCGTGGAACTTGAAGGCCTGCGGGTACCAAGTCGCAGAAGCAAAGGATGGCTTGGAACTTGTCCGCCGGTTGAATTTGCCATTTTTTGAAAGCGACAGCGTGGGTAGGCAGAGGGAGTTCGACATCATTGTCTCGGATATCCGCATGCCAGGCCTTTCAAGTTTACAAGCGCTGAAGATTCTGAGGGCCCGTGACCCTGTCACGCCCATCATTCTTATCACCGCGTTTGGTGACCAAATCACTCACTTCGAAGCATTGGAGGCCGGCGCCAATGTAGTCCTCGACAAACCCTTCGACATTGACGACCCCGTCGATCTCCTGCGAAGGTTATAGATAGCCACAAGAGAGCGACGGATTGTCTCATCGCCCTGGTGGTGGTCTGGCGCTGGTTCTGGTTCACTAGACTCTCGAACCTGCTCCTCGTACTCGAAGGGCTTGGGGTTATTGTGGGCGCCTACTACACGCACGAGAGAGTGCCGCTCGCCGACTGGCTGCGCGATATCTGGGGCTTCGCACGAAAACATTACGACCGCTTTGCCCACTTCCTGGTTGGTTCCTCTGCGTCATTGCCCGGCCCTCCGAGCGAGCCGTGCGGTCTGGAGTTTGATGCGGCGGGCTCGGCGGGTGATTTCGGCTGCGTCTCCTACAACGCTTGCGGCGCCGAAGCCTTTCAAGGCCGATCAGCAAAACGTGATACGGGAACTTGTTTGCTGCAGCACAGGATCATTGACGCCAAATTATGGCTCACGCAGCCACGATGGAAAATTTCGAAGCCTGCACTGTGAGTGCGCCAGCGGTCTTGTAGCGCCGGAGGCACTCGGCGCCCATCAGCCGCCGGTGCGGGGAGGTCTTCCTCCCCCGCGAGGAGTAAGCTCTCACGGGGCCAAGCGGCGCTTCAATTCCCTCCCAAACCCGGGACCGATCCCGCCTTGGGGGCTCCGATCATCGTGAAGAACTCCTCCTCCGAGACAATCCGGGTGCCCAGCTTGCGTGCCTTCTCCGCCTTCGACGACTTCGACAGGGGATCGGCCATCACGAGAAAGTCGAGCTTCGCGGTGACCTCGCTCAGGGGTCGTCCGCCATTGTTCGCAACGAAGCCCTCCATCTGTTTCCGCGTGTAGCTCTTGCCGGTTGTGGGGTCCGTCCGGTGGATCGTGCCCGTGAAACAAAAGGTCTTGCCCGAGAAGGGTCCCGTGATTTCCACCCTGGTCTCGGGCTCTCGGATCGTCACGCCCGCCGCGAGGAGTCTCTCGATTCGATCCCCTCGAGCCTTGAGCCCGCTCACTGCCTTCTCGGCGAGGATTTCGCCGAAGCCCTTCACGCTCGAGAGATCCTCAACGGTGGCCGACTGAAGTCTGTCGAGGGTGTTGTAGCCGGCTTGAATCAGGAGCTGGACCCGTTGGGAAGAAAATTCTGGGATGTTCAACGCTGCAACAAACTTCTCGAGCGTTGGGCTCTTGCTCTCGGCGATGTTCCTGGTGATTTTCATTGCCAGCGTCTCGCCCATGCGGTCGAGCTTGACGAGCTGCTCGACCGTGATCGAGTAGAGATCCGCTGGATCGGCCACTAGTCCCTGATCAAAAAGAACTTGAACCCACTTTTCACCCAGCGAATCGATCTCCATCACACGGACGTACCTCATGAGATCGCCGTACGGTTTCCCGGGGCAATCGGGACTGGGGCAGCGAAAGTACTTGCCCGCCAGCTCGAGCGGGGCGCCACAGACGGGGCATGCCAGGGGAAGGGGTGGTTCCTCACCTCCCCTCGACTCGACGACGCGGACAATCTGGGGAATCACATCGCCCTTTCGTTCGACAAGGACGAGGTCACCCTTGCGAAGCCCCAGCGCCCCGATGTAATCTGCGTTGTGAAGAGTGGCGTTTGAGACGGTGACGCCGCCTACCTGTACGGGCTCAACTCGTGCGACCGGCGTGACGCGTCCGCCAATCCCCAGGGTCCACTCAACGTCGCGAAGCAGAGTCTCTCGACCCAGTGACGGGAACTTGTAAGCCATGGCGAAGCGGGGTCGATTTCTCAGCGTTCCGAGCTCTTGCTGTCGCGCCATCGAATCAGCTCGCAAAACGAGCCCATCGATTTCGTAGTCGAGCCGTAGACGGTCGCCTGGCCTGTTCGCATCGCCGAGGTAGTCGACGTAAATGGCACGCACACGGTCCAATGTGACTGCCCTGTAGGTTATCGCCAGACGCAGCTTGAGGCCGTGCTCGAGGAAATCCATTTTCTCACTTTCGGTCGCGAACTGTTGTCCCTCCGCGATCACGTCGTAGAAGAACATTTCGAGATGTTGGCTGAGGCCAAGGTCTCCGTGCTTCTTTCGAACGGTGCCGCTGACCGTGTTGCGCGGGTTGGCGAAATCCTCGCCGGCGAAGTGAGCATCAAAGACGCTCTTCCGCAGAATCACCTCGCCTCGAACGCTGCCCGTGAAGGCCTCGCCGAGGTCGCTTCGGACGTGTTGGAAGTGAACCGCGTTGTGCGTCACCACTTCGCCGGTGAAACCATCGCCCCGCGTGATCGCGTCGATCATGTGCCCGCGCTCATACTCGATCTCGAGGCTGATGCCGTCGAGCTTTTCCTGCACAAGAAAAAGGGGCCCGGCCTTCTTGCCCCAGTCGTCGAGGCGGTCCTCGGTGATTTTCTCGAGGGATCCCATTGGGATCTTGTGCCGCTTCGTGGGCAGGCCGGCGACGCTCAGATCGACACTCGATTTCCGCGCTGGCGTAACCGAGGCGCCCACTTCAGCGAGGACGGGATGATTCGGGTCGAGCGAGCGCAGCTTCTCCTCCAGCGCGTCGAACTCGAGATCGGAGATTTCGGGCGCGCGGTTGTAGTAGAGCTCGCGATGCCGCCGGATCTCCCGCGACAGATCCTCGATCAACTTCAAGTGCGACAGTTTTCCGCCGCTCATAGTCGGGCCATGATTCCCATGAGGTGGTCCAGCATCTCTCCTCGCTTTCTTGGGTTCCGCAGGACATACGCTGGATGAAAAAGCGGCATGACGACCATTCCGGGCAAACTCTCAACCTCGACACAGTTGCCGACGATTTTGCTCATCTTTCGTCCTGGGTCGTGCGAAAGCACGTGCTCTGCTGCCGTGGCGCCGAGGAGGCCCAGAATCTTCGGGCGAACCAAGGCTATCTGACGATGAAGATACGGCAAGCACGCCCCCGCCTCTTCGCGCGTTGGTCTGCGATTCTCGGGAGGCCGACACTTGACCACGTTGGCGATCAGAACGTCCCTTGCTGGATCGATTCCGGTCTCAAGGAGCATCTGGTCGAGCAGCCGGCCCGAGCGGCCCACGAACGCCTGACCGAGGCGGTCTTCATCCGCGCCTGGGCCCTCACCGATCAGGAGCAGTCTTGCCGCCGGGTTGCCCCGGTCAACCACGAGATTCGTTCGGCCCGCGTGGAGGCCGCAGAGGCGGCAGTCATGGACCGAGAGCCGCTGTCTGAACGTCGGGTAGCTCCGGGAGGCGAGAATGGCAGCCTGTACCTTGTTCACGGCGCCATCACGCTGCGCAGCGCGACCCGGTTATCGTGGAACGTGGAGCCACCGCCCAGGTCTGTAAGTCGCTCACTCGTGAGCACGTTGATCCCTCGACCGTTGCGGCCGTGGAGAGGCCACCAGGTCCCCTCGGCGACAAGGACGCCTGGCTGTGTATCTCTTGTGACGCGGGCGACGATGCGGAGCGAGCCATGCTCGTTCGAGAGCTCAACCTCTTCGCCGGACGCGATGCCACCCGCATCGTCCGGGTGAACCAGCACCACCGGCTCCCCGCCCTCCTTCTTTCTCGCCCTCTCGAGCATGCCGAACGAGCCGTTCAGGAAGGAATGGGCCGGTGGCGTGAGGAGTCGAAAAGGATAAGCCTCGGGCCGTATGTTGAACGGATCACCCCTGTAGTCGGCCATGGCGGGTAAACCCTCGCGCTCAAGCTTTTCCGAGACAAATTCGAGCTTGCCCGAAGGCGTGCGAAAGTGCTCCGCAAAGCCGCTGACGCCGCGGGGAATGTTGAGACGGATCGTCTCTCCCGACAGAACACGCTCAGCGTCGATACCCTGGAAGTTGGGGTGGTCCGTCTTGAAGATCTCCCGCACCAGGTCCTCAACGCTGGAATCAAACCATGAGTCCGTAAAGCCCAGGGACTTGCCGAGAGCCTGGGTGACCTCGAGGTTGGTCCGTGACTCACCCAGCGGCTTCAACGCCTGCTTTGCGTACTGAAAATAGAGGTGGCCGTAGCTCTTGTAAAGATCACTCGACTCAACAAACGTCACCGCCGGCAAGACGATGTCAGCCCTGAGCGCAGTGTCCGTCAGGAAACGTTCGTGGACGACCGTGAAGAGATCGTCACGGGCGAGTCCTTCACGAACGCGGGCTTGAAGTGGCGCAGTTGCGGCGGGATTTGAGCCGTGAACATAGAGGAAACGGATCGGCGGGTCACGCCACTCCGTCAGAGCGGTGCCCAGATGGGTCATGTTCATCCACCGTGTTGGACGTTCGAGCCAGTCGGGCCGCTTCACGGCGTCGAGGTTCGGTTTGAACTCGCAGCCGGCATCATAGAGGATGCCGCCACCGAGCTTCTCATAGGCACCGAGCACTCCGGCGAGGCAGCAAATGGCGCGTACGCTGGCGGCGCCATGCGAGTGTCGTCCAAGGCCGATCCCGACCTTGAAGAGGGGCGATCTTGCCGAAGCGAGCCGCGAGGCCAACTCCTCGAGCTTCGCGACGGGCACACCGGTGACTTCTGCCGTCCTTTCGGGCGGAAACCTGGAGACGGGACCACGGAGGAACTGCTCGTACCCAATGGTCCGGCGTTTGATGAAGTCGCGATCCACGCGGTCGTCTCGAGCAAGGATGTGGATGAGCCCCAACGCCAGCGCGGTGTCCGTGCCAGGCTTCGCCTGCACCCAGTCATCGGAGGCAGCGACCGTGCGGTTGCGGTATGGGTCGATGGTCACGAGGCGTGCACCCTTCTTGCGGGCCTCGTCAAGGAACGGAATCAGGTGAACCTGTGTTGTGACGACGTTGCAGCCCCACACGCAGATGAAATCTGAATGGACAACATCCTCCGGGTCCAGTCCATACCCACCTCCCACCACAGCCGCATAACCGGCGTCGGCTCCGTAGTAGCAGATGTTTTGGCGAAGTCGGGTCGCCCCGAGTCGGTTGAAGAGCGCCTCGGGGGCGAAGCGGTGAACGTTCCCCATCGTGCCGGCGTAGTAGTACAGCGCCAGGGCCTCGCCTCCGTGCAGGCCACGCACATCCCGGATCCTGTCCGCCGTGATTCGGAGCGCCTCGTTCCAGGAGATGCGTTCGAACTGCCCCGAGCCCTTCTCGCCGATTCGTCGCAAGGGGTGAAGGATGCGATCGCTCGAGTGGACGACATCTTCGTAGTGCTGCACCTTCCCGCAGAGAAATCCACGTGTAATTGGGTGAGCGGGGTCTCCACGAAACTGGACAGCCCTCTCGCCTTCCACCGTCACCAGCACGGAGCAGGCATCCGGACAATCGAGCGCGCACACGGTCTTCAAGACGCTCATGCCTCGCATTGTACTTGAAGGACAACAGCAGACGACGACCCTTTGGCTTCAGACTCTGCTCAACAACCCGCGACGCCGAGGGCTTGCTCCCCGCGAGGGTTGCACGAGCCCTGGCGATGCGCGTGGGGGTTCGTTGGGCGGGCTAACGGGCTTTCAAACTCCATCGTGGGGTCACCTCCGGGTTGACGTAGGACCGGGGCCACTTCCCGTGAAACAAATCAAGCACTGATTCCACTGATAAACGCCAGTTTTCTGGCAGAAACAAGTCCGAAAAACCTGAGAGATGAGGTGTTATCACCACATTCTCCATCTTGAGTAGAGGATTATTCGGGGCGGGCGGCTCCGGGTCCAGGACGTCAAGTCCGGCAGCGGAGATCCAACCCTGAGTCAGCGCTGAAATCAGAGCTGCCTCGTCAACCACAGGACCACGAGACGTGTTTACTAGAACGGACGTAGGCTTCATCAACTTCAGCTGCGGCTCGCGGATCAAGTGACGAGTTGCCTCTGTCAAGGGGCAATGAAGCGACACGAAGTCGGAGGAAGCAAGTAGATCTTCAAGCTTCACCTGTTTCACCGAATACTCGGCAAAAACGGCCGCACTGACGTAGGGATCGAAAGCTATCATGTTCATTTCAAAGCCGCGCATCCTCTTGGCTACAGAGCGGGCGATTCGACCGAAACCGACCAGTCCGAGAGTTTGTCCGTGCAGATGCCAACGGGGAAAACCCTCGTAGCGGTCCCAGAGGCCGCTCCGAACTTTTCGATCCTGTAGCGCGATCTGGCGGATGACCGCGAGCATGAGTCCGATAGCATGCTCGGCAACGGCGTCATTGAGAGATTCGGGGGTATTTGCAACCACCATGTGCAATCGGGTCGCATCCTTGACAGGTACATTGTCGGTGCCGCTACCGGTCCGGATGATGGCGCCGCATCGCGGCAAGACATCCAAGTTTCCATGCAGGATTTTGCTGCCCCCAAACAGCCAGACGACGTCTGCATCTGCGGCGAATTCAGCCAGTTCCTCACGGGTGTGACATTCCTTGGCCACGAACGC
This sequence comes from Planctomycetia bacterium, assembly GCA_005772855.1. Classification (GTDB taxonomy): domain Bacteria; phylum Planctomycetota; class UBA8108; order UBA8108; family SXIK01; genus SXIK01. Next base: position 1,502 of record SXIK01000123.1, on the reverse strand, counting down.
AATTTTTTCTTCTGCAAGCCGCTTGGGAACCCAATCAGGGATAACCTGTCCATCAAGACCCGCCAAAGCCACTTTGAATGTTTTCATTGTCTCTCTTGGAGTGAAGGATATTGGAACGTTACTGTTTAAGAACCTGGGGATTGACACAATATTTCGGTTGCTTTCCTCCGAGCACAGCAACCATGTCCTGAGACATGGATCTGTAGATTCGATCCATTGCCAGATCGCTCACGCCGAGGAGGTGAGGGGCGCAGACAAGCCGTGGATCCTTGAACAATCGGTGAGTTGAGTCGGGTGGCTCCACAGGAAACACGTCGAGGCCGACAGCGCCAAGTTGACCACTTTCCAGGGCATCTGCAAGGACATCCAAATTCTTGACTACCCCACCGCGAGCGGTGTTGATCAAGATTGCACCTCTTTTCATGAGAGCAATGGATTCCTTGTCAATCAGGCCCTGGGTGTCCCTGGTGAGCGGGACGTGGATGGAAATGTAGTCTGACTCCTGGAGAAGCTTCCGCAAGCTTACCATTTCCATCACGAAGTCCTTGAAAAGCGACTCCGAGACACACGGATCATATCCCAATATTTTCAACCCAAACGGCTGCGCAAGCTGAGCCAATCGTGCTCCGATTCTACCGCAACCAATGATGCCTAGCGTCTTCTCGGCCATGTCACCCGTAGTCAGCTCGTAGCGTTTCTTCCACTGGCCTGATTTGACAATTGAATCACAGAGCGGAATCTTCTTTACGAGTGTGAGCAAGAGGGCAAGGGCACCCTCGGCCACGGCAAAGCCGGCCACTGGAGCGTAGACGACCGGAATTTGATGTTCCGTGGCTGTGGCGACATCCACGTTGTCGTATCCCGCTCCCGGGCGTCCGATGACTCGAAGCGTGGGGCAGGCTCTTATCATTTGCCCAGTCACTCCACCTTCAACGCCTCTCGCCACCAGGGCTATGGTATTTTCAAGCATGCCCAGCATTGTTTTTTCATCAGGGGCTGGAGAGATTTCCACGGGGGCTATCTGTTCGAGAATGTCCCTGGCGATTCTGTCAATGGGGGCAGTGGACACGATTCGACTTCGATTCATGGCTGTCATTCCTGGACCTGGCGGGGGTGTTGGGTTGTGCTTTGGCAGAGAGTCCTACTTGCCTTCTTGCCGGTCTCTGCTCCAGCGCATGGCCCAGCCCTGGAACTGGAGGAGGCCAGGCGCGGGAAACTTACCACTGCGCGACAGAAACGTCCGAATGATATACCTCGCGCGCCCACACGTGAGACATTCCGAATGGGCAGCGGAGGACCATCTCAAGTCTGCTGCTCGTTTCTGCTGGTGGGGGAGGCGGACCCTCCCCCACGACGGCTCGCCTCCGAGCGGAGCGAGGGTGGAGCGAGGGTGGAGCGAGGGTGGAGCGAGGGTGGAGGCAACAACGCCACGCGGCCCCTCCGGTCGCACGCTGCGCGTGCGCCTCCGGGCCAGGCTCTCGGGAGCCGCCAGATCTCGCTGG
>SXIK01000122.1 GCA_005772855.1 Planctomycetia bacterium | reverse complement strand
TCGCTCCACCCTCGCTCCACCCTCGCTCCACCCTCGCTCCACCCTCGCTCCACCCTCGCTCCACCCTCGCTCCGCTCGGACGGCGAGCCGTCGTGGGGGAGGGTCCGCCTCCCCCACCAGCAGAAACGAGCAGAAGACTTGAGATGGTCCTCCTCTGCCCATTCGGAATGTCTCACGTGTGGGCGCGCGAGGTATATCGAGCGCCGAAGTGGAGGACGCCGCCGGGCGGAAACGGAGGAGAAACCCATTGCCCAGGTGGGAAGCCACTGTCTCGAGGTTCTTTTGCCCGATAACGTTGATCCTTGAGGCTACCGCCTCGACTTCCAATGGACAGGACCTGCTCGTCCAGGGGTCAAGAAATAGTGGGCCACGAGCCATTCGCCTGCTTGACTTTGCTTACAGTCCCCCTAAGATCACGGGCCATGAGAGTGAAGTGCGGAGGCCCACTCGTTTTGTTGAGCCGTCTGGACGCGTTTCGGGACTCCATATGCCTGAGGGATGCGCGGGGGCGAAGTTCGCGTCCCGCGCTGGTGCGCACGCGAATGGGGGATCAGAACGTACTCCGTGTCGATGGATCCTTCACGGTACTTCAGCGCTTTGATGTCTCTCCAGCCGAAGGCTGTGCCTTCGTCACAACGACCGGCGACTTGAACCCGATCCATACCGAAGACACCGTCATCAGCGGCGCCATGACGGCCGCGCGGTTTCTACTCTTGCCCGAGATCCTCGTTCCCGGACTCGCAGTGAAAAGCCTCCGGGTCAAGTTCCGCGCCTTTTCCCGCTACGGCCGCCCCACCGTGAACCGCTATTTGTTCCGACCCAATGCACAAGGCGCCTTTGACATCCAATTTTCAGCCTATCAGACGGGCACAGTCGTGGCGGATGGCGTCGCGAAGACTGCTTTGAGCCCGGGCGGTGACAAGAACGCGGCGCCCCTTGAGGCCTGCGAATCGGCTCACACCGTTCAAGCCTGGCTTGAGAGCCTCAGGCTTCGCTCCGACCTCACTTTTGGAGCGATCGGACACGGCTACCCCCGGGCCTTCCTCGCGTCGCTCCCCTCGGGCGAGATGGTCCGCCACGGTGGAGCGGGGGGCCTCCTGAACGTGCTCGACCTTGAATTCCCCGAGGCGGGAGTACCTGCCATGGAAGCGTCCGGCTCGCCCACGGTCTCGGTCGAGCCGAGCCGTCCACGCAACACCTTCCGCCGGGTTCTGACCCAGGTAGCCAGCGGAATGGTAACCTACTGCCGTGGCTCCGCGACCGTGCTCCTTGGCATGTTCAAGAGTCATGAGACAGTCCCTGGCCAGGCCATGGCACCGACCTCCGCCTCGGCCTGACCGACAGTTTCCCTCGAACGTCGAGAGAGCTGTTGACAGGACCTACCATCAGCCACGCAGGTTCTGTATCCTGAATGCATGCCCACGCAACCCTTGAGACCCGCCGTTGTTTACCTGCGCCCCGAGGACAATCTGGCCGTCGCTACCCGACGCCTCAATCGGGGCGAGACGATTCGAGTCTCGGATCGAGAAGTCACTGTGCGCGACTCGGTTGGCATGGGCCACAAAGTGGCCGTGTCGCCGATTCGCAAGGGAGACGCGGTCCGCAAGTACGGCCAGATCATAGGCTTTGCCTCCGAGGACATCCCCGTGGGTGCCCACATCCACCTTCACAATGTCTCGGCACAGAGCTTCGAGCGCGACTACGCCTACTCGAGCGCGGTGCCTCCTTCCTCGCCCCGCGGCGTTGAGCGCAAGTTCCAGGGCTACTTGCGCCCCGATGGACGCATTGGCACGCGTAACTACGTCGCCGTCATCTCCACCGTCAACTGCTCGGCCTCGACAAGCAAGTACATCTGCTCCCGCATTACGCACGATGTCCTGCGCGACTATCCCAACGTCGATGGCGTCTTGCCCATCACCCACAAGAGCGGCTGCGGACTTCAGTACGATGGCCCTGACCACCACCAGCTGGACCGCACCCTTGCGGGCTTCGCTCGCCACCCCAACGTGATCGGATACATTATCGTCGGCCTCGGCTGCGAAACGGGGCAGGCCTCCCACCTGATCCAGAGCCAAAAGCTTGTCCAGGTTGACGGCCTGTCATCAAATCACGGCTCCGGCAATGGCGTCGCCCCGCTCACGATCACGATCCAGGAAGCCGGGGGCATCGCAAAAACAGTCGAGGCCGGCGTGCGGGCTGTAGCGCAGATGCTCCCGCGAGCCAACGACGTTCGCCGCGTGCCAGTCCCGGCCTCGAAGCTGATTCTGGGCACCAACTGCGGCGGATCCGACGGCAACAGCGGGGTCACGGCGAACCCGGCGCTCGGCATTGCGTCGGATCTGGTGGTCGCGCAGGGCGGCACTTCCATACTCGGCGAGACGACCGAAATCTACGGAGCCGAGCATCTACTGACACGCCGCGCCGTCTCACGGAGCGTCGGCGAGAAGCTCATCGAGCGGATCAAGTGGTGGGAGTGGTACACGGGCCTCTTCGGCGCCGAGATCAACAACAACCCGTCTCCAGGCAACAAGGAGGGCGGACTCACGACGATTTACGAAAAGTCCCTCGGGGCAATCGCCAAGGGCGGCTCGACAGCGCTGACAGCCGTTTACCTCTACGCGGAACCCGTGACCGAGAAGGGCTTCGTCGTGATGGACACGCCCGGCTTCGACCCCGTCAGCATGACGGGCATCGTGGCGGGCGGCGCCAACGTCTGCGTTTTCACGACCGGCCGAGGCTCGGTGTACGGATGCAAGCCGTCACCGTCGATCAAGGTCGCCACCAACACGCCGCTTTACGAGCGCATGGAGAGCGACATGGACATCAACGCCGGTGTCATCCTGGACGGGGCACCGGTGGAGCAAGTCGGCCGCGAGATCTTCGAAAAGATCCTTTCGGTCGCCAGCGGCGAGAAGACCAAGAGCGAAATCGCGGGCGTGGGCGAGGAGGAGTTCGCGCCCTGGACTATTGGACCGACCCTGTAATTTGAAGAATTTCGGCGAGTCGCGATCCGCGACTCGCTGTGGCATCGTGGCCCCCGGAACGCCACGGGGACAGTTGCCACTGGCATTACAGAATTCCTTGCGCCGTTGTGAGGGCTGTCCCCGGGACGATTTTTCGGGTAACCTCCTCGCACCTGCCCTGGCCTCGACGAGCCGCTCCGGTGCCTCAACTGGAGGCCTTCGATGCTCTCATCTCGCTCATCGCCCCTGTTCGCTCTTGCCGTCTGCACGTCCTTCGCCTTGCGGGTGAACTGCGCCGATCGACGTCACGACCTCCACCGTCTTGCGATTGCAACCTTCAACGCCCGATTCCTCTTCGACGGAGTAGCGCCCGAAGGCGAGGCCAGCTTTCCGTGGAAGCAGGACCCGTCCGCGGCTCGGCGGCACGTCCGGGAGATCGCCGCAATTCTGAGGCCTCTTGACGCCGACCTGGTGCACATCTCCGAGGTCGAGGACCTTGACACTCTGAAACGCCTTGCGCTCGAGATCGGCGATTCGACTTATCGGTCGTACCTCATTTCTGGCCGGGACCAGTTCACCAGGCAAAACGTGGGCCTTCTCACACGAATTGACCCCGACCTACCGCTCACCCGTACCGATGAGTGGTCTGCGAGCCCCCGCGGTGGCGAGCGGCAGGGCGTGCCGAAGAACTACGCGGCCCGGGTGACCGTGGGCTCCCTCCGCCTCACCTTCATCGGAGCTCACCTGCTGGCCTTCCCCGAGGATCCCGAGCGATGGCCGCGTCGCGAGGGTCAAGCGGAAGCGCTGCGTCGCTTTGCCGTGGAGGAGGGCACGAGGCTCGGGCGACTCGTGATCATTCTCGGCGATCTAAACGACCTCGACCCCGACTGGCCCGACGCCTCGGGCAGGAGAACGCAGTCAGACGTGCTCCGAATTTTGCGCGAAGTGGATCGAAGCGGACCGGACGACGACCTCTGGAACCCCATGTCGACTCTACGACAGGAGCAGCGCTTCACGTCGTTCGTGGACCGGAGCAACAACGGACGCGATGACGGCCTCGACGAAAGATCCCTCACGGACCATATTCTGCTTTCGCAGGCCCTTGCAACCGCGGTAACCAACGTCGAGGTCTTCAGCGGTTACGACCCGATTACCGGGCCGAGCGACCACTTTCCCTTGAAAGTGACGCTGGATCTTGCGCAGCTGCGACTCTTCATCCGTGGCGACGTCAATGGCGACTTGAGAATTGACACCGAGGACGCAGTGCAGATTCTCCACGGCCTCTTCGCCGGCGACGCCCTCGACTGCCAGGACGCGGCCGATGCGAACGACGATGGGCGGGTAGATTTGAGCGACGCTGTCCGCGTCCTTCAACAGACAAATCGGGGTGACGCGGGCCTCCCGCCCCCGGGGCCGAGGTTGCCAGGGGGCGACCCGAGCGAGGACGTGCTCGGTTGCCCTTCATGAATTCGCAGGGATAGCCTGCCGCTCGTGACTGGCCTGCCTTCGGGGCGCTTCAAATGGTCTATCTCCGCGGTACGGAACGCCGACTGTCGAGGATTGCCTGGAAACGGGCCAGGTAATTGGAGGCCGTGCCCTTTCGCGGGCTCGCCGGGTACTTCTGTGCGAAAGTGTTGAACTTTTCGATGCGACTCTTGAGATCATCTTCCCTCAGCTGTTCCGGCAGGACGCTGACGCCCGGGTTGAGAGGCAAGAGCGCCGCCCACTCCTTGAGCTCTCCCTCGAGATCCTCCATCGATTTTCGAATCGTCCCAAGACGCGACACTTCCTGCACCCGGTCCTCGGCCTTCTCGTCACGAACAAACTTTTCTGCACGCTCCAGCGCCTGCCGAGCGCCGGCCACGTTTTCACCTCTGAGCGCCCGGTCGGCCTGGTCGCCGAGGAGCGTGAGGTAGCCCGAAAACAGCCTCGTCCGGGCCTTCCCGGCAGCCTCGCTGGCCTTCTTCAATTCCGACGAAGGAAGGCCAAGACTCCTGAGCAGTTCCACCTTGCGCTCGTAAGAACTGGGACCCGCCCCGGCAGGCGGCGGCTGCCCTGCATAATCGTACATTTCCACATGGGCCTCCTCACAGGCACCGCCCGGGCCACCGCTGAGGGGGTCCGCGCACAGCACGCTCAAGAGTTTGCGCGCCGCCGACTCATTCGCGGCGCCGCCCGCAAGGACGACGCGCAAGCGCACTCTGGCTGCGCGTGGGCGTTGATCACCCCAGTCCTCGAAGGTGTTCAAAACGTTGGTCGTCTCACTCAACATGTTCTGGGCGAGGAGCTGCTCGGCGCGCAGGAGAAGCGACTCCTTTCTCTTCTTCTCGGCCAGCAGGCTGTCGCGGGAGGCGCGAGCCTTCTCCACGATATCTTTCGGCAGCGGATCGTCCGTGGACGCGGGCCTCGGCGGCGGAGTTTGTTTGACCACCACCTCCGGCTTCACGTCGGGGGTTGTTACTTGCGGGGGTGGGCGCGGGGCCTCGGGCTGCCGGACCACGACCTCGGGCGGTGGCGGCGCCGCTCTGGAATCCAGCCTCTCCTGCGACTTCTGCCTTGCACTCATGATGACGGGATAGAGGCCGACCCCGAAGAGGATCGCAAAGAGACCGATGCCCCCGAGGGCGATCAGCCCCCGGCGGCTTGGCGGGTGCCTGGGCCGATGGGGCGCTGCCGGATCTGCCGATACTTGAGCATCCCCTCCAGAGGGTTCCGGAGTGCCTTCCTTCGGCGGCGGCACATGCACGTGGATCTCTCCAAATCTGCGTGCGGGCGGCGTGGAGACCTTCGCAATCGCCGTCACGGTTCCGGTGTCCGGGTCGGTCAAGTTGAGGCGTCCGGTACCGCTGGCCTCGAGCGCCCTGAGGAGAGCCATGGCGTCGGGATACCTGGCTTTCGGATCTTTCGCTGTCGCGTTGCGCAAAAGCTCAACAATCCGAGCACTCACCCCGGGTCGATCCCTCGTGATATCCGGGAAGTCCTCTGTGGAGACTCTGCGCGCAATTTCATAGATGTTGCCCGAAAAGGGCGCCTTCCCCGCCAGGAGGAAGTAGAGCGTGGCCCCCATGCTGTAGACATCGCCCGAGAAGCCCACCGAGCTCGAGTCATGGAACTGCTCGGGAGGCATGAAGCTAGGTGTCCCCATGACGAAACCCGGCTGAGTGATGTTGGCTTCGGGAGGAGCGCCCTCCCCCACCATCTTGGCGATGCCCAGATCCGCAAGCTTCACGATGCCAGCCGCATCGATCATGATGTTCTCGGGCTTGATATCGCGGTGGACGATGCCCTTCCTGTGGGCAGCCTCGAGTCCACGGGTTGCACCAAGGACAACCTCCATCGCCTCCGACTCACTGAGCGGACCTTTTCTGGCAACTCGGTCACGTGCGGTCTCCCCACAAACGAACTCCATCACCACATAGTGATAGTTCTTCTCGCTGTCGACGTCGAAGACCCGTACAAGGTTTTCATTGTTGAGCTGGGCGGCCATCCTGGCTTCGCGCTCGAAGCGGACGACATACTCCGGGTTTTCGTTCGCCAGGTTGGGCAGGAGAAACTTGACAGCCACGTCTATGTCAAGCTTCACGTGGCGACCGCGGTAGACAATGCCCATGCCGCCCTTGGAAATGCGGGACTCGAGCCGGACCGGTCCAATCACCCGTGCGCCGGCCTGCTCCTTGAGCCCCTTCAGAAAGTCATCCGTGTCCGAAGGCAGGGCCTGCGAAGCGGCTAAGTTATCTTTTCCATTGTGCGAGGTCTTTTTCTTGGCCACTGACGATTCCCGAACTTCCGTAGTTTCTTTGCGCACCAGAATCTTACCAGAGCCCCGAGAGCGCGTGGGGACAGTATCCACAGAGCGTGCCCCCCTATTCGGCCGCCCATGGATCCGTTCAACAGGTCCTCACGGAAACGGACGGACCGGCCAACTGGCGCTTTCTGCCCCTGGCAGCCGATGCCTCTGCCTTGATCATGCTCCGAGCAGCCATGCCTGGGCCTCCTGGCCAACGCTCAGCTGCCATCGGCGCCGGAGGCGCCCGGCCGCTTATCGAGCGCCGGGGAGGGGGAGAACGCCGCCAGGCGTCTGGTACGGGGGAGGTCCTCCTCCCCCGCGCGGAGTAGATTCAAGTGCGCGCGACACCCGGGCACTCTCGATGAGCGCGAGCATTCCACCCAGGTTAAGGAGCCAGCTTCGCTTCATCTGCTCCTCGAGAGCGCCGAGGACGAGCCGCCCGTAGACGAGCGGCTGCGACTTACGGATCTGGACAGCATTTCGCAGCGCATCGCTGAGGGAGGCCGCCATGCGCCAGAATGTACCGTTCCTGGGCGACGGGCTCTCCACGAGGAGCCCACGCAAATCCCTCACGCTGGCATCCTCGTCTCCAGGCGCCTCACGGAAGGTGAACCCCGAAGGCGTCTTTCCGCTCGAGTGCCAGAGTAATGCCATCCTTGCTGCCTCACCCGTTGGGTGAAAAGGACAGACCTGTAGAGCCAGACCATCGATGGCCCGAGCCACGGGCACGATCGTGCCCTGAAAAGCCCCTTCGTGCGGAGCCCAGAGGCTGCACATGATGTTGAAGGAAGCCGCGGTCATGAGCTGCGAGAAGTAAGGGATGCGGCCGTCGGACCAGGCGGTATTCTCGGGAAACTGCTCGCAGAGCTCCTGAATTGCTCGGAGGCGGGCCGGGCTGCCATCGTCTCCGTGCGTGGTGGCGAAGTGGACGAAGATCGGGAGGCCGGGATCCGTACTGAGAAGCTCGCGGACACTCTCGACAACGACATCGTGCAGCTTCTGAGAGGATCGCCTCCCCATGGAAACGCAGAGCACCTTCCCGCGCACCTTCTCGCAGAGACCGTCGGGCAAGCCTCGGGCGGCGACATCTTGGTCGCGCTCAACCCGGCGCACGCCTTCGGCCAGATCCTTCTGCAAGGTATTTGCAAGCTCGAGGTGCGATGGCGCCAGGTCCTCGAAGTTTGCGTTGTCAATACCCACGATGCGGCCCACCAGAGGCTGAAGGTGCTGGGCCATGACTCTCAGGTGGAAAGGCTCGTGCCCGAGACCATGAGCATAGCCTCGATTGACGGTGGTGACGACATCTGCGTGCTCGCAAATCACGCTCAGCGCGGTCCGCACGCCCCCAAGGATTTTGAGCTCCGCACGCCCGCTCTCGAGCGCGCCAGCGGCCAGGTGTGCGTCGAAGGTGTTGTGAAGAGTGATCGCGACTTGATGGCGCGGACGTAGCAATAGCAGCCCCGGCACGCACTCCCAGTCGGCGCCCCAGATAAACTGCCTCGGCGAGGCCCTGACTACGTTGAGAAGCCCCTCGAGCGCGCAGCCAAAAAAAACAGCGTCTCGCTCGAGCCGGTGGGTGTCGTACGGCGACTCTATACCCTCAAAAAACCCTGGAGCACCGACGTAGATGATCGGCGCCAGATCGGGCGCCTGAGCCTCGAGAACTCGCACGCCGATGCTGCCATCTCCCCAGGGCACCTGGAAGCCGACGCCTGCCTCCACTACGCGGCCACTTGTAAGCCCGTTTTGCGCTTCCTTCATGCGAGGGCACCAGGGCGCGACAATCACGCCCCGGCGGTGAAACACTCGCTGCTCCTGATTCACGACAGCCGTGATTCCGGTCGCAGGCTCATAGCGGGTCTCATACCGTGGAGCGATAAAGTCAGCCGAGGTCAGGATTTTCGTGACCCTCGCCCAGTCGTCCTGCTTGCCAGAAGTCATGAGGTCCGCCTCGATCATCGTGGTTTCCATTTCGAAAGCACCGTGGGAAGGTCCTGGGTTGGTTGTGTTGGGATGATGCCACGCTTATCGGCAGAAAGCCGAGGTTTCTTCGGATGGATCTTGATCCCAACCCCTTGAAGGAAAAAAAAAATGGCCGGCCCAGGAGTCCTTCCTGAACCGGCCACGAGGTTCGACAGCGAGAGGAGGTCGACATCACGGGCAACTGACTGGTTGATTTGAGATCCTGAGGTCGTCCAGCCAGGAGGTGGTTCCAGTCGTCGTGACGGCCTTTCCTGCCACCATCGCTTCAATGAGAGCTCCCAGCGCCTTGTCGTCGTCGAGGATGGAGAAACCCTGCAGCTGAAAAAAGACTGCGCTCCCCAGGCGCAGCGTCAACGCGCCCGCGCCAGTCGCGGAAGGAAACTGATAGCTGGCGCCCAGGCAGTGCCACTCGCCAGCGGCGAGCTTCGGAAAAGCTTGGCCGGCGGCAATGAAGGCGTCGGCAAACGCCCAAACCTTCTGAGTTTCTTTCAGGCTCAGCGCCGAGGGGTGCGCCGCGAGGTAAACTTCCAGGGCGGGCCTCAGCTTCGTCATGTCGAAGCTCACGACGCCGTCCCACTTGGAGAACCATACAGCTTCCGCCCGTTCGACGAGGGCAAAGGACAGGAGCCTTGGCAGGAGGAAGCTCCAGAGTCTCGAATGGAGCACAGCACCCGAGTTAAGGTCCATCGACAGGGAGCCCTTGCCTTGATGCGGATCGGAGGATTGCTTGAGAATGGTGCCGTCGATACCCTCCGTGACGGTCTCGAAATCGCACACGACCATGATGGGCGATGGCGGTGGCGAAACAACCAATCGCGTCGTAAAGACAACGTCGACCCAGTAGTTGCTCGACCGGTATTTCTGGGTCGGGAACGCAGTGGAACCGAAGGCGAAGACACCGTCGACTGCATAAATCTTTGGGAGCGGATTCGGCAATGCCTGAGTGGTGAAAAAATCCTGCGTCACCGAATACCGCCCGACCGGAACAAAGTAGCTGGCTGTATACGTCGAGTCGGGCTGGACCTGGATCGGAACCGCAAAGGTAGCCTCTTGCCAGCCCGATGCAGTCTCCTGGGTGAACTCCACCGCGCCAAGCGGCCTCCCTGCCTCGTCCCACAGGTGGCCGGTGTGCTTGCCCGTGTTCGCGACACTCTTGTGGTAGCGAAGGCCGAGAATACTCCCGGGAGTGCTTACTCGAAATCTGACACCCAGCTC
>SXIK01000121.1 GCA_005772855.1 Planctomycetia bacterium | reverse complement strand
CCGGTGAAGAGGTTGAAGGTCTTGGGCAGCACGCCGGCGAGCTGCGGGTTGTGCTTCTCGACCTCGCGCATCGCCGCGTGGTCCTGGGCGCCGACGTCGGCGGACTCGGGCAGGGTCAGCAAGAAGTCGAATCGTGCCTCTGGCGACAGATAGAGCACATTGTCGGCGTGGTAGGCGGCGGGTTCATCGACGCGGCTGCCCCGGCGGGAGGAGGCGCCGGCCTTGTCGAGCTTCTTGCGCTGGGCAGCGAAACGCACCTCGGCGAAACGCAGGAAGATCAGGCCGAGGATGGGGCCGGAGTATTCCTGAGCCTTCAGACCGGAGTTGGCGCGGAATTGGTCGACGGCAGCCCACAGGCGCTTTTCGAGCGAGGCAGAGGCGGCATCTTTTTTGGAAGGGGCGATCCAGTGCATGGGTGTATTTATCCTCGAATGCTGGATAGAGGAAAGGAAAGATGAACGCTTTTGCCGAAGATACACGCTGCCGCCGTACCCCCGCTCGGCGCTCCGGAGTAAGCCCCTCGACGTGGAACGACCCTCGAATTCCGAGTCGCACCTCCCGCCGTTTTTGCCCTCGCGGCCCCGAGCGCGCAGCTCCGCCCTCCTGCCCCGCGCGCGTTCACCCGCTACGCCTTCCGGTCTCCGCCCCCGTCTCCGCCTTTATTTACGCACTCTCGATCCGCTTCTAACCCATTGCATGGTTTAGGACAACGATCGACTCCTGGTTTTTGGGGCTTTCAGGCTGGATCTGGCCGTCGCCGGGTGCGTGTGCGGACAGCCCGGAGCTTGTAGGACGGGTCGCGGCGTTAGAGCAGGGAACCTGCGATATCGCGTCGGCTCTCGCGGAGTTTCGAGCTGGGCCCTGCAACGATCGACTCGACCGTTTCCAGGACAACGGCGACGGCACCACAACAGATATCTGCACTGGACTGACCTGGAAGCAAGGCGACATGTACAAGGCGGGCGTCACGGCCTCGTGGACAGACGCTATCAGCATCTGCGAGGAGTTGGTCTTTGCTGGCCACGCAGATTGGCGACTGCCCAGCGCGCAGGAATATGAGAACCTGCTTTTCTTTCACCGTGCCACGGACAAGGGGAGCGTTTTGCGAATCACCCTGCGGACCATCGAGAACAACTACTGGACTTCCACGAAGGGCATCGAGGGCAGCCTTGAGGTCTTCAGCGTGCAAGTCGAGCCACTTTACTTTGGGCGCACACCACTAAACGGAGGGGCCACCAAGCAACCCTTCCTCGCCGTCCGGGGACCTATCGCGCCGTAGCCAGTGGTGCTACGGATCCCATCCCCCCGTCAAAGTCGGCCGCGGATCGACCGGGGCAACCACCGCGGTTGTGATGTGACGTGCCGGCCCGAGCGGGATCCTCGGCACCTGCTCGCCGAGGGCCCGTGAGCCGATCAGCCCGCGGGCCATGATTTTCTGAAGTAACGCTTGATGCTCTCGATCTTTCGTTTGGCCATCGAGCCCTCGACCGCGGGGAGGCACGGCTCTCTCCCGTGATCGGGATCGCGTCCTCTCCGGATTCGAAGGAGCCTTAAGCAACTCCGTTACTCCACCGTGTCGCATTGCCCGGCGACCGTGCTGCCACAGGTTCCCAGAATCGAGGAGTTCTCCCCGCTTGCCGTGTTCAGGCGACCCCCGCTAATGGACGAGTGCTTTCCGGTTGCCTGATTTCCCTCCCCTCCGCTAATGGACGAAGACTCTCCCTCCGCATGATTTGCTGATCCGCCATTCACTGACGAGAGGTACCCGCGGGCGGAGTTGAAGGTTCCTCCCTGAACGGATGAGTAGCTATCTAAAGCCGAATTGGAGAGGCCTCCGATCACAGATGCAAAGCTCGCGAGTGCCGAGTTGTACATCCCTCCGACCACGGCCCCGTAGTTCCCCGCGAGCGTGTTCCGAGTCCCGACAACGATTCCGCCCACTCCGGAGTAGTTGTTCATGCTTCCCACGATGACGTTGTGCGATCCGTCCCGCACCGTGTCAGTCGAACCAAAGCAGCCACCGTCAAGGTCTCCATCCTTGAGCTCTTGATATCCCACGATCAAGTTGCCGAGCCCGTTGGTCTGCATTGGATCGCCCTGGCTCTCGCAGGTCCTCCCGTCCGTTCCACCCAGCCCATTCACGATCTGTACGTTGACACTGTAAACCGGATGGTCTTCGCTGCTCCAAATAGCTCGCGGTCATTGATGGAGAGACCCTCAATGCTCATGTGGCCTAGGATCTCTCGCTGCTCTGCGCTCAAGCTCTGTTGCCGTAGCGCCTCGAGGCCAGCCTCCAGGGCGTTGAGCCTCGCGAGAAGATCCGGTGAGTCGGCAAGCGCAACGGGCGGATCGCCACCCTTGAAGAGGAAGTGAAGGACATAGACCGCATCGGAGATGTCCAGGGCGCCGTCGCCATTCACGTCACCGTTGCGCGAAGCGGGATTCCTCACGCCCGCCCGGGCCGCAATGGGGAGAGCAACAAGCAGGACTCCGAGAGCGAAGCCGGACCCCAAGACCGCAGAGAAGACGAAGACTCGCCGCATGTCGCCCGCCTTTCGATTCGCGTTGCCTCCTCTGCAGCCTTCAATTGTACGAAATTCCTCGAACGGAGCGCAAGCGGTGGAGCTACGGGGGTCGCCCTTGACTTGCGGCGCCGTTGGAGTCAATAGGCGCCTGACCCTTGCCGGTGCCGAAATTTGCTCGCCTTTCAGGAGCGGGAGTCAGTATAAACGATAGCCCGACTCGCATCTCCGCAACCTTCCGCCAAGGGGTCAACCATGTATAGATCCGCGTTGTGCGCCGCAGTGTGCCTCTACGTCTTCGCAGTCGGGCACATCGCCGAGGCGAAGAAGCCGCCGATCCCGAGCATCGCAGGAACCATATGGGGCATTGGCGGCGTGAGAACGTACTCCGCACGGGTAATCGGTACTCCCGACCAGTTCATCCAAAGTTACGAGGTCTACTTCGACCCGAGCGGGTACTTCTCCTGCTACGACTTCAGATTCAAGGCTACGTGGCAAGGAGTCTGGCTCCAGAAGAACGGCAAGATTGGGCTTGAGTTCTTTACTGCGGAAATCTCACGCGGACTCGCGGAGGAATACTCCGAGATGTTCGAGCAAAGAGTCGACGTCGCGACCAAGGTCTGGCGCATCAAGGGGAGCTTGAAGTGGGCAAAGGATGGGCTTCTCGAGATGAAGTTTGCCGAGGCGTTCAAGTCAGCGAGCACCTACCCGACCAAGAAGATCAAGCTCAACTGGAAGTGCAAGGGCACTGCACTACAAAAGGAAGACATCCCGAAGCGGTTGGGGCACTAAGCTGCGCCATGACACTGGGCGTCACACTTGCCGATGATCGTGCGCAGGTTTACTCTCGCCCTCCATGGACGGAAGCCCCGATGACTCGGCATCGACCCGCGCAGCTCTCCATCTTCACGACGTGGTGGATATCTACGCCGTGGCTCTGACCGCAGCTGAGAAGCGCTGCCAGGACAGCCTCAAAATGGAACGGGTGCAGGACCTTGCGAGCGCGCTTCTCAAGACTCTCGAGGGCAATCGTCTCGAGGAGCGGATCGCAGCGCTCCAAGCCGTATTGCGCCCTTGCGAGGAGTCTCTCCGGGACTTGGCGAGAAACGCAGCGCACCAGCTCAGAGCGATCTGATCCGACAGCGCGGGAAAGCGTGAATGCGGCGAGATTGTGCACCCCGGGACGGGTGGCTATTTTTTGGCCACCCAGATCCCTTGCTTGAGAGATCCGCGACTCAAGCGTGCGCTTCGGCGTGGTCCTCACTGGGAGACGGCGAATCAATTTCGCCACGAACAGCGGGGGCCTTCGGACCACCCCGTTTCCCTCGGTAGTGGTCACCGAGAATCTCTAACTCAAGCCAGCGCTGGACACTGCGAACGGAATATCGGGGCCGCATGTGCCCGTTTCCCAGTGCCGGAACCCCCGAGCGCTCGAGCCAGCGGCGAAAGGTTTGATACGAAATGTCGAT
>SXIK01000120.1 GCA_005772855.1 Planctomycetia bacterium | reverse complement strand
CTCGACGATGCAGAGCTCGCTATCCTCGGGCCGGGTGCTGGCGCAGTCGGCGAGCGTACCGGGCAGGTTCAACCGATGCGACACGGCCGTCTTGCGCGTCACCTCGGCCACAGCGGCTCGGGATGCGGCCCGAGCCCGGGCCGCCAGCACGGCTCGCCCCACCACCGCCTGCGCGATCGTGGGATTCTGGTTGAAGAAGGGCTCGAGCTGAGAAGCGACGGCGTTCGAAACCACGGCCTGCATCTCGGGGTTGTTGAGCCGGTTCTTTGTCTGGCCCTGGAACTGTGGGTGGAGCAGGTAGACCGAGAGGATCGCCGTGAGGCCTTCGCGGATATCCTCCGCAGCCACCGTCAAACCCTTGGCCTGGAGGTCGTGGCTCTCCATGTAGCAGCGCACCGCTTTCACGACGCCCGCCTTGAGCCCCAGCTCGTGCGTACCCCCTTCCACGGTGCGAATGCCGTTGGCATAGGAGCGGATATGCTCGGCGGTCTCGTCGGTCCAGACCAGTGCCAGCTCCATGCGTGGATCATCGGCCCGCTCGTGGTAGAAGACAAAATCGGCCGTTGGCGTACGGCCTCGCTCCTTCACCACCTTCAAGAGATACTCCCGAAGGCCCTCGTCGTACTTGTAGGTGTGCGTCGCTCCCCTGGAGAGGTCCTTGTAAACGATCCGAAGCCCCTTGTGAAGATACGCCTTCGACTCGAGCACCTCTTCGAGGCGGCTCGTGTCGAACTTCGTCTTCGCGAAAATCTCCACGTCCGGCTTGAAGTAGATCGTCGTCCCGCTGCCGCGAGCAGGGCCGATGGTCTTCAGCGGTGTCGTGGGCTTTCCCCTGCGATATTTCTGCTCGTACTCAAATCCATCCCGGCGCACCCTGGCGACGAGCTCCTCGGAAAGTGCGTTCACAACGGACGAGCCCACGCCGTGGAGACCGCCGGAGTGGATGTAGTTGCCCTGCTCAAACTTTCCGCCCGAGTGAAGGGTCGTGAGAATCGTCTCCAGGGCCGGCCGCCGGGTCTCGGGGTGGGTGTCGACGGGGATGCCCCGACCGTTGTCGGAGATCTCGATGCCGCCGGTGTCCTTGTCGAGCGTCACCTCGATGGAAGTAGCGAAACCGTTGATGACCTCGTCGATGGAGTTGTCGAGGATCTCCCAGACAAGGTGATGCAGGCCGTTCGTGTCGACGCCACCGATATACATCGCCGGCCGCTGCCTCACGGGCTCAAGGCCCTTGAGAACGCTGATGTCCTTCGCCGTGTATTTCGTCTTCGGGGTAGTGATTGCCATGAGAGTCTCTTCTTCTCTTGTTAGCTCAAATCAGTTGACGCTGGCGCCGTTCGTTCCGTCCTCCTCGGATCCTGTCGAGCCGTTCGAATCCTCCGAACGGCTCAGGCGACTCCTCGTTCGACGGGGGCCATCGCCATCGCCGTCTTCTCCCTCTTCTCCCAGTGTCGGGAGCGCGATCGGCGGCCGCTCCACGCCTGTCAAGCCGCCGCGCTGGATTACCTGGTGGCCCTTTCCAGCACGCCCCGAAAGCTTGTAGCTCCTGGGCTTCACCTCAATTTTGCGCCCACTCGCCGTCACAACCGTGAGGCCACTGCGGGGGTCCAGCGTGGAGGCGGAGCCAAGCACCCTGTCCGTGTCGTGAAGCTTGATCGCTATCACGCCCCGGCCCGGCCCCGAGAGAAAATTGACCTCGGAGGCCTCGAACAGCGTCACTCGGCCTTCCCGTGTGGCAAGGATCACGGTCTCCTTGCCCGTCACGACGTGGAAGCCGACGATCTCCTCACCATCCTTGAGGCGGGCGAATTTGCGTCCTGTCCGCGTCGAGGCCTCGAGGAACGGGAAGAGCGAAAAGCGAACCGAGTACCCCGAGGAGCTGAACGCGATTCCATGGTTGCCTGGCTCGAAGTCGGGCTTGTCGTCGGCGGAACCAAAGTCCACGAGCATTCTCGGATCGAAGGACACAGCCCCAATAACCCGTTCGCCATCACGGAACTTGAAGAATCTCTGGATTGGATCGCCATAGCCTCGGCTGGGTGGAATGTCGTTGATGCGAACCGAATAGGTCGAGCCGAAGTTGGAGAAGAACGCCACGATGCTCTTGGTGTTACCGCCCACGACGTGGAGGAGCTCGTCCTCCGGCCTGAGACGGACCTTCGAGAGATCCCCCACCCGACCGACACGACGGATCCAGCCGTCCCTCGACAGGAGGATCAGTGCGTCCTCATCAACCATGAAGGCTTCCTCGTCGTATTCGGTCTCCTCGACGCCACGCCCGCCAATCCTGGAGCGCCGTGCGTCCCCATGCTTCTCCCGGGCCGCCTTCAACTCAGTCCTGACGATCGTCCAGAGCCGCCGGGGACTCTTCAGGATTGTCTCGATTTCGGCCACGCGGGCGCGCTTCTCCTTGAGCTCGTCGAGGATTTGTTGGATCTCCATTTTCGCCAGCTTGTAGAGGCGCAGCTCGAGGATGGCATCCACCTGAATCGAATCAAGCTTGAAACGATTCTTCAGTTTCTCGCCGGCGTCCTGACGGCCAAGCGAATTGCGAATGATCTGGATCGCTTCGTCAAGGGCACCAAAGAGCTTCTTGAAGCCTTCGAGAATATGGATTCGCTCGAGAAGCAGCTTCAGCTCATGCCGAAAGCGTCGCTCCACCACCTGAAATCGAAAGTCAGCGAAGTGGGAGAGTATCGTCTTCAGGTCGACCTTGGCGGGAGTCAAAACTCCGGAGCCCTCCGTGGGGATCAGGCACGTCAAGTTGACGTTGAAGTTCGTCTGGAGCTGCGTGTGCTTGTAGAGGTACGCCATGACCAGTTGAGGGTCGGCGTCCTTCCGAATCTCGCAGATGATGCGTACGTCGGTGGTCGATTCATCGCGCACGTCGGTGAGTAGCGGCAGCTTTTTTTGAAAGACGATCTCGCCGATGGAGCGCACGAGGTTGTCCTTCTGGACCATGTAAGGAATCGACGTGATGACAATGCGCCGGGAGCTGCGTTCGCCCTCCTCCAGCTTGTACTCGGCCCGCACACGAATCGCGCCGGTGCCCTCCTCGTAGATCTTTCGAATCTCGGCTTTCGAATTGAGGATCTGGCCCCCCATTGGAAAATCAGGTCCCTTGACGTACTTGAGGAGATCGCACGTCTCGAGCTTGCGGTCATCGATCAAGGCCTCGCAGGCCTCGCAGACCTCGCCCAGGTTATGGGGCGGGATATTGGTCGCCATTCCAACGGCGATCCCGGTCACGCCATTGACAAGAATCTGGGGGACTCTTGCAGGAAGAACCACCGGCTCTCTCGTGCGGCCGTCGTAGTTGGGGCGAAAGTCGACCGTATCTTGACCAAGCTCGTCGAGAAGCTCGGCCGAAAGCGGCTTCAACCGAGCCTCCGTGTACCGATAGGCTGCGGGACTGTCGCCGTCGAGGGAGCCGAAGTTGCCGTGACCGTCAACGAGCGGATATCGGAGGCTGAAATCCTGCGCCATGCGCGCCAGGGAATCGTAGACAGCCACATCGCCGTGCGGATGGTACTTGCCGAGCACATCGCCCACGATGCGAGCGCACTTCAGCGGCTTCGAAGTCGCGGAAAGGTGCAAATCATTTTGCATCGTGTAGAGGATGCGTCTCTGAACGGGCTTCAGGCCATCGCGAACGTCGGGGAGCGCCCGGGACGTGATCACCGAGATCGCGTAGTTCAGATACTTCCGCCGGGTTGTCGTGTGAAACGGGACCTCATCGACGCGTGAAGGTCCCGTCGGTTCATCTTCCTTCGTTTTCGATTTTCTTGCCATCGCCAGGCCTCTTCTCTCGGGCTCGGCCCCCACGCGACTGCACCGACTCCTCTGACTCGCCTGAGCCCATTGTGGAGTGGAGGTTTATAGCGGCAGGCCCGGGTGAAAGCAACGAGGCGAGACGCCGATCACTGCGCAGCCTGGCGATGTTCCACCAAGTACCGCGCATAGAGGGGCGCGGGCCGCTCCCCCGGAGGCTTGAGAGCTGCCTCCTGCGACTCGTAGACCTCCATCCCAACGAGCCCCGCGCCCTCTTGATAGTACGCATAGCGCACCCGGGCACCGTCTCTCGATTCCACCCGCAAGCATTCGGCATAGGTCGCAATCTTCCGAACCTTGGGGTCCGTCTCCGGAAGGACCAGCTCCACGGGCTCAAGGAAGGCCACCAGCTCGTTCCCCAGGGCGGCATACTGCCTGCGGACGATATCGTCGGGGCCCGGAAGCGCCAGGAGCTGCTGCCGGTGCACCTCCGTCAGGGCACCTGTGCCCGCATTGGGGAGCAGAAACTCCTGCGAGACGGTGTTTTTCTTCGAATCCACGATCCACTGGAACTTCCGATCCCCGGGCGAGACGGACACGGTGAAGACACCCCGCTCCGGCTCCTCGAGGACCTTGTAGACGATCTCACGGTCGATGATTCCGCTCCGGTAGGTCTGGTAGACAAACTCGTCACTCACCTCGATGGCAAAGTAGGCTGCCACCTGGATCGAAAGGGGGAGCCGCTCGACCTGCGCACGGGCCTCGGCGACGCTCGAAGCGAGCGGCGTCGGCGAAGCGCTACCACGGGTAAGATTCCCGGGCGGCACCAGCCCCCCCCTGGGCTTCGGGTAGGCAATTCGACGTTCCTCTTTCCAGTCTCCTCCCCAGGGCCAGGGACCCAGCCCGCTCCGCCATCGCACGGCCACCACCGCAGCGCCAAACGCAAGCGCGCCAACCGCGGCGTAACTCCACAAGCTACCTCGAGCTCTCCCCCGCCTCCGGACGTCGCTCTCGGCGTAGGTGGGGGTGTATTGCGGGAGCGCGTTGAGAGCTTCGATGAACTCGCCAGCACTCTGGTATCTGCTTTCTCGTGGAATGCAAAGTGCCTTGCGCACGACCTCCCACACTGCCGGTGGAACCTCATGCCCCGGCTGTGGCAATGGCGTGCGAAGCTCAAGACCGACAGTCTCCGCCGACATCCTCTCAGCGGGCACCTGGCCATAGAGCATTTCGTAAAGAACGATGCCAATTGAGTAGAGGTCCGAGCGGTCGTCGAGATCGTCCCGCCCCAGCGCCTGCTCGGGCGACATGTATCGGGGCGTACCCAGGATCGCCCCACGGCTGATGTCCTCGCTCGGCGAGGGGGCCCGACCGACTCGACGACGAGCGAGGGCGTCCTCTCCATTGCCGAAGCTCTTGGCGAGGCCGAAGTCCCCCACCTTGACAAAGTCACGGCCCTCCGTGTCCTTCTCGAGAAAGATATTCTCGGGCTTCAAGTCCCTGTGAATGATGCCACGGGAGTGCGCCAGCTTCATGACGCTCAGCACCTGGCGCGTGATGTGGAGAGCCCGGTTCACGTTCAAGAACCCCTCGCGCACGATCATCGCCTTCAAGGGCTCCCCGGGAGAGTAATCCATCGTGAAGAAGAGCTGGCCGTCCTCGGTCTGACCAAACTCGCGGATCTGGATCGTGTTCTCGTGGATGAGCGCCATTGCGAGGCCCGCCTCGCGCAAGAATCGCCGCCGGAAATTCTTGTCCTGGCTCAGCGAGGGATGGAGGAGCTTCAAGGCGAAGCAATTCGCCGTGTCAAAGAGAAGCAGCTCAACCTTGTAGACCACGCCAAATCCACCCTCGCCGAGGATGGAAAGGACGCGGTACTTTCCATTAATTACCTGGCCCACGAGGCCGCCGGGGTTTGCGACCGGCGGCTCCTCCAGGCTGCGAGTCTCACTGAAGCTGAAACCACAACGAGCGCAGTAGTCCGAGGCCAGCAGGCCAGGCTCCTTGCAGCGGGGGCAGGGAGAGGTTTCCAGCCGGGGCGAGTTGGCTGCCAGGGGAAGCGCCGGCCTCGGGGAGGCCATCGTTACTTCCCCCGGGGTTTCCGGAATATCTGCCCTTCCTCTGTTCGGGGTGCCAGGTAGGCTCACGTTCGGCTCAAATCAGGTGCCTCGGTTCTTGATCCCATTAGTCCCCCTTGAAAGGGAGGGGATCGTAATTCTCCGCCCGCCTCATTTCAAAGAAAAAGAGAGGGCTTTTCCGACAAACCACCGAAAAGCACACAAAAAATGGCATTTTTGGGTCACCCAAAGACCACGGAGGTGTCGGAAAGCTCGACAAAGTGATCTTGCGGGACTGTTCTCAACCACTTAGCGGCAGAGAAACTGCTTACACTCTATAGCCGGGTCGACGGTCTGCGTCGGCTGACCGCACTTCGGAAAAGGCGCCAGGGGGGGCGGGCCCTTCTGAAACACGTACTGCAGGAGCGCGAGTGCGTCCGTCAAGTCGAGGTCGGACGAATCCTCGACTCCCTGGGCGCCCTTGCTGGTCGACCCGTCGAAATTGATTGCGACGAGGCAATTCGCCCGAGAGTTCGCGCCTGCTGGCAACTGAGCGCCCGAGAACAGGTAGTCAAGAATCAAGATCGCGTCCGTGACCTCGAGGCGGTTGGACTGGTTCATGTCGCCCCGCAAGAACGGGGCCGGCCCTGTCTGGATTGTGATCGTCGCCGAAGTGACAGGCGCCGGCGCGCCGACGGGCTTCTTCGAGGTGCCATTGTTGACATCAAGAATCACCTCCACCCTGCGCGTCGTGTTGGAGAGGTCGCCAGAAATTTCGACCTTTGCCGTGGCCGAGGGGCCGGCCGCGATCTTGTACTTCACGTCGAAGATCGGGTGGTCCAGACCCGCCGGGATCGCCACGGAGGCCTTCTCGGAGCTCAGAATCATCGCAACCGTGAATCCGCTGGCGCCGACGGGGTTTTGATCGAGAACAAAGAAGCGACTGTCCGGCTGCACGCCAATACCGAGCGCGTCTTGAAGCCCCGCTGCGACGGTCACCGTGTCGATCGAGAGCCTTGTCGCATCATGCTTCACGCCAAATGAGAAGCCCGTGACCTTCTCGGGCTGGTTATCGAGGCCAATTCCGACGGTCACCGACTGTCCGGCCTGGCCAGTGAAAGCGGCGGATCGGAAGTGAATGTTGTACTTCTCCTGCGCCAGCGTGCTCGAGGCAGCGGCAAGAAAAAGGCCCAGTGAGAGAACAAGCGAGAGCGAATGAATTCGCATGAAGGAGCTCCCAGTCGAATCCAGGAAGGGTAGGTGGATGGAATTCGGGCACAGAGACCCTGAGGAACGATATTACTGAGTGGATTCGCAATCGGGAAGCCCCGACGCATAAAAAACCGCCGCCCCTTGCTTCGGGGAAAAGCAAGAGAGGCGGCGGCTTTCAACCTACTCCGAGCAATCAGTCGTACCGGCCTTACTGGCAGGCATCCTGGGCGCAGGTGAGGTTGTCGGTGTCAGTCGGATCCGTGCCGCACTTCTTGAACGGCTCAGGAAGATTGGGGCCCTTCTGGAAGACGTAGGCGAGGACCGGAATGGCGTCGGCGACCGTCACCTTGCCATCGTCGTTCGCATCCAGTGCGTCCTTGCAGTCGACTTTCTGCTGGAGAATTCCGACCGTGATCTGAATGATCAGGACCGCGTCCGTCACATTAATCTTGGAGTCGTTGTTCGCGTCCCCACGGCTGAATTTCTTGCCCGGAGCCACACCGCCGAGCTTGACCTTGAGGATCTCGTTCGTCGGGCAGGGGGTACCAGTCGCTGCCGTCAGCGGGATCTTGTTGCCGCCGCCGGCCGGCGGGTTCGTGTCAGCAACATAGCCGACCGTGAAGCCGGGGCCACCGACCCCGGGGACCAGATCAAACGCGAAGAAATCTCGGGCCTTGAAGCCGTCAATCTGCGCGCCACGGGTGATATCGCTCACTGTGCCAATGTTGCTCGTGGCCTTGTTGGACTTCGGGGTCTGCGAATTGCCCTGATCGTCCGTGATAATCAGCTCGATCAGGCGATTGGCATCCGCGCCCAGAGTGCTCTCAAAGGACCAGTTGGTCGTCGCCCCAGCCGCTGCGGCCTTGACGCCAAGCTGGAAGCCCAGAGCGGCAACCTTGTTGCGCATCGAGATCACGTACTCCGTCGCAGCGCCCACGGCCACGGTCGCGACCGCGGGGTCCTTGCCGAAGTAAAAGCCATAGTCGTCGCAGGCCGTCACGATCTTGCAGCCATCGTCGGCGGCGTCAATTTTCCCGTCGCAGTCGTTGTCCTTCCCGTCCGTGCAACTCCCGGCCGTGGCGAGATCCTCATTGCCGCTCGGAACGCAGGCCGCCAGACTAACCACGAGGCCATCAATGATGGTAATTGGAGTCTTCGACACGCCGTTAATGGTGACATTGTAATCGGCGGGGGGAGATCCGGTCTTCTTGAGGCGGTTCGAGAACTCGATCAACGTGCCAGCAGTTCCAGGATCCTTGCTCATGGTGTACTTGGCAAGGCCGATCGAGGTGCGCGTGGCTGGAGGGAGCGACACGGCCTCCGTGAGGGCCAGGATAATCGCAGCAATGTAGCCAGTGCCCGGCTGCGGGTCCTTGCAAGCCGGGGGTGCCTCTCCCTTGCAGGTTTGAATGTTCTTCATGTCGGCGACCTTGAAGCCACCGCTGTAGACCTTGGCAGCGTCGGTGCCGTCAAACGTGACCGAAACGAGCGTCAGAAAGGCGTCATCGTGATCGACACCGTAGGACCATCCCTGGACACCTGAACCGGGCGTCGCGGGATCGCCGCTCTTGACGTCCATCACGACGGTGGTATCGACCGGCATGTCCTGGGTGAATTTATCGAAGCCAAAGACTGAATCCGTCGGCCCATCGCGGTCAAAGGTAATCTCCAGGGTCTCTTCAGCGCAGACGCACTTGGCTCCAGGGCAGTTATTCTTAGGGTCCTTGACGTCACACAGGGTGCGCGACTTCTCCGGAGGATCCTGCGCGGTCACCCGCGCACAGAAGCCACTGACGGCCAGACCGGCAACACACACCAAAATCAAGTTTCGCATGAAACCCTCTCCTTAAATAACATGGCTCCTCTTTCAATCAGGCCGGTACGGAAACCTGCCTGCGAGGACTTGCTTCCAGACCCGAAAACACTACGGCTTTTTGCCCTGCACGATCTCCACCGTTGTTTCCTCAAGTCCCTTGACTACTCCACTTCGCAAATCGCCCGGACAAACATCTGAGAGATCTTCTTTCCCGTGACAATTTCCCGTGACAACATTCCTACTCGAAGTGTACTTGCCCCAGATGCCTTCACCCCAAGCCAGGAATGGCTGAGACTCAAAAAAGACAAGCACTCAAAGAACGGGACGAACAAAATCCATAATTCAAAACCCTAACGGGGGTTAACCGCGTCACTAATCCAGACAAAGCAGCCTCAATGCTACTGACACGCATATTTCATGTCAATCGCAAAAAGCCCAGAACACTTCCAACACGACTGAATTCGTCCATCTCGTGGATAACCTTTTGATGGTTGCAGCCGAGAGGGAAAATCCAGGCTTCGCTCCCAAGAATCCCTGGCGCATGTGTTTGGATCAAGAGACCGCTCCCCGGAACAATCCTTGCCTCCAGGAGTCCTCAGCGTTTCTTGAGGAAAGACACGAGCCCTGAGGGAGGAGACCGCCGCCATGAACGAGAAAGTCAACCACGAAACCCATCGCCCCAACAGCCCATTGACCTCGCAGCAAGCCCTGGACGCTGTGGCACAGGCAACCCTGAAGGTCTCGACGAGTGCTCTTCAGCGCAACGGAATCGAGAACCTTCGCATCCTCAGCGAATCGCAGTTCCTCGATCTCCTCCGCCGGATGCAAACTCGAAGGAATGTGCGCGACTCGGGCGATCCACACGCGTTTGGCCTCTCCGACACCTCCAAGGGTGACGTTGCGCGAGCTCACGAGGCGAAGTGGTTGGAGCTTCGCGCAAAGCACGAACAAAGCCTGGGCGTGATTGAAAGCCGCATGGAGAAGCTGTCGCGAGCGTTTCACGGGATCCAGGGAGTGGTCGAAAAGCTCGAGAAAGAGCCCGGCGAAAGAGTCACCGAGCTCGAGACGACGTCTCTGTTGCCGCCCGGCGAGCCAGTGAAGCAAAAATCACTGCTTCGTCAGCTCTTGCTCACGGGCGAGGAACCAACGAACCACTGATCCCTACATGTGCCGAACGGCTGCGCAAGTCCGCCACGACAAGCGCCACGATCTTCGCTGCTCGCTCAACTTCCTCGCGTCGAGTGGTCCAGCCCGTCGAGAACCGCACCGCCCCGGCCACACGCGCCTCCGAGAGACCCATGGCCCGGAGCACGTGGGACGGCTCCCGGGAGCCCGAGGCGCACGCCGAACCCATCGAGACCGCCACGCCCTCTTGATCGAGTCGGATCACGAGCAACTCGGCTGCCACGCCATCGAAGGAGACGTTCACGGTGTTCGGAAGCAGATCCCCGGGACCACCGTTCCATGCGACTCCGTCGATCGCCGCCCCCAGGAGACTCCGCAAGACCGCACCCAGCTCACCCCCACACTCGTGGCCTGGCGGTGAGCGCTCTGGATCCTTGATGGCCAGCTCCGCGGCCCTCACAAAGCCCGCAATGGCCGGGAGATTCTCGGTCCCCGGGCGCATCTTGCGCTCCTGCGGTCCGCCTCGAGTCGGAGGAAGCCAGCCGGAGCCAGCCCTCACAATCAAGGCACCTGCCCCCTTGGGCCCACCGATCTTGTGGGAAGAGATCGTCAAGAGGTCAGCGCCGAGCTGCATCGGTCGAACAGCCCTCTTGCCAAGGGACTGAACGCAGTCCACGTGAAGAAGCGCCGGCGTCAAGCCTCTGTTGGCCCGCGACCTTGAGCCAAGCAACACCGAGACCTCGCCAATCGGCTGAACGGCTCCCGTTTCGCTGTTCGCATGCTGGAGGCTCACGAGCCGCGTGTTCAGCTGGAGAGCGGCCGCGAGAGCTGAGAGATCGACACGCCCATCGGTCGTGGCCAGCACCCGACTGACGGTCACCCTCCCTCTGTCCTCCAGGTGAGCATGGACGTCGAGCACCGACGGATGCTCCATGGCGGAGACCACGGAGTGCGCCGGCTGGACCACGGGCAACCCCTCGAACGCGCCTTCAATCGCCAGTCGGTTCGCCTCCGTGCCTCCCGAAGTGAAGACGACCTCGGTTGCCCGCACTTCCAATAATCGCGCAAGCCGGTCCCGGCAGTCCTCAAGCAGCGCTCGTGCTTTTCGGCCAGCAGCATGCTGACTCGAAGGATTACCAAAGCACTCCGATTGCGCCTCTCCCATCGCCTCGAGTGCCTGCGGCCTGGGCGGACTGGTAGCGTTGTGGTCGAGGTAAATCAAGGTCACGCCACCCAGCCTCGACTCATGGCCTTGACATGCAGCTCGGAAGCGATGGCCGAAAGAAGCCGGATGCCAGGAAAGCTATTTCTTGGCCCCGGCAGCACCCTTGGCTGGCGCCTTTTCGGAAGCCGCCTTGGCACCAGCAGGTGGGGCCGCGCCCGCAGCCGCGGCTGCGGGGGTGGCGCCTGCCTCCTCCTTGGCTTTTTTCTCCTTGACGCGTTTCTTGATTTTCGAAACACGAACCTTGGGAAGACCATAGGGAGAAGTCTCATCCTCCTTCCAGCGACCGTTCTTGCGAAGCTGGAGAATCCGCTCGTGCCTGGAGAGCACGTTGCGCGACCGGAGAAGCGAGGCTTTGATTCTGAGGCTCTTGTGAATGCTCATGAGGAAATGGGGGCGACGGGATTTAGGAAAGGGGCTAATTGTAGGCAAGGCACGACAGCTGGCAAGCAGAAAACTGAGGCTTCCCGATGTTCAACGTTCAACCGGGAGTCAGCCCCGCTCGAGGACTCCGTCCCCCACGGCAATGCCGAGGTGCCGAGCAACGAGTGGGCATTTCGCCCTCAGCAGGAAAAAAACAGCTTTCCCGGCAACGTTCAGGGCCTTGGACTCTCCGCCCTCGAGCGTCTCGAACGCAGCCTGACCCTTGGCGATAACAAGGTCGGCCTCTCTGAACTGCGTCCGGAGCGCCTCGGAACCGGCGTCAAGGAGAAGCCCCAAACAGTCCAGGCCAGGATCCATGATCCTCGCAACCTTCGCGATTCCCGCAGCCTGCGCATCGTCCATCGTCGCGCCTGCAAGCACCGGAGCGCTCCGCACCACCGAGACAACACTGTCGCGGGGCTTCTCGAGAGTCTCGATGAGAAGACGATCGAAGACCAGCTCGCCGGCCGAGTCGAACACAAATAGCACCTTTTGGGCTTGAAGCGCGGCCGCGCGAAAGTCCTCCACGTTATCGTCAGAAAGGGATAGTGAATCGAGCCCATCGACAAGACTCTTCATGGTCACCGCTCGACCGTATTCCTGGCGCAGCTCCCAGTCGAGCACGTTGGCCGCTATGGAAAGCTTGAGCGCCTCAAGGAGGGGATCCGCCGATCCCGAGATCCGCGAGCGGAGACGATCCTCGTTTGCAAGCGCCTCCTCGATCCATCGCCGTTTCTCATCGGCGTAAGGGTCAACGATTCCAAGCGTCTTCGCTGTTCGACGAATCACGCCGTGCGCCACCTCGGCAGGAGTCGCCTTCAAGTCCACCCGACTGAGCTCCTGCATGGCTTCGCCCAGGATTCTTCGACGGAGCCAGTCGTCACTCGTGGAGCGGTCGGCCGTGTGAAGAACGCGGCGAAGGCAGCAAGGCAAGCATTCCGGACGGTGGTTCATGTGCGTTTAAGGATATCAGCTGTGGTCCAAGGGGGGGCCAGGCTTCTCGCGGGGGAGGAAGACCTCTCGCCGCACCGTCCGCCTGGCGGCGTCCCTCCGTCTAGCACTTCGCGCTCGCTCCCGGCCGGGCCCCGTCGCTCGACAAAGGCCGGGCGCCTCCGGCGCCGATGGTGGGGAAACGTTGGCCAGAATGTCCCCATCACGGCCGCGAGAAGTATAACGCACTTGAACGCGCAATCCTGCCGCCCTCTCAAATACACGCACCCGAGGCCGTCGGCACGCAGTACTCAGCGAGCACGGGTAATCACCAGACAGTCGGAAAAAAAAGCTGGTCGACCCTTGTAAGGCCTGGCCCGGGTCTCCCGCCTGAGACGCTCACATTCACGATCGGCCTCGTCGCGATCGGTGTAATGTCCCACAAACACGGTGTAAAGCTCCTCGCCGTAGCTATTTCGGTGGCCCTGGGGATCTCCCTCAATGAGCGGCTTGTCGAACCCAAAAAGCGAAAGATACTCCAGGATACCCTGCGCGCCCTTCATCGACTCCTTGGCACGGACCTGAATGATATAAAGGGCGCCCGTCCCACCCGAACGATCCGGCTCCTGCTTTACCTCCTGGGGGGACGCCTCGGACGGGCGACCGGCGGTCGAATCCGAAGCGGCCGATGGCACAGCCCCGGACTTCGAAACGACGTGCCGGATCTCGGGCTGGGGCTCCGGCGACCTCTCAACGCCACCCCCATCCGTCGGTACGCTCATCCCGGGCCCCCACAGCGGAAATCGCCGGACCGGGTAGCCAGGCCTCGATCCGTCACTTCCGGGGACGCTGACGTTCCCGGAAGACACAGGCACTTCGACTACAGAATCCTGAACGATCGGGGGCGTCGTGGCCGACGCTTGCGGCGCACTGGAAGGGAAGGCGGGGTGCGCCGAGTCCGACCCCAATCCCGGTCCTCCAAATGCGCTTCGGAAGTGCGCGTCCTCCTCACCGGGTCTGCGGAGGTACATGAGGACGAGAGCCGTCACGGTGACTCCAGCGATCGCCGCCACCAGCAGGGTCGAGACCTTGAGAGTAATGCACCGCTCGAGCCATCGCGTGCTCCCTTCTCCCAGTACCCATGCCGCGCCTCGTGCCCATGCGCTCCACCCTCTACTCAGGATCGTGGAAGATGACTCCCTCGTTAGCCCTGGGCTCGGGTCAGGCCCGAGGAGAGACGCGGGCGCAGAATTCACAGGCGCGGCAGAATGCTCGGAGGCCGGCTCCGGGAGCGGTTGGGGAAGCTCTGGTTCTTTCGAGAAGCACTGGGCACCCACCGGGAGGTCGCAAGGCTCGACAGGCAAGAGATCCTTCACTTCGGGGTGAGGAAGCAGCTTCAGGTCCACCGGTTGAGGCTCGCCGGACTGCGTCCGGGAGGGGCGCAGACTCTGCGTGTCACGATACCGGGGCGGATCCGTGGGCTCAAATAAACGAACGCGGCGAGGGTCGGGCCAACCGTCAGAGGCTCCCAGTCCGGAGAGGGCCGGGTCCACAAGCGGCGCTGTAACCGATGGAGACAGCGGCGCGATCCAGGCCGCCACAGCCTCATCCTCAAGAAGGCTGGCACGCTCCTCGCGAGCGACATGCTCCGCCTCCATGGATTCCGCGCGGTCATGGCCGGGGCGTCTGGACCAGGGCTCACCGGCCATCGGCGCCGGAGGGGCCCGGCGCCTGTCGGGCGCCGAGGAGGGGGAGGACGCGGCCAGACGCCCGGTGCGGAGGAGATCTTCCTCCCCCGCCAGGAGCATGGCCTCCTTGCGTGGATGCGAACGAGGATGCTCCCGCCCAACGACTTCTCGGGCCTCAGCGGTCGACGGGCGAGACGTCGGCTCTTCCCGGGAAGTCGATTTCGTGGGGCCGGTGGGCCTCGGGGAGCGGCCCCGAGCAAATCGAGACCGAGCAGCCTCACGCCGGCCCCTGGCTTCGGGCTCCGAGGTCTGCGCGAGCAACGGCTGGCGTTCAAGCCTTCGCGGCAACGCCCTCGGGGTCTCCAGTGCCGGAACCACCGGATCCCCTTGTGCCGGATCCTCTTGTGCCGGATCCTCGAGCTTCTTGTCCTTACTTGCCGGGGAAACGCTGTCAGCCGAGGCAGATTTCTTTGCCTTGCGTTTTGCCTCCCCTTCCTTGGCAATACGGTACAGGACTTCAAACGCCTGCGCGGTATTTTTTCGCGGCGCCATCTTGGCTCCTCTCTACGCCGCTCAGCGCCGGGAAAACGGGAGCGGCGACTTCTTCTTCACCTGGCTCAGACGATACCCGGCCCGGGGTCGAAGTCAAGCCGAGGCGGGAAAAGACACCCTTGACAGCCTGTTGAGCCAGCGGCGTGGCCCCCGGTTCTTCCCCGCGCTTCCGGAGCGCTCGTCCCGTAATTACACCTCGCGCGCCCACACGTGAGACATTCCGAATGGGCAGAGGAGGACCATCTCAAGTCTGTGGCTCGTTTCTGATAGTGGGGGAGACGGACCCTCCCCCACGACGGCTCGCCTCCGAGCGGAGCGAGGG
>SXIK01000119.1 GCA_005772855.1 Planctomycetia bacterium | reverse complement strand
CCCTCGCTCCACCCTCGCTCCGCTCGGAGGCGAGCCGTCGTGGGGGAGGGTCCGCCTCCCCCACCAGCAGAAACGAGCAGCAGACTTGAGATGGTCCTCCTCTGCCCATTCGGAATGTCTCACGTGTGGGCGCGCGAGGTAGAAGGTGGGTCTTGCCGATGGTGATCGCCGGGGCAGGAGGCCAACGGGTTGGGTTGCAGAGTTGAAAAAAAATCTTACACCTGCGCCCTCGGTGCATGGTGAATTGATGTTACTGACCGTTGCATAATGAGTTGTGTTTGATGCAGCCTTCGCTCGGAGGGGTCGTCCGCCCGGAAAGTGTAAAGATTGGCAACAATCGAGCCCAAGGAGCGTCGGAATGTTAGTAACCCTAAAGTATTGGCAATACAAATGTTGTGTCCATGTCTGTGCTGCGGCATGAAACCTGCGTAAGATTTTGGGCCCGCAAGGTTGACGTCGCGGGTGTTTCCTTCCAGTTTGAGGACTTGAGAAGTTCGGGCGAAGGAAGCGGCGGAGGAACCGCCAAGCAACTCGGGCAACGCGAAAGAAAAGGCTCCTGGTGAAATTATGATGCAAAAAATTGTCAAAGGGCTGTTTGTGCCTCTGATCCTGGCCGCGCTTGCGCAGAGCGCCCCGGCGGCCCTGGTTTCAGTCGATGACGTTTACGATCCCGGGAATGACGTTTTCCTCGACACTTCCGGTGCCTCGACGGTGCGGTGGACGCACGATATCCGCGATGATGGGTTCAATCCGACGACGGATACGGTTCTGAGCGCCAGCCTTTTCATTGGGTTGCGCGACGATAACGACAATCAGCCCTCGGATAGGCGACTAGAGGTGGCCACGATCATATTCGAAGAGAATTGGTTTGGCCGCCCTCTTTTTTTGAACCTGGCCACCAGTTACGGGCAGACAACGGTGGCCGTGAACGTCAACTATCTTCAAAACGATGGAATGTTGACGGTGCGGCTGCATGCCACCTGGGGTGACTTCTACTTTGTTGATTCAACTCTGCGGGCCACCTGGAATGCCCCAAACGTCGTGGGCATAAGTCCCCCCGGCGGGACAACCGTTCCAGAGCCTGGAACTGCTCTCCTCCTTGGCATTGGCCTCGCGACCATTGGCTTGGGCGCTGCCAGGAAAAAGATGAGACTGAGATAAGCGAAAACCGTCCCGGGTCGACTGCTCGTCGGACGGGAGCAAAAAGCCGGAGGAAGACAAAGTTCTTCCTCCGGCTTTTCTTTTTCAATGTTGGTCCCCGTGCCCATGGTGCCCCGGCGTGAGTGACCGGGGCATGGATCACTTCGCGCCGGGACCTTCAACGCTTGAGCTGGTCGACCGAGCCCGCGTGGCGGTCGGCATCAGGGTCGCCGGCGGCGTGCGCGCGGCCGCTCTCGGAGTCAACCTGTAACATGACGGGGGCTCCGATGGGTCCAGCAATGGGGTACACCTCGTGGCCGCGTGCCTTGAGCTCCATCAGCACTGGGTTTGCCACCGTGCGCTCGACGCTGAGGCTTCCGTGCTTCCCGAAGGCGGCGCCCCGATCGTGCCCTGGATCGAAGGAGTCTTCGTGGTGGCCGGTGGAGAAGCGCGGGGCCCGGACGGCCTTCTCCGGCGAAAGGTCAAAGTCGATGAAGTCGAGGATCAACTGGAGCGTCACCTGGTCCTGCAAGTCACCACCCGCCACGCTGATCGCAAGTATTGGGGCTCCCTCCTTCAGGACCAGCGTGGGTGTCAGCGTGATGCGCGGTCGCTTGCCAGGCTCGATGCAGTTGGGGTGACCCGGAGTGGTGTTGAGGCTCGAGAGGCGCGTTGCGTGGGTAACACCGGTCTTGCCGGGCATCAGGTAGGGTGGGTTGCCGCTCGGTGTTGCTGCAACGACATTTCCCCATCGATCGGCGACGCAACAGGTGGTCGTGCCTCCCGGTGCCGGCCGCAGCTTGCCCGGGCCCTTGAGGGCCCTCATTCCGATCGGATCACCGGGTCGCACATCCTTCGAGGCCTTCCTGGGGTCTATGAGTGCCACGCGCAGCCTCGTGTACTCGTCCGACAGCAGTCGATCCAGCGGCACTTTCCCAAACCGTGGATCGCCGTAGTACTCGTCGCGATCGGCGAGGGCGAGTTTCAAGGCCTCCAGGGCGAGATGAGTATGGTCGGGCGACAAGTGCCCCGCCCGCCTGAGGTCAAAGTTCTCCAGAAGTCTTAGCGCTTGACAGAGATAGGGCCCTTGTGTCCAGGGACCGCACTTCGCGACAGTGAAACCACGGTAGGGAGCTTTCACAGGGTCCTCAACCCAGGTCTCGTGCGCGGCAAGGTCAGCCTTCCGGAGGAAGCCGCCTTGCTCGATGTACCAGGCCTCCAGGTCGTCAGCAAGGTCGCCCTTGTAGAAGCGGTCGCGGGCAGCCTGTAGCTTCTCTTCCCGTGTTCCTGTCGTCTCGCGCTCCCTGTCGATGAGCTTTCGAAACGTCCTTGCCAGGTCCGGGTGCCACTCCTGCGAGTTCCTTGCCAGTAGCCGCAGGGCAGGCTCGACCGCCTTCTCGAAGCTCACGGTGCCGTGGAGCTTGAGGGCGGCGAAGCATGTACTGATGGCGGCGGGCACGGCTGCGGCCTTCATTCCCGAGCGGGGGATGCCATGCTCGAGGTACCAGCGGGTGGCCTCAGGATCGAGCGGAGCGCTGCCCACACCACAGAGCACCTTTACCTCCCGCGACTTTGCGAGGTAGATCATGAAGGGCACCTCGGCGCCGATCGCGAAGGAGCCGTAGTCAGTAATGCCCAGCGCGAGGATGGTCGCGACGGCGGCGTCGGCTGCGTTGCCGCCCGACTGGAGAATTTCAAGCCCAGCGGTGACCGCTTCAGCATTACCTGCTGCCACAACGCCTTGTGAACCCGAGGCGGACCATCCGATCCCGGAAGGGTCAATGGTTTCGCTGTGAGTGTTTTCAACCGGCAAGAGGACGGCTCCAAACAAACATCCCATGGTAATAACGATTCTGCCTCGAGACAACTTTGTGCGCTGGATCATGCTGGCCTCACAAGAATGTGGAGAGGGTGCATTTTGGTTGAGGAGCGGTTGCCATGGAAGCGTTCGATTTGCAGATTTAGCGCTGGATCGACGATGCGCGGGGGGTGGTCCCCCCCTTCAGCCAGCGTGGATCGGCCAGGACCTGTGGACATCCACCGTGCCATGACGCATTCTCCCTCCCTCATTCGATTCCTTGAGAAACTCGAGCCCCTCCGGTGTTCACGAAATGCGAGCGGCCACAACCGAAGCCCGGAAACTCATTGCCATCTCTCTTCCAGCGACCATCACCCAGGTGGGGTGGATGCTCCTGGGCGTGGTGGACACACTGATGGTTGGAAGGGTGAGTGTTCACGCGCTGGCCGCGGTGTCGCTTGGTCACCTCTGGTGCTTCGGCACGATGATCTTCGCGCTCGGGGTAATCTTTGGTCTCGATCCAATTCTTTCCCAGGCGCATGGGCGCCGGGATGGAAGGACACTCGGGCTCGCTCTGCAGCGAGGCCTCGTCCTTGCCATCCTCCTGAGCGTACCGCTCGCCGTTCTCTGGTGCTTCACTGAACCCGCGCTACGCCTTGCCGGCCAGGATGCTCGGCTTGTGGACCTCGCCCGAGGCTATGTCTGGGCCCAGATCCCAAGCTTGCCTGCCTTCATGGCTTTCAGCGTCCTGCGACAGTATTTGCAGTGCCGTGGCATCGTGCGTCCAACACTCGTACTCGTCCTTGCCGCCAACGTGCTCAATGCATTCCTCAATTGGATCTTCATCTTTGGATCGCTCGGCGTGCCTGCCCTGGGTGTCCTGGGCGCCGGGATTGCGACCTGTGTGACTCGAATCGCTCTTTTCCTTGCACTCTTGTGGATGGTACTCAGATTCCGACTCCACAGGGGAGCCTGGACGCCTTGGAGCAGGGAGTGCCTGCGAGTGGCGGGGCTCCTCGAGCTCCTCCGATACGGTATCCCGGTAAGCATCCAGATCGGACTCGAGGTGTGGGCGTTCCAGATCGCCACACTCCTTGCGGGCTCGCTCGGCGATGTCGCACTGGCCGGTCATGCGATTGTGCTCAACCTCGCCTCTCTATCGTTCATGGTGCCGCTGGGTGTTTCTCTCGGTGCTGTGACCCGCGTTGGCAACTTGGTGGGGGAGGGGAGACGGCATCGGGCACAGCTTGCGGCCTGGGTCTCGCTTGGAATCGGTGCAGGGGTCATGACGATCTCGGGGCTAACTTTCGTCTTCTTCCGCAGGGAGCTTCCAGCGTGGTACACCCACGACGCGAACACGATTGCTGCTGCTGCCGCGCTCCTGCCCATCGCCGGAGCTTTCCAGCTCTTTGACGGCACGCAGGTTGTTGGGGGAGGCATCCTGCGTGGCATGGGCCGCACCGTGCCTGCCGCCGCGTTCAACTCGATTGGATATTACGTGTTGGCGTTGCCGCTGGCCTACTGGCTGGCCTTCCATGGAGGCTTCGGGTTGGCCGGAATCTGGTGGGGGCTCTGCCTTGGTCTTGGCGTTATCGCCGTGATGCTCACTGTCTGGATCGCGAGGCGTGGACCGGGCGTGAATCGCGAGACCCCATGATCGCAGAAACTCTTGTTTCCCGGGGCGACACCCGGGCGCGTTTGCAGCCTTTGAGATTGAGGGCGAGTCATTTTCGACTTCGGCGGCCAGTGGTCTTTTTTCCCCTATCGAAAACAGCTACAGTAACGCGATATCTACGGGTAGATTTCCCGTTGGTGGAGCCCTGGCCGCTGATTATCGGATTTCCCGAGGCCGGCTAACTTCTTGAGATCAGTGGAGCAGCTTTGACCGCAATCCTGGGCCTTTCGGCTTTTTATCACGACAGCGCTGCCGCACTGGTTGTCGACGGCCAGATCGTTGCTGCAGCGCAAGAGGAGCGCTTTACTCGCAAGAAGCACGATCCCGGTTTCCCGACGCACGCAATGGCCTATTGTCTCAAAGCGGCAGGGCTCAATCCTGAAGATATCAATTACGTCGCCTTCTATGAGAAGCCGCTGACAAAATTTGAGAGACTGCTGGAGACCTATCTCTCCTTCGTCCCGCGCGGATTCAAGAGCTTCTCCCTGGCCATGCCCTTGTGGCTCAAGGAAAAGCTCTTCATGAGGAAGCTGATTCGGCGCGAGCTTGGAAGCGGTGTGAAGGCTCGCCTCGTGTTCCTCGATCACCACGAAAGCCACGCTGCCAGCGCGTTTTTCCCAAGCCCCCACGACGAGGCGGCTATCCTCACCCTCGACGGCGTGGGGGAGTGGAGCACGGCAACCTTCGGAGTGGGTAAGGGGAACAAGATCCAACTGACGCATCAGCTTCAGTTCCCGCACTCCCTTGGGCTCCTTTACTCGGCTTTCACCTATTACTGCGGCTTCAGGGTCAACAGCGGTGAGTACAAGCTGATGGGCCTCGCTCCTTATGGCCACCCAATCCATGTAGATGCAATTTACAAGCACCTGATCGACCTGAAGCCCGATGGCAGCTTCTGGATGGACATGAGCTACTTCAACTATTGCCAGGGCTTGACCATGACCGGCCCGCGGTTTCATGAGTTATTTGGGGGACCCCCTCGCGATCCGGAGTCGGCCCTGGAGCAGCGTCACATGGATCTTGCGGCAAGCATCCAGGTCGTCACGGAGGAGATCATGCTCCGCATCGGCCGTGAGGTTCACAAGCAAACCGGGATGAGGAACCTGGTCATGGCGGGTGGCGTGGCGCTTAACTGCGTCGGCAACGGCAAGCTCCTGAGTCAGGGGCCGTTCGAGTCCATCTGGATTCAGCCCGCGGCTGGCGACGCGGGGGGGGCCCTGGGTGCAGCACTCTTTGTCTGGCACCAGCTCCTCGAGAAGCCTCGAAGCTCGACGGGCCGCGATACGCAACGGGGCAGCTTTCTGGGCCCAAGCTACAGCGCCGAGGAGATCCGCGGCTTCCTCGAGCGCGAGGGTATCGCTTTTGACTGCTACGAGGAGAAGGCGGAGCTGGCGGAGGAGACAGCGAAGCTACTCTGCGAGGGGAAGATTATCGGCTGGTTCCAGGGGCGCATGGAGTTTGGCCCCCGGGCGCTTGGCGGCCGCAGCATCCTTGGGGATCCTCGGTCAGCCAAGATGCAAGCGACAATGAACTTGAAGATCAAGTTCCGCGAAAGCTTTCGGCCCTTTGCTCCGATCGTCCTGGCCGAGGAGGCCGCCGAGTGGTTCGCGATGAAGCCCGAGTGGGAGAGTCCCTACATGCTTCTCGTATTCCCTGTGCTTGAAAAGCGTCGGGTCCCCATCTCCGCAGTGGAATGGAAGGTCATGGAGTCCGATCCGGACCTGAGACAGCGCGTTAACGTCGTGCGCTCCACGCTTCCAGCGGTGACGCACGTTGACTACAGCGCCCGGGTCCAGACCGTGGACGCGGAGCGCAATCCGCGGCTCCACGAGCTTCTGACAGTCTTCCACGCGTTGACGGGCTGTCCGGTGCTTGTGAACACGAGCTTCAATGTCCGCGGCGAGTCGATCGTCTGCACGCCCGAGGATGCTTATCGCTGCTTTCTTGCCACCGAGATGGATGTTCTGGTTCTCGAGAACTTCGTGCTGAAAAAGGACAGCGTCCAGCACAAGCTGGGCACCCAGGTTCGCGAGAAGTACTTGGCTCAGTTCCAGTTGGATTGATTCCCCCGAGGCGCCATGCGTTGGTCCGACATCTCCTTCAAACTTTCCAGCAGGTCTCTCCGACAGTTTGCCGTGCTGTGGCTTGCCTTTTTCGGCGGGCTCGCGTGCTGGCAGTGGCTGGGTCATGGACGAACCGTTGCCGGAGCAATTCTTGGCGCTCTGGCCGTGAGTGTCGCCATTGCGGGTCTCATCTGGCCCAGGGCGGCCTGGCCGTTTTACGTCGGATTGACCGTCCTTACGTTTCCGATCGGCTGGGTCATGACGCGGGCCATCCTCGGCATCATGTTTCTTGGCCTTTTCACCCCGATAGGTCTTCTGTTCAAGCTCCTTGGGCGCGATGCCCTCCAGGTG
>SXIK01000118.1 GCA_005772855.1 Planctomycetia bacterium | reverse complement strand
GATCGTCTGCAGGCCCGATGAGCAGAAGCGGTTGATGGTCGCCGCCGCAACACTGCTTGGAAGCCCCGCCCCGAGGCTCGCGATCCGGGCAACATTCATGCCCTGCTCTCCCTCGGGGATGGCGCAACCCATCAGAATGTCTTCCACGTCCGCGGGCTTCAGCCCCCTCGCTCGACGCACGGCCTCGCGGATCACCAGGGCGCCCAGGTCATCCGGACGCACGGTCCGCAACGACCCCTTCTTTCCCTTCCCCATCGCGGTGCGCACAGCGCTCACAATGACGGCTTCAGTCATGGCTGTTCTCCTCTCAATTCTTCAGCGGCTTTCCGTTCTTGAGCGTGTAGGCAATTCTCTCGAGCGTCTTTGCTTCCCCGCACAGGCTCAGGAACACCTCCCGCTCGAGGTCGAGCAGATACTCCTCGGACACAGGAAATTCCTGGTCCACGTCGCCGCCGCAAAGGACGTGAGCGAGCCTTGACGCCACGTACACATCGTAGCCGCTTGCGAACCCGGCCTCGTGGAACTGATGCAGAATCACCTTCAACTCGGCAATCCCGGGCGCTCCGGCGACTCGCACCTCGCGGCGCGGCCTCGGCGGCCGGTAACCAACCTCTGCGAGGTGGATCACCGTTCGCTTGGCATCGGCGAGGACCCGATCCTTGTTCATGCTGATCCCGTCCGTCCCCTGGAGGTACCCCAGCGTCCGGGCCTCGGCGGCGCTGGAGGAGGTCTTCGCCTGCGCGATGCCCTCGAAGTAGGTCTTGATCCAGGCAAAGAAATCAGCAGGGACGTTCACCCCAGCCGCCTCGGAGGCCCGGCAAGCCATCTCGCGAGTGCCACCGCCGGCTGGAATCAATCCGACACCCAGCTCAACCAACCCGACGTTGGTCTCGGCGGCAGCCTGCACCCGGGCGGCGCCAAGCGCGAGCTCACACCCTCCGCCAAGGGTCAGGCCCTGGATTGCAGTAACGACAGGTTTCGCTGAATATCGCATGCGAAGAACCGTCGAGTGGAAGCCGCGAATAATGGCGTCTATCGCGTCGAACCTCCGCTCCTTTGCCGCCGACAGGAGCTCCACCAGATTGGCCCCCAGAGAGAAGTTGGCGGCCTGATTTCCCACCACAAGACCTGCATACCCACCTCGCTCGACCTCGTCGATGCCAAAGCGAATCATGGCGAGCGTCTCGGGCGAGATCGTGTTCATCTTCGAGTGGAACTCGACGGACAGGACGCCGTCGCCCAGGTCCCAGAGGCTCGCCCAGTCGTTCGAACGAAGCGGCTTTCGGCTCTGGCGCAAGTCATCGAGGACGACGATCCCGTCACGGACGGGGATGGGCGTGTGCCTCGACGTTGCGAAATCAAAGAAAGAGCGCCGACGCTCACCCCGGGCCTCGACAAACCCATAGAAACTCTTCTCGCTCGAGGCAAGGACCTTCTCGACGAATGGCGGCAGAGTCTTCCCTTCGCGCTGGAGGCGTTCGCAGGACTCTGTAACGCCAAGCGAGTCCCATGTCTCGAAGGGACCCAGGTCCCAGTTGAAGCCCCAGCGAAGCGCGCGATCGATGCTCACAATGTCCTCCGAGATTTCCGGCACGCGCCTCGCCGAGTAAAGGAGCGTCTCGGAAAGCAGCCGCCAGGCGTACCGGGCAGCCCTGTCGTTTCCGGAGATGAGCGCCTTGAGGCGCGAACCGAGCGACTTCTCTTTCCTGGCAGCCTCCAGGCTCGCGAAGCTCACAGGCCTCTGCGGGCGGTACTGCCATGTCTCGAGGTCCAGGACCGAGCTCGATCCGTCCTTTTCCCTGCGGTAGAAGCCGGATCCCGTCTTGCGGCCCAGCTTTCCCTCCCCGACGAGCCGCTTCAGGAACTCGGGAGGCGCAAACAGGAAGCTGCTCTCGTCTTCAGGGAGCAACTTGCGCACGTTTTCCATGACCATCACAGAGACGTCGATCCCGACGAGGTCCTGCAGCCGAAAGGAGGCCGTCCTGGGGCGCCCCATCAACGGCCCGGTGACTTCATCGACCTCCTCCACCGTGAGCCCCTCCTCCAGCAGGAGCCTCGCGCCCGCTGCCATGCAGAAGACGCCGATCCGATTCGCGATAAAATTCGGCGTGTCCTTGCATCGCACGACGCCTTTCCCGAGGCGGATGTCCGCGAAATGCTCGATCTCCTTCATCACCTCGGGAAGTGTCTCCGGCCCCTTCACGGTCTCGAGCAGGTACATGTAACGAGGCGGATTGAAAAAGTGAGTGATCAGGAAGTGCTGCCTGAAGTCGTCATCGAGACCTTCCACGAGCAAGCTGAGCGAAAGCCCGGAGGTGTTGGAGGAAACGATCGAGCCCTTGCGGCGGTGCTGCGCGATCTTTCGGTACAAACTCCGCTTGATCTCGAGATTCTCGGAGACAGCCTCCAGGATCCAATCGCAATCCGAGATGCGCGCCATGTGATCATCGATGTTGCCCGGCTCCACGAGAGCCGCATCCAGAGGGTCGAGGAAAGCCGGAGGGCTCCCCTTGACCGCACGCTCGAGTGCTTCGATGGCCAGGCGGGAACGCGCCTTCGAGTCCGGCTCAGCGCCGCCCACTCCAGGGTTTTCAGGCACGATATCCAGAAAAATGCAATGCACTCCTGCATTCGCCATGTGGGCGGCAATGCCTGTGCCCATGGTCCCGGCGCCAATTACCGCGGCTTTGCGAATCGTCATGCTTTCTCCTTCAAAGGAGCCCCTGGGAATTTACTGTACTCTGCTTCGGCAAGACAGGAGCCCGAGCCGAAAGCTTTTCCGGGACTTCATGCCGCGTCTCCCCGGGATCCTGCGAGGCAGACACCTCTGCCCCGGCGGCCATGCGTTGTTCTTCTCGAAGACGTTCCAGGCGAGCCTTCACCCTGGCCTCGAAGCCCTGATCGCTCGGCTGATAAAAGTAGTGGCCCTGAAGCTGGTCAGGCAAGTACTGCTGCGCCACCCAGTGCTCCCTGAAAGCATGAGGGTACTTGTAGTCCTTCCCGTGCCCGAGCCCCTTCCTGTCACGGCTCGGGTCTTTCAGGTGGTTCGGCACGTCATCCGGCACGGCCTCCATGACCCCCTTGAGCGCCTCGAAATAAGCCATGGAGCTGTTGGACTTGGGGGCGGTGGCAAGGTGGATGCAGGCTTGTGAAAGGTTGTACTGGCACTCTGGCAGACCGACGTACTCGACCGCCTGCGCGGCTCCATTGGCCACGACCAGGCCCATGGGATCGGCCATGCCCACGTCCTCGCTCGCAAAGACCACCATGCGCCTGGCGATAAAGCGGGGTGACTCTCCCGCCGCGATCATCTTCGCCATCCAGTACAGAGCGGCATCGGGGTCAGACCCGCGAAGGCTCTTGATGAAGGCGCTGATCGTGTCGTAGTGGGCATCGCCGTCCTTGTCGTAGAGGAGCGCGCGTTTCTGAATTGACTCCTCCGCCACTTTCAGGTCGATCACGATCTCACCCTCGGCATCCGGCGAAGTCGTCTCCACGGCCAGCTCCAGCGCGTTGAGCGCGTTGCGCGCGTCTCCATGAGCGGTTCGGGCGATATGCTCCAGCGCGTTGTCGGAAGAACGAACCCGTCTGCGGCCGTAGCCACGATCGGGGTCGGCGAGCGCCTGAGCGAGCACCCGAATAATGTCGGACTCGGTGAGCGAACGAAGCTCGAAGATTCTGGAGCGGCTCACGAGCGCCTTGATCACCTCGAAGTAGGGGTTCTCGGTCGTTGCGCCGATCAGGGTTATCGTCCCGTTCTCAACGTGCGGGAGTAGCGCGTCTTGCTGCGTCTTGTTGAAGCGATGAACTTCATCCACGAAGAGAATCGTCCGTTTCGGCCGTGTGAGGATGTCGGGAACGAGGCGTTCTCGCGCACGATCGATCACTTCACGGATCTCCTTCACG
>SXIK01000117.1 GCA_005772855.1 Planctomycetia bacterium | reverse complement strand
GGATTGACCGCCGGCTTGGGCGCCTCCGGAGGAAGGCCTTCCGCCTCAAGGGGCTTCAGCGCGCAGGCAAGTCCCAAGAAAGGTGTGAAAAGTATTATCAAGAGGCGGAAGGGGTAAGCCATGGTTGTGGATCCTATAGGGTGGAGCTGAAAACGCTTATGGTGAATCTTCATGTCTCTCTTGTCGACGGGAAACGGGGCTAACTCGCAGGGCACGGTGTTATCACCCCGCCCCATGAATTCACTCAGGTTGCACCCGACCCAGAATTCCGCAATCCCAGGGCGGCACGGCCGCAGAGACCGGTCAAATCGGCCATTTCGAGAATCGAGCTTCCTAAAGAGAGTAGTGCTTCGAGTGAACGCCGTCTCGGAACATTTCCGAAGATGGGGAGGTCATGGATTTCGCTATGATTTTGGGCCTCCTCCTCACCCTCGGGATGGTACTCCTTGGGATCATCACACAGGTCACGGAGCTGAGCCAACTACTTTACTTTGTTGAGCCGGGCTCCATCATGGTCGTCCTTGGGGGTAGCCTGGGCTCCACGATCCTGAGTATGCCTTTTCAGAGATTTCTCCAGGCCGGAGAAATCCTGGCCGTGGCATTTCGTCCGCGCAAGCAGGAACTTCGTGCCGTCGTGGACGCCCTTGTAGCGATGAGCGAAACCGCCCGGCGAGATGGGGTCCTGGCACTCGAACCGATGATTCCGCAGATCAGGGATCCTTACCTCGCACGCGGCCTCCAGCTTGCCGTCGACGGAACCGACCTCGAGGCCATCGAAAGCACGCTCTCGAGCGAGATCTCTCAGCTCGAGGCCCGCCACGAGTCTGGCCGTGCGTTTCTCGATCTATTCGCGAGGTACGCTCCGGCCTATGGAATGTTGGGCACGGTCATCGGCCTCGTTCTCATGCTCGCGCCGCCGGAGGCGCACGCGCAATCGGCCAATGCTCTCGGAGCCCAGGTGCACATACTCCGCGGCATGGCCCTGGCACTGATCACCACGTTTTACGGTCTGTTGCTGGCGAATGCGGTGGCTCTTCCCCTTGCCGATCGACTGGCAGAGATGACACGAGCCGAGACGTTGCGCATGGAGATCGTGCTCGCCGGCCTCCACGCCATCCAGTCCGGCGACAATCCTCGCGTGGTGGCGCAAAAACTACGGGTATTCTTGCCGCCGACCTTGAGGAATTGAAGTATGAGACGACCGCGCCCCGAGACGCCCCCGGAACACAACCGCTGGGCGATCGTCCTTGGCGATCTCATGTCCCACCTTCTCGTCTTCATGATCTTCCTCTGCGCGATGGAAGGGCTTCTCTCGAAGCCGCCGCCGAGGGACCCACCCAGAGCACGACCTCTTCCCGACCTCGCTGCCCGACAGCTGGAGCCGGGTGCGCGATTGCTCTTCACCGTTGCGTTCGAGCGCGGAAGCGGCAACCTGACGCAGCAAGCGACGCGTGAGATTCATGAGGCCTCGCCGAGTCTCTGGAGCGTCCCACAGCCTCTCCTCATCACCGGTTACGCGTCTCCTACCATGAATGCAGCCGGTGAAGAGAGCCTTGACGACGCTGACCGTCTCGCGTTTGAGCGTGCCAGGGTGGTGGTCAAGGCTCTTTGCGGCGCGCTGGACGAAGATTGCGTGGACACCAACGGACGGCCCAGGTTCTTTCCGGCATCCGGTGGACTTGGTAACGAGATCGCGATCGACTCAGCAGACGCAAATCGGTCCCGGGACCGGGTCGACGTTTTCTCCGTGGACCAGGGGTGGCCATGAACCGATGGAGCCGACGACGAAGGGCCTCCCCGGGGCGCAAAGCGGCGGAGAATCCCGCCTGGATCTCCACCTACGCTGACCTGATGTCCCTCCTCGTCGTCCTTTTTGTCTGCATCTACAGCCATGGCACCTCCAGAAAGCGTACGGAGGCATTCGACTCGCCCCAGGCCGCGGGAAGAGATGGGGCAGCCTGGACCCGCCTGGGGCAAGAGAGGCCGGGTGTTGAGTTGCTCGATCCCATCATGGAGCGACGGCTGGTGGGTGATCAAGCCCGCATCGCGCTGGTGGGCTATGCTCGAGATCCCCTCCGGGCGTTCGAGTTGGCATGCAGCACACGGGACCGGCTAGGAGAAGGAGGCGTCGAGTCTTCCCGGATCCTGATCGTCGCCGGGGGCAGGCCACTGCCCGGGACGGAGGAGCGAATCGAGGTCTATTCGACCTGTGCAGTCAATACTGCTTTCCTTGATCGTGCCAGTTGGCCAATCCAGCAGCATTGAGCCCGTAGCACAATTCGGTTACATCTTTCGTCTTCCTGCATGCAGCCCCCGATCGTGAGTGAACCCCCGGAGACCCGAGCCCCGACAAAACCGCCGACTCAGGCAACCCTGCCCCCGGTGGGGCCCCGAGCCCTGACTGTCGCGATTTTTGTTCTTGGCCTGGGTGGCCTCCTTTTCGCGAATTCCTGGAAACGGGATTTCTGGGAGCCCGACGAATCACTCTTCGCACAAGTTTCTCGGACGATGGAAGCCTCGGGCAACTGGATCGTGCCACAGTGCTCTGGTGTTTTCCTCGATCTGCCGCCGCTCGCCTACTGGCTCCCGGCTGGCCTTCACAAGTTGACAGGGCTGGATCCCCGGGTCGCCTATCGAATCCCCATCACGCTAGCGGCCGTCGCAAGCCTCTGCCTCACTTATGTCGCCGGGAAGCGGCTATTTGACGGCCGTATTG
This sequence comes from Planctomycetia bacterium, assembly GCA_005772855.1. GTDB lineage: Bacteria > Planctomycetota > UBA8108 > UBA8108 > SXIK01 > SXIK01. The sequence goes on along the minus strand of SXIK01000117.1, from coordinate 154,797 downwards.
GTTTTCTTGCGCTCTGGATCCAGGCCTCCACGATTTACTTTTTCTGCCGTTCTGCCTGGCTGGACGATGACCTGATTTTCTCGGCGTGCGTGCAGCTCGCCATCACAGCCTTCACGTTCGCGACTCGAAGCAAGGACCGGTTCTGGCTGGCCATCCCTGGATGGCTGGGCCTCGCCGGAGCTTGCCTCTCGAAGAGCGGGCTCCTTGCCGCGGGGCTCGTCTTCGGCTCCCTGCTCGTTTTCCTCTTTATCGAGGGCGGCTTCACTGCGGTCCGGCAGGGTTTCAAACGAATTCGCTTCCTGCCAGGCCTCGGACTCTTCACTGTCATCACTGCGCCCTGGTTCGTCGCCGTGGCGTTCGAGGAGGGTTTGCAGTTCTGGACACAGTACCTTCTCAACGGGCACTTTTTTCGCATCATGAGCTCTCCCGTCGACGCGAGACCGCCTTACTTCTACCTGGTCACACTTCTGTGGGCTTTTTTCCCGTGGACTCTTTTCCTCCCCGCCGGATTGCTTCACGGCAAGGACCGCCTCAAGCGCCATGGGGAGCGTTTCGCGTTCGTGTGGGCGCTGTTCATGCTGCTCGCCCTGACCTCCATCAGCGCCAAGAAACCGGGCTATCTGCTCGTCATCTGGCCTCCCCTGTCGCTGTTAGTTGCCGCGGCGTTCTTCGAGACGAGAGAGACCTTCTCTGTCTGGGAAGATCTGCTCCGTCAAGGAGTTTCGAGAGCGCTGCCGGCGTTGCTCAAGACGCCGCTCATCCTTGTTCTCGTCATGGCAGGCGCCTATTTCGGCGGCCACCTGGAGAAGGTGCCCGATGAACGTGTTCAAACCCTCCTTGCCGACCGGAACAGCATGAATTGGGCGCTTGGGCTTGCTGTCTTGGCCTCCGGTGTCCTTTTCGTGGTCTCGGGACGCGTTCGCAAGCTTGTCCTTGCGAAGGAGGTGACGCGATCTGCCTACGAGCTCGCTTGCGCCGCCGCTTTTCTTCTGTTCGCAGGCACATTCTTTTTTGCAGCGGCCAATCCTTTTCTGTCGGGGCGCACAGCAGTCGAGAAGCTAGCATCGCAGTTGCCACCCGGGGCTGCCCTTGCCATGTACGGCAGGAAGCGCTCCGCCGTGTCCTACTACGCTGGGGAAGACCATGCGCTGTTACACCTCGACTACGCAGGCACCCGCACGCCGGATGACCCCGGGCTCATGAGACTCCAGGAGCACCTCAAGCAACCCGGCGCTGCTTTCACGATAACTTCGAGGGCGGAGCTCGAGATCCTTCGGGCCCAGTTCCCGTCGCTCGGTGCCCACCTGATCGAAAAGGCAGGCGCGAAACTCGGTTGGCACGAGGAGCTCGTGCTACTGGGAAATCATTAGTCGGGTCAGGAAACCTGGCACAGCAAAGGGGGCCCATCGCCCCCTGGTTATTTCGCCCGCTCCAGCAGCTCCTCGGCGACGACGTCAGGGCTCTCGAAGAAGAGTATGTCGTTATCGACTCGGTCGATGAGGCCCTCGTCCCAGGGGAGATTTCGCTCCGTGATTGCAATCTGCAGCTTCTCGAGAAGCTCCTCGTGGGCGCGAAGCGCTCTCAATCGCAAGTCGCGGCGGCCTCGAAGTATGAGGTCGAGGTGATAGAGGAGGAGGTGCCCCTCGGTCCGATCCCCCACAATGGGGACAATCAAGATCTTGCGTCCGTCTGTCTTCCCGAACCCAAGGTAGATCTGCCCTCTCTTCACAACTCCCCATTTTGTTCCAGCCAGGCTCTTGGGCTCCTCACTGCGCGAAAGGATACCGGTCGCGCAGCCGGTCCTCCGGACTGTCTGGATTGTCGAGCCTTCGGTCGGACGTCCGAGAGCGTCGAGGCCATTCAGGTGGTAAAGGGACACTCCCCCCACCTGTGCCACAAGCGGATCAAGTGCGGCAAGGAAGCGTCGGTGCGACTCGGCCAACTGCAATGGATCAAGCCCGAAGCCCCGAACAGCAGTGAGCAGCGCACCCTCTACCGCTGGCCCTTCGCCACGCGAGATTCCAACCGTGACCGTCTTCGCCTGGTGCTTGATCGCGTCGATCGGCCGTGACAGCTCCAGAATCGCGTCCGAGAGACTCGTGAGCACTCCCTCCAGGAGGCTACCGGCGTGGCGGCTGTAGACGTCCGGGGAAAGCCAGCCCAGGAGCACCTCAAAGGTACGTCCTAGCCGAGTGGCCGGCCCAGCGTTGAGACCACTGTCAAGGGCCCCCGATGCGAGGAGTTGATCAAGTTCCTTCACTTTCTCCGTCAACGATGGCGCGAGCGTCCCAAGATCCAATCCGTCCTGCGAGCTTGCCGCGCTCAGCACCCCGGCGCGAATGCCTCGCAGCCGCTCGGCGTAGTGGTCAAAACAATGGGCGGCGTAATATCCGAAGAGATGCCCCACCAGCGTGGCAAGCAGGTAGTCAAGCCCGCCCGATCGCGGCACCTTGATGGTGCTGGCTGCGTAAGGATCAAAGCGCGTCTCGCCTTCAGCGGTGATCAGGAGCGGAATGGATTTGTGCGCCTTGAAAATCGCCACCTCCTTCACGAGGTCGGAGACGGTCGCGGGCGGACTACCATTTGCGCAGACAAGAATGAGCGGCTCCGAGGAAAGGTCGATGTGCTTCTTGTCCTCGAGAAAATCGACCGCGATGGACTTGTAGCAAAGCTCGGACAGCTTGATCCGGATCTCGTTCGCGGCAATCTTGCCCGGCCCGGTGCCGACGATGGCCCAGTGGCGCCGGGACATCGCGAATTTCGCTGCCATCTTCGCAACCTCGGGAGCAAGGTCCAGCGTGCGGGACATGGCCGCGGGCAAGGATTCAAGACTCTTCACTTCGGCAAGGAGTTCGTCATTGCCCAGCACGTTCAGCTCGCTTGCCAGGGCCAGTGAGAGGAGCTGGCCGGCGACGTTTTGCGCGTAGAATGCCTTTGTTGAAGCCACGGACATCTCAATGTCGCGGCCGTCCGAGGTGTACAGAACGCCGTGCGACTTGTAGACGAGGTCAGAGTTACGGCGGTTCACAATGCTGACGATCCAGGCTCCACGCTCCTGGGCCATGTCGACCGTGCGGTTTGTGTCGGTCGTCGTTCCGGACTGAGAGACCGCGACGATCAGCGTGTCCGACATATCCTCCTGCAAGTAGTGCGCTGAAAGCTCCGTGGCCTTCAAGGCCAGGACTTGAAATCGAGGCTGGGCCTTGCGAAGGGCTCGATCAAGTAGCTGCGCCATGCCTTCACCGGCCACGGATGCGGTGCCCTGACCAATCACGAGCACTCGCCGTACCTGACCGGAGCGTAATGACTCGACGAGTCGAGCTGGCAGCACGTCGGAACCGAGAAGGAATCGCACCTTGCCCGTGGAATAGTCGAACTTGCCGCGAAGGGTTTTTCGTACGCTCTCAACGGACTCCGAGATTTCCTTCAGGAAAAAATGGGGCCTATCCCCTCGGTTGATGTCCCGGGTTGTGATTTCTGCCGTGCGGATCCGCTGGGGTGGAAGCGGTCGTCCACCCAGCTCATCCTGGAGGACCACGTCGACACCATCCCCGCCGGCGACCAGGTGGAAGATCTCGCCTCCATCCACACGTTCTCCCTCGGCCTTCACGTAGCGTGGAGTGAACTCAACAAGGCCGTACATCTCGGAAGCGATCGCAACCGCATTCTCCTTCAAGCCGAGAAAGAGACCTTGCCCGCTTCCCTTTTGCCCAAAATAGAGCTCACCCGGACGATCTGCCGCCATCACGCCGATCGCCATGGACCCCTCGAACTCATTGAAGGCTCGCCGAAAGGCTTCCAGGAGGTCGCCTGTCTGGCGATAGTGGTGGCCGATGACCACGGGAACAATTTTCGCGTCGGTCGTGATCGACTCGTCCACGGCGAGCCCCTGTTTTCGTACGTAACGATCGAGGAGCTCCTGGTAATTGTCCACGTCGCCGTTCAAGACCCCCAGCACCTCGCCTTGCCCCCGGTAGGCTCCGGTCGAGTTGTCGCGCACGGCGCCGTCGACAGGATGACAGTTGGGAAGCGAGATGATGCCGTTCGAGGCCCAACGTGTGTGGGCCAGGCACTGAAGCTCGACCCCGCTGAAGCGTACAGCTGCCTGGAACAGGCCGTCACTTGCAATCGCTTGCCGAAGAAAGGCGGCGTTATCACCCATCTTGCCGATCTCGCTCGCCACCTTGAAGACGACGAGGAGGGTTGAGTTGCTTGACTGCGGCCGGACGACCGCCCCGTGCGTGAGGGCTGGGAGACACGATCGGTGCTCAAGCTCCTGGCGCCAGGTGAAGCCATTGTCTGGTCCGTCGAGGAAACTATCGAGCGCCACCGAGCCCGGGAAGCGGACGTAGGCCACCAGGCCCAGGGAGTCGCGGCCACGGACCTCGAGCCGATTCATGCCATTCAAGATGAGGTTGAGCGTGAACGCGTGCGCCAGGGGCTGACGGCCCGTTTCCTTACCATGAGCGCAAGGCCCCCCCAGAAGACTCTGGACGGGTCCGAATTGGCCGAGAACGTCTCGCTCGAGCCGCCAGGCCATGTCCTTGCTGCCCACGATCAGGCGGTTCAGGAATTCCCAGTCGGCTTGCCGGGTGAATCCCCCCTGAGTGGCAATTCGTTCCAGGCGCTCGGTAAAATCCTTCGCGGCGGCGGCTGCCTGCCGGATCCTGCCTTCCACCTCGCTTGACAGGAGCGCATCCAGGAACGCTTCGCAGCTTGTCCATTCGAACGAGGCGCTTTGCGCGGCGTCGAGCTTCTTGAGAACCTCGGCGCGTGCGACTTCTGAAATCTCCGCGAGCCGTGATTGTGAAGAGTCAGAGGCAAACCTTGCAAGGTCCCCTATCAGCTTGAAGAACTCGTCCCGATGCGCGGCCCGATGTCCTGCGTCGCGGTTCTGCGAGTGAGACAAGAAACCAAAAATACCGCACATCAGGCAATCCTCCGTTCAAGTTCAATGACTCAAATCCCGCTGAAGGATAACTCGGGCCCCCAGGGGAAGCGAGGCCCAAGGTTATAGGTAGTTCTCAGCAACTCCGGAAATCATCGGCCTTCCGGATTCACTGGAATCTTGCCCTCGTCGAGCTGCGCGGTGGCTTCGATGCATGGATTGCTGAGGGCACAAGCGCCCACCAACAGCCTGCTAACCATGCCGACATTACTGGACGATACGCGCCGCCCAGGCACATCCCTGGACGAGGAGCTTCTTGAAGGAAGGATTCTCACGGGCGCGAGCGTCGTGGCCAAGGACGTTCACATGGACACGACCTTCGCCGTAGCGAAGAGTCCAGGCCATGGGCTCATCACTTTTCGAGAAGTCAGCCGAATGCGCCGTGGCAAGGACCTCGATCGGCGTATTCCCAGCCAGACGTGCGTACAGCTCATCATCGGTCTCAAAGTCACTGAGGCCCCTCAAAATCGGGTGGTCCTTCGCCTTCAAGGTCACCTTGAAGGCGCCGCGCGGCCCGTGGCCAGAAGCCAGACCTTCCTTTGCTTCCTTCTTGCCGACCCAGGTGCGCCCGACAAGCTTCTGGAACTCGGGCCAGTCCCCCCACGCGCTTATGGCAAAGTGGACCGCCACGAGGCCCTTCCCGCTCTTGACGAACGAAATGAGGTTCTCCCTGGCGGCATGGCTCAGCTTCTCGGCCGCTGGGTTGCGGTAGTTGAGCAAGACCACGTCGTACTTCGAAAGGGCCGAGGTCTCGAGCACGGACGGTTCCTCCGACACAAATACCTCGAAGAGTCCCGCACCTTCCAGGATTGCACGGGTCACTGGCGTCGTGGCGCGCCAGTCGTGGGCGGGCACGTCATTACCCGTGATAATGAGGACCCTCGCTTTCTTGACCACGTCCTGCGATCCCAGATGAAGAAAGGGCAAGGAGCAAAGCAGGGCGGAAAGGGCAAGGAGGCGCAGCCGGTAACTTCTGTACATGGTTTCCTTTCAAAGCTTCGTGGGGTGATCGTCTTCAGGCCGCAAGTCTACCTCGAGAGTCGCCTCATGAATTGCCTCGTCCTCCAAGTCGGACCTCGATTTCCTGGGTCTTGCCATCGCGGATGATGGAGACCGAAACCAGGTCGCCCATTCTGCAAGTCTGAAGTTGAAGCTCGAGCTCGATGTGGCTCAAAATCTTCACTTTGTTGAATTCGACGACAATGTCGTTGATTTGAATACCTGCCCGTGCGGCGGGTGAGCCTGGCACGATACTCAGTATTCGCGCTCCGCCGTCGGGGCCTTCATCCGTCGTTGCGGTTAACCCCAGGAAAGGTAATGGGCCTGCTTCCACTAGCCCAACCTTGAGCTCCAGGGTATCGGAGCCGCGCAGTACCTTGACGGTCACCATACTGCCGGCAGGATAAGTCCCGAGAATCCCCTCAAGACGACGCCGCGATCTCACCGGCAGATCATCGACCGAGAGAATGCGATCCCCTTCCTTGAATCCCGCCATCTGCGCGGAAGAGTTGGCCTTCACTCTCTGGATCGCGAGGCCTTCCTTGTCACCAGCGCGCTCCTCCGATTCGAGCCCGGGCACGACGCCGTGCCTTACGCGGCCGCCATTCGCCTTCTTGAGAGGCTCGAGGAAGCGCTGGATTTGCCGTGTCGGGATCGCGTAGCCCACGCCGGTGTTGACTCCGGTGTCAAAGCGGGTCTCGATCTTGCCGTTGATCCCAACGACCTTTCCGTCCAGCGTCAGAAGCGGGCCCCCGGAGTTGCCCCGGTTGACAGCGACATCAACTTGAATCGCGTCTGTATAGGTGTCCGAGTTACGGTGAACAGCGCTCACGATGCCGAGCGAGGCCGAAGGTTCGTAGTCGGGAGGCGGGCGCTCGATAAAGATGTTTGCCGACGCAATGAGGAAGGGATCACCGAGCGCCACCACCCTCTGGCCTCCGCGCACAGCCTCCGAATCGCCCAGCTCCAAGTGCACCAACGGCACGCCAGGCTCCTTCGGATCAGGCCTCAGCTTGAGCAGCGCGACATCTCCTTCCGGGTCGGTACCCAGAATGTCCGCGGTAACGGGCTTCCCTCCCGCCAAGTGCCCCCGGATCAAGAGCCGCTTTGCACTCAGAGCATCGGCAATCACGTGCGCGTTTGTGAGCATGTGACCGTCCGGGCTGATGATGAATCCAGAGCCTCCTTCCAGGAAGACGAAGGCTCGCTTCGAAACTTCAATGACTCGCATTGCCTGTTGCTCAAGGTCGCGCAGGTGGTCCAGTTCAGAGGGCACTGCCCACCCCCTGGCTCCCGGGAGGAGGCAAACCCCAAGCAATGCAGACAAATAACGATGATGAATCGGGGTCATGGAGTTTGCATGGCCCCCAGCTCCGCGTTGATCTTGAGGATTTCGCCACCTCGACGTACTGTCAACAGCACTCTGTCACCGGGCTTTCGGGCGAAGATCAGTCGGCGCAAGTGGTCGAAGTCATAAACGAGCACGCCGTCGATCTCTTCAATGACGTCATCCTTGAGGACTCCCGCCTTCGCCGCTGCACCATTCGGGAGCACCTTGAGCGCCTGGGCGCCAGATCCGAGACTCGCTTCCGGGTTGAACTGGATCCCCAGGAACCCCCGCCGAAACGCCGAGATGCTCTCCCCAGCCTTCAGACGTGGAAGAATCTCGCGGAGCGCCCTGGCAGTGACCCCAAAACCGACACCGGAGTTCAGTCCCCACTGCGGCTGCGTGTGCCCCACGAAGGCCGCCATGGCCATGATACGACCGTCGAGGCCGACAACGGGACCACCCGTGTTGCCATAATTAAGCTCGGCGTCGGTCTGAATTGCTCGTCCTCCGTTTCGCGCCGGTGCACTGACGATGCCCCGTGTTGCCGTCACTTGCCGGGGGTCCGGCGAGCGGCCAAACGCAAAGACTATCTGTCCGGCGCGGGGGCCCGCGTCACCGTCGGCTCCCCCCAGCTCGAGCAGGTCTATCGGCAACCGGGAGAGGTCGCCCTCGAGCTGGAGTAGCGCGGCGTCGTCCTGCTCGCAGCGGCCGAGCAGCTTGGCCGAGAATGATGCTCCGCTTGCAAGGATGACACGGACGGACTTCAACTCGCCCGCGACGTTGTAATGCGATGTCAAGACGTGGCCCTCCCGGTCGAGCAGGATACCACTGCAGGGCCCCTTCGGGCGCCAATAGGCCTGACGCCCCTGCGGCGAGACCTCCTTCGGCTGAAAAGGGGACGGCGGTACGTCTTTCGAGCGCTCGACCTCGATGGCGACCACGGAGTTGGCCACCGATTGCACAAGCTCCTCAACAGATCCCGGCCCCGCCGCAGGCAAATCCACTGCGAGGAGGGAGACCAACACCGTGATCAAATCCATCGCCGGCTCTTCCGCGACAGACGAAGCTCGACACGCACGGGTAAACCGCCACGGTCGACCTCGACGCGCAGCGAGTCACCGACCTTCAAGCCGGAGAGAATGTTTCGCAGCGTCTTGACGGAATCCAGGGACTCTCCTTGCGCCCCCACGAGGCGGTCGCCTGGAGCGAGCCCGGCGGCGCTGGCCGGGCTGGGTGCGAAGACGCGAAGAATGCGCACCTCGACTCCGCCCAGCTCTTCGACCTCCACGCCGACATAGGCGGGAAAGTCCTCCTGTTGGTCGCTGAGCCACCCACGCACCTCTGAGATCAGAGGCTTCAGCTCGTTGATGGGCACCGCCGTCCCGAGCCAGCGACTGAGTGAGTAGTTGAGGCAAAGGACGCCCACAAGCTCACCTTGAGCGTCGATGAGTGGCCCGCCGTCCATGCCGTCGTTCACATGCGCGGTCGTCTCGATCACGCGTCCCTGATACTTCGACTGATCGAGCATCTCCCGGAGAACATAGACGCCGCTGAAGATTCCCTCGCCAAGCGCGACCTGGTCGTCGGCCTCAATGCTGTGAAAGGCATTCCCAAGCGTCATCGCTCGCATGCCAATCTGGATCTGGTCAGAGTCACCAAGACGGAGGTAACCAAAGTCCTTGGCCTCTTTCCGGGGATCGATCTTGAGAAGCACAAGCTCCTTCTCTTCATTCCAAAGGGCCGTCTTGGCCTTCAGGACGCTGCCGCCCTGAACATAGATCTGGATGTTTCGCGCATCCTTCGGCACGACCGTCACCGAGGTAACCACGAGACCCTTCGGGTCGATGATCGTGCCGGTGCCGAAGTACTCAATACCGTGGCCATGGTTGCAAGTGATCCCCACGACGGCGGGCACGATCTTCTCGTACGTTGACTTTGGATGTTCTGCCTCGCAGAGGAGTAGCGCGATGAAAGGTAGACCTAGCTGCATGGGTAATATCTTGTACTCCGCGCGGCCATGGTTGGGACATCTTGACCAGGGCTCACCCACCATTGGCGCCGGAGGCGCCTGGCGCTTATCGAGCGCCCAGGAGGGAGAGGGGCGTCGCCAGGCGCCCGGTGGGGAGGTTTTCCTCCCACGCGAGGAGTATAGTACCGCTCGCCGCAAATGGCCTTCGGAAATTTGTTTTGGGCGCGAGGCAATCTGGGGGGTGAATCCAGGGCCCATTCCCCCGCCAGGCCCCCGCTGGTACCGCCCCCTCACACGGCTCGATGGGCCGGTAGTGGCTAGGGCTCTCCCGCCGGCGCCCAGCCTTTTTTCTCAAGCACGCGAATGAATTCTGTTGGAAGCGGGGCCTCGATCGTCCTGGACGCACCCAGGATGGACCCGGGGAGAGTAACGCGCTGGGCGTGCAGCAAGAACCGTGGCACCTCGAATTTCTCGAGAAACTGCTGCGAGGGCTTCGGTTTCCCATAGCGCAAATCGCCGGCGAGTGGGCGGCCGTACTGCGCAAAAAGGTCGCGAATCTGATGAGTACGGCCCCCGATGGGGGTCACTTCAACCAGGCTCAGGCGCTCGTCGAAGGCGAGCCTGCGATAGGTGAGCTCGGCCGGCAGGCGCCGGTACTCACCTCGAAGCTTTGAGCGCACCTTGCCCTTGAGGTGTCCAAGCACCTCGACAGGCCCGGCGATGATGGCCAGGTATCGCTTCTCCACGTCCCGCGACGACATTGCTGTCTGTAGTTGCCTCGCCGCGGCCTGCGTTAGCCCAAAGAGCAGCACCCCTGTGGCCTCGAGGTCGAGCCGGTGCGCCGGATGCACTGGTGTTCCTGGCCGGATGTCAAGCTCGCCAGGGTTCAAGCGCACCCATTCGTCGATCATCTCAGAGATCCCGATCTCGTGGGAGGTTCCCCGGTGCACGGGTACCCCGCCGGGTTTGTTGACGGCAAGGAGGCCACCCCCGTGGAAGAGAATCCAGGTGGGATCAAGCTCGGTGGGAATGGTCGCGGTTGCACTCACAGAAGGCCAGCAGGAAAGAATCGCATTGGATTCTCGTAACGTCCACCTGAATCCAGGACCCGCGGGAACCCCGGGACACTACTCAGCCGAGTAAAATTGGCCGAAGTACTGGGGTCCAGGCAGAGCTCGCCGCCCGATCGGAGCGAGGGTAGCGGCAATAACGACTCGCGGCCCCTCCGTCTCGGACCACGCGCTCACTCCGGGCGAGGGACCTCGCCTGCCGAGCAGCCTCAAGCAGGTTCAGGCACCACAGCCCGGTGAGCAGTCGAGGATTCCGCTCGAGTCCGTCCAGGGATTGGGCCACAGGCAGGAGCCATCTTCTGCCAGGCCAGGCGGCGGCGGCGCGGGGCCACCCTGAAAGAGATAAAGGAGCAGCGCCACCGCGTCAGAGAGGTTCACGAGACCATTGTCATCGACGTCCGACGCTTCGAGGCATGACAGCCCATTAACACCCTGGAAAAGAAAATGCAGGATGCCGATCGGGTCGGCGATCGAGAGACGCAGGTTACGGTCTACGTCGCCTCGGAAGAACTCGCAGGCATCGACCACGCCGTTTCGATTCTGGTCGGCCGAGGGTGCTGCGGTTGCGTTGACGATCACTGCGACTTGATCCGCCTCGCCGGCTGGTAGATTGAGTGCGACGGCAAGATCGAGCTGGCCCTCTCCGGTGAAGTCTCCTGCCGCGACCCAGCGCGGCCTACCCGAGTTGGTGGGGAAGAAAATCCCGGGCATGAAGCGCCCGCTTCCGTCGTTGAGGAGGACTTGGAGCCCGGAGGCGGCACAAGCCATGCCCGTCGGGTCGAGGATTTGATTCAGGATGAGGTCGGCATCTCCGTCCGAGTCAAGATCGGCCGCGCCGACCGACTCAAGAAGGTCACAGAGCCCGTCAAGATCCGGCTGCGGCAGCTGATCGAATCGTCCATCGGGGTCATTTCTGAGCACAGTGACCTGTCCCGATCCTGCGCCACCAGCCACCGGTGCGGAGGCGGCGATGACAACGTCCGCGCGAGTGTCACCATCGACATCCAGGACCAACACGCCCCGGGGGGTGTTCGATTCCTCGCTGAGCCTGAAGGGCTTTACCGGAGCGGACCGCACGCTGAAGGGTCCGCGAAGGAGCTCGGCCGAGGCCGTTACGACGTCGAGGTACTGGTCCCCGTCGAGGTCAACGACGGCGATGTACCGAGTATCGAGTAGCGCCGTGGCATTGAGCACCATGGCTTCTCCGAACGAGCCCCTCGCGTTGCCGAAGAGGGCTGCGACCGTTCCCGGGGTGCTCCGGAAGCCCACCACCACGTCGAGAGCGCCATCCTCGTCGAGGTCGGCAAGGGCCAGCGTTCGGACGCCGTTGAGGTCCTCCTTCGAGGCCACGTAATCGCCCGCCTCACAGGCGGCTGGCACTTTTTCAAGGCATGGCGGCGCGCAGGAGGGCTCAAGCTGGCCATTGCCCAGGCCACGAAGCACGGTCACGCGAGGTCGGGGCTGATCGGGGGGATCGCTCCGTCGGCCCTCCGAGCCGACCACAAGGTCGATCTTCCCGTCCTGGGTGACATCACCCAGCGCGATTCCCCTCGGATCCACACCTACACACATCTCGGTGGGCACGTCGAAGAGACGCTCACCTGCCTGGACATCGCCCAGAAGCACAACCACAGAATCCGACTTCGTGCAGGTCACGGCCAAGTCGAGCACCCCATCCGCGTTCAAGTCGCCCAGGGCGAGCGTCGTCGGCTCCTCGCCGACCGCGAAACGGACGCGTTCGTCAAGCTCGAGCACGGGCAAGACCTCGATGGCATCATCCTCTCCGTTCCAGTCACAGTCGTTTGTCCAGGCGTACGTGCAGATCGCAGACAACACGACGGGGATGACTTTCGAGGGCATTTGGACAAAGCTCCTGAACCTGCTTTGGGGCAACTTCGTGTCCGGGCAGCCCTTGCTTCCACCCGGCTACTCTTTCTCCTTCAGCTCCAGCGCCACCGAGTTGATGCAGTAGCGCAAACCGGTCGGCTGGGGACCATCCTCGAAGATGTGGCCAAGGTGAGATTGACAACGCGCGCAGTGAACCTCCGTCCGCTTCATGAAGAAGCTGTTATCGGACTGGATGCCGACATGGTCCTTACCAATCGGCTGGTAAAAGCTCGGCCAGCCAGTGCCAGAATCGAACTTCGCCTCGGAGTCAAACAGGTCATTACCGCAGGCCACGCAGAGGTAAGTGCCTTTCTTCTTCGAATCGTGGTACCGGCCCGTGAAGGCGGGCTCCGTTCCGTGGCGGCGGCAAACGCGGTATTGTTCGGGCGTGAGACGCTTCCGCCACTGCTCATCGGTGTAAGTCACTGGGTCGTCTGGGGTGGTTTTCGGCTGGGTCACGGACTTGTCCTCCACGGATGGGGTGGAAATCTTGGCAGCAGGGTTCTCTGGCGACTTACTCCCGGCGCCCCTGAAGCAGCCCGCCACGAGAGCAAGCAGCCAGAGGGCGCAAATCGTTGCTTTTCTCATTTTGAGTACTTGGAGGACGAGCCGGAACTTTGGTTTCCCGCGGCAATCATGAAATTGCAACCGTGCGAAGCCGCTGGCTGCCTGGTTCGAGGTGTGGGATGGATTTTCGATCCTCAACCACCCCCAAGGACAGGGACTCCAGCCATGCGCGATACGTGCGCTATCATAACGCGGTTCGCCCTGTTTTTCCTCCACGCACTTGCACTCCACGCGGCCGTGAATACGTCGGAACGGCCTGGCGCGGAGCCGACGTCGCGCATTTCCCCCGGGAGGGAGCGCCAGGAAGCCGGGCGCTGGCTCCGGGCCGGATTCCCGCCCGTGGGCTCGCCCCTCACGCCTTCTTTGCATTGAAGGACCTGGCCCCCGTGACGGGCAACTGAATTGTCTGTGGGCGAGGTCCACCGAACCCTAGCACGGGAGTGTTCTCCATGAAGCCTCACAAGACTCTCACGATCCTGGCCTGCGCCGTCGCCATGACCTCGGCCTTCGCCGACGACTGCAACCTGAACGGCCAGGCCGACTCGTCAGATTTACAGCGCGGCACGAGCCACGACTGCAACAGGAATGGGATTCCCGACGAGTGCGACCTCCTGACCGGTGCCCGCCCGGGATCGATCGCAGTCTTTCGTTGCGACGAAGTCAAGGGCTTGACCCTCCTCGACGTGAGCGGCGGCCTGCGCCACGGAAAGCTCAGAGACGTGACATTCGCAACGAAGAACCCATTTGGAATGACCGGAAACGGCTCGATCTTTTTTGACAAGATGAATGACGCCGTCGACCTCCCCGCCGGCGCGGGGAGCGGCTTTGATTCGCTTCGGGCGATCTCGCTCAGTGCCTACTTGTTGCCAGAGTCCATCGAGGGACTTCGCTACGTACTCTGGGGCGACGACGACGTCTTCTCGCTCCGTATTCACAATGGCGTGCTTGAGCTCCTCATCAACACCAGGGTCGTCGCGACGGCTCCGCTGAGCGAGACGGGTCGTTGGACACATGTTTGCGGCGTCTACGACGGAAACGAAGCCCGGATCTACAAAAACGGCAAACTCGCAGCAAGGGCCTCGGCAAGACTGGGAAATGTCTTGCCGATTGGCATTCGCAAGGTCGTCCGCATCGGCAACGACGAGACGGCCGACTTGACCGGCTTCGACCGGACGTTTCGTGGCTACATGGACCAGGTCCGCATCGCCGGTCGGGCCCTGTCCGATGCCGAAATCATCGAGGACTATCTGGAGCCCTATACGCCGGGCGAGAGCGCTGACTGCAACGCGAATGGCCTCCCCGATGAGTGCGACCTCTCAGGCAAGAGGTCTCTGGACGAGAACCAGAACCGGGTGCCCGACGAGTGCGAGGACCTGGATCCTCCCATGCTCTCAGGATGGAACGCCCTCAGAAACGCTTCGCTCCTGCCGGCGCGCGTTCGGCTCGACAGGGGCACGGCCGCATTCGTGCGGGTCAAGGTTCCCGTCTCGAAGTCAGCGAACAGTCTCGAGCAAGCCCACGAATACCTCCTGCGCTTCAGGGAGCTCTACGGATTGAAGGACCCACGCACGGACCTGGTCCTGAGCCGCGTGACGGAACAGCACGGTGCTCACTTCTTCTTTGCGCAGGTTCACCAGGGTTTGCGCGTTCTGCACTCCGAGATCGGTGTCCACATCTTGAATGGGGAAGTGCTGGCCGCCACCGGCCGATACATTCCAGGCCTGCCTGTCTTCCCCCGGGCCACCGTGCGCACCTCGAGCGCCGAAGTCACTCTCCTGGAAGCAGTCCCCGCCTCCGGCATCGAGAGGACCACAGAGCCGAGGCTCGTGATTCACAACGCGGGCCTCACCACCGGCGCGGAGGCCCCGTCGCGCCTGGCATGGCGCTACTTCGTCAAGGGCGTTAGCCACGCAACGAGGAAGCCGAGCCACTGGGAAGTCCTCATCGACGCCCACCAGGGAAGCCTCCTTTCTCTGCGCGAGACCACACACGCGGATACTCCCGACAAGGACTTCTCGATCTACACCGCTCACAACACGAATCCACCCGACTGCGACGACCTCGAAGGCGACGAGTGGTTCGACGAGGACGGATCGACTGACGACTTCCCGGGCAGCGATGCGGACGGCACCAACGCCTTCCGCTTCATGAACGAAGTCTACGATTTCTACCATGGCAACTTCGGACGACACGCCTGGGACAACTGCGATGGGGAGATGGAAGCCTTCGTTCACTTCGACTCCGCCTCGGCTAACCCGAACGCGTTCTTCGACCCAAACTGCGAGCACTTGAAGTTCACCAACGGCAGAGTGCAGAACGACACGTTCGCCCACGAGTACACGCACGCCGTGACCTACTTCACCTCCGACCTCGTCTACGAAGACCAGCCAGGAGCCTTGAATGAGAGCTTTTCGGACGTCATGGCGGCCTTCTTCGACGGGGACTGGACGCAGGGCGAGGACTTTACGATGGGCGGCAGCCGCGACCTCTCCAATCCACCCGCCAAGGGAGACCCCGATCACATGAGAGACCTCCTCATCACCACCAACGACAACGGAGGCGTCCACACGAACAGCGGCATCCCCAACAAGGCCGCCTTCCTCATCAGCGAGGGCGGCACGCACAATGGATTGACGATCCGCGGGATCGGCCGCCAGAAGGCGATGCACCTCTACTACTTCGTGCTCACAGGCCTACTCGGACCAAGCTCACAGTTTCAGGATGCGGCGGACCTTACAGTCCTCGCCTCGTTCCTCTTCGCGTTGACCCGATTCCAGGGATTCACGCCGAGCGACACCTGTCAGGTGATCAACGCATTCGCCTCGGTCGGCCTGGGCAACCCTGACCGGGACTGTGATGGGTCCAGTGATTCCAACGACACCGATGACGACGGCGACGGCGCTCCGGACACCTCTGACAACTGCGCCATCGTCGCGAACCCGGATCAGCGCAACACAGATGGAGATGCGCTCGGCGATGCCTGCGACCCCGACGTGGACGGCGATGGAGTCCCGGAGGACGGAGACAGAAGCGGCACAGCCGGCGACCGAAAATGTCGGTTTGGAGTGCGAATCGGCTGTGACGACAACTGCCACCGCACCGCGAACCCGGATCAGGCCGACGACGATGGGGACGGAATCGGTGAGGCCTGCGACGATGACGACCGAGATGGCAGGTTCAACAACCGGGACAACTGCCGATTCATCGCCAACTCGGACCAGAGAGACACCGACTCCGACGGCACGGGCAACGCCTGCGACTCGGATGACGACAACGACGGAGTCCCGGACAACTCGGACAACTGCCCCACCGCCTGGAATCCCGATCAAACGGACATCGACGGCGACGGTGACGGGCTCGAGTGCGATCTGGGCGACCAGTACCTTCTCTACGGGACTTCCCAGGTCCAGTGGCTCAAGAACATCGCCACCCGCGTCGACAGGTTCGCCAGGCCGATCAACATCCCGATTGGGCCCTGCCGCCAGGACTGCCCCGATTGGCTTCCCGAGGAGTTTCAGACTGACATCCAACTGGGGCTGAGCCACGATCTGCGCGTTGACATTGTCGACGACCGTGGGTTCGTGGTATCGAAGGCCGGAGAGGGTTTCGAAAAGACGATGCGTTTCCGCCCGCGGCCCGATTCACAGCTACTCGTTCCGGGCGGTGAGGGGGTCGGTGGCAGCGGCTCGGCTGAATCACTCGCGCCAGAGGGGGAAGAAGACATGGCCTTCCCGGGCCGGCGCTACTTTCTTCGCATTACACCCGGCGAGGGCATGAAGGAAGGTGACACGATTCGCTTCGGCGTCGCCGTCACTTCGGGACGAGCCGAGCCGGTGGGCGAGCCCGTGCGACCCGGTGACTGCAACCGCGATGGCAAAATCGACCTCTCCGATGCCGTCTGCATACTCGGCTACCTCTTCCAGGGCACGACAAGGAGCTTGCCTTGCGGCGATGGCACCTCAAGTAACCCTTCAAATTTGAAGCTCCTCGACTTCAACGGCGACTCGAAGCTCGATATCTCCGACGCCGTGGCCGACCTCAGCTTCCTTTTCAACGCTGGTCTGCCACACGCACTCGGTACGACCTGCGTGCGGATTGATGGTTGCGGCCCAACCTGCCTGGAGTGAAGAAGAAGTCTCGAGTAGGGATTCTTGTACATGCCCTGGGCGGCGCAGGTACCAACTGCGCCGCCCATTCCTTTCCTTGGCGCCCGGGCTCGGTGCCAGTTTCGGCGGGTTGCCTTGATCGGGGAACTCGCGTATGACCTGGAGAAATAACCCGAATCGGGCTGCCGTTCTCCCCATGAGCCATCTGAAAACCCAGATCGACACCCTCGAAGCTCTCTGCGCTGAGCGCGAGCCACTCCTGCAGACGCTGTTGCCCGAACCCGGACGCTTTGAACGCCTGCGCAGGGAGGCGGGACGGCTCGAGGCACGATGGCCGGATGCCAGCGCACGCCCTCCCCTGTTTGGTATCCCGATCGCGGTCAAGGACTTCTTCCACGTCGATGGCTTCGCTACCCGCGCCGGCAGCCGCCTGCCCGAGGACCTGTTCAAGGGTGCTGAAGCCGACAGCGTCGCGGCGCTCAAGCGCGCCGGCGCCCTGATCCTGGGGAAAGCTGTCTCGACGGAGTTCGCATACTTCGTCCCCGGCCCCACGCGCAACCCACGCGATCCGACGCGTACCCCGGGCGGATCCAGTAGCGGCTCGGCGGCCGCAGTGGGTGCCGCAATGGCGCGCCTGGCGCTCGGCTCGCAGACGATTGGGTCGATCATCCGGCCTGCGTCTTTTTGCGGAGTGTACGGCTACAAACCCAGCTATGACCGCGTCTCTCGCAGAGGCGTCCTGCCCTTCGCTCCGTCGTATGACCATGTCGGCCTCTTCGGTGGGGACCTCGGCATCTTGCTCGCCGCAGCGCGCGTGCTCATTGCCGACTGGTCGCTCAACTCCGATGAATTGGACTCCTCGCGTCCGGTGCTGGCGGTGCCTGAAGGGCCCTACCTGCGGTGCTGCGACCTGGAGATGGAAGCACGCTTCCGAAATGTGTGCACCGCCCTGGTCCACGCCGGCTATAGCGTGCGTTCACTGCCGCTCTTGACTGACTTTGTGGCCATCCGCGACCGGCACTACGCGCTGATGGCCCACGAAGCCGCCATCGTCCACCGTGAATGGTACCCCAGGTATCGAAACCTCTACCACCCAAGGACAGCCGAGCTGATGGAACGTGGCCTGACCGTCAGCGCCAGTGAGGCGGCGGCAGCCCGTGATGCGAGCCTCTTGCTGCGCGCCGATCTTGAACGGGTCATGAAATCCCAGGGCATTGACCTCTGGTTGTCTCCCGCAGCGGTTGGAGCGGCCCCGCGAGGACTGGAGAGCACCGGAGACCCGGTCATGAGCCTGCCCTGGACCCAGGCCGGCTTGCCCGCCTTGACGCTACCAATGGGCGGCGACGCGGAGGGAATGCCCCTGGGCCTCCAGTTGACAGGCGCGTTCGGAGCGGACGAAGCGTTGCTGGACTGGGGGGCCGGCCTTGATAAAAGCATTGGCAACTCCTGATGATTTAAGGAGGGGTCCAAATCAGTCGTGACCACAACCTGTAGCACACTCGCCGGCGCGCTGCATGAGCACGCGCAGAAAACGCCCGAGAAGCGCTGCCTTGTCTTCGAGGGCGCCACCTGGACCTATGCCGCCGTCAGGGCGCGAGCGGAGGCCTTTGCCCGCGCCCTTGTCGATTGGGGACTAAAGCCCGGCGAGCGCGTGGCGCTTTATATCGAGAATTCGCCCGAGTTTATCTTCTGCTATTTCGGCACACATCTCGCCGGCGGCACGGTCGTGCTGGTCAACAACCAGTACAAACAGGTCGAATTGCGCCACATACTGGGCGACTCCGGCGCACGAGTGTGCGTAACGGGTGGCGCGCAGATGGCCGAGTTGGCGCGCGTCCGTGGAGACATGCCAGCTCTGGCGCTCATCTTGACGCTCGGAGAGGAGCTTGATGCGCTTGTAAATTACGTCCCCTCTGCCACGCCTCTGCGCCATCCCAACCCCGACGATGTGGCCGTCCTGGCTTACACATCGGGTACAACTGGCCCAAGCAAGGGCGCTCTCCTGCTCCATCGCAACACGCTCAGCAATGCCCGGAGCGTCACCGAGGCCTGGCAATGGACAGCCGAAGATCACCTGCTGCACATGCTGCCCTTGTTTCATGCGCACGGTCTAATGGTCGGCATTCACGGCACGATCCTGGCAGGTGCCAGCTGCGAGTTACATCGGCAGTTCAATGCCCGAATCGCGCTCGATCGCCTCAGGAGCGGCGAGTTCACGTTGTTTTTCGGCGTGCCCACCCTGTACACCCGCCTGATCGCCGAGGCCGCGGAGAGCGGCCGGCGGCCACCCGCCTTGCGGCTCTATGTCTCGGGCAGTGCTGCCCTTGCCCCCCAGACCCTGACGGACTTCGAGCGGTTGAGCGGCCAGCGCATCCTTGAACGCTATGGCATGACCGAGACCATCATGAACCTGACCAACCCCTGTGCGGGCGAACGACGCCCTGGCACAGTCGGCCAGCCTTTCCCACGCCAGGAGGCCCGCGTCGTTGACAGGGTCTCGCGCTTGCCGTTGGGCCCGGAGGAGATCGGCGAGATCGAAGTGCGCGGACCGCATGTCTTCGCCGGCTACCTGAACCAGCCAGACGCCACGGCCGAGAGCTTCAGTCGAGATGGCTGGTTCAAGACTGGCGACCTGGGCAAGGTCAGCGCCGACGGCTACTACACGATCACCGGGCGGACCAAGGACCTCATCATCAGCGGCGGCTACAACATCTATCCGCGTGAGGTTGAGGAGGCTCTCTTGAGTTGCCCGGGGGTGGCAGAGGCGGCAGTCTTTGGCCAGAGTGATCCCGAGTTCGGCGAGTGCGTGTGCGCTGCCATCGTGCGGACGGATCTCACGCTCACGGCCGAAGCCGTCGTCGAGCACTGCCGCGCCGTGCTCGCCGGTTACAAGAAGCCAAGGCATCTCTTCTTCGTCGAGGCCCTTCCGCGTAATGCCATGGGCAAGGTGCAAAAACACATCCTGGCGGAAACAATTGCGCGACCGATCCCCCCTGTCTCACGGAAGGGATAGCAACGTAAGTCGCCTCACAAGGAGGCCGCGCTCGACTGGTGGGAGCTCGAGCTGTCACGCATTTCGCGGCTTCAACCGAGGAGAATCGAGCGCGCACCGAAAGATGGGCCCCCACGGCTCGGGAACAACGGTCGAGAGCTTCCGCAAGATCGGGGCAATCTTCTCGCACGGTTGCTGCGTGAGGAGCTCGCCGTGCTGCGCGATCGCGGCCGCGATCGCAAGAAAGTAGCCCGCCATGCCAGCGTGGAGATTCTCTCTTTTAGCCGGGTCCTTGAGGAGCACGTTTGCGCGGTCCTTGAGGGCGCGGAGGAGAGAGATCGACACTCCCTGTGGGCTGGTGATCGCGTCGAGATCAGCCGACGGGCCCAGGCGCCCGCCTTGAAGAGTCGCTCGCAGCCAGGCAGCGCCCCGGGGACCTCGCAATCGGGCGAGAAGACCATCGATGGGCTGCCGCTCTCTAGAAAATCCAAGCTCGAGCAACCTCGAGACATGGAGGCTGCTAATCCCCTCGAGCTCCCCGCCCCTGGCACCTTCGTCGGCACTCTCGATCGTCATGGCTCCCTCGCAATCATGCACAAATGCCCAGCAAATTCTCAATCTCCTCGTCAATCTCACTTTCAAGAGCGCCGTCTCCGGCGAGGAGGTCCCTGAGCGCTCTCTTGAACTTCGTCGCCGCCGTTCGCGCCATCTCCGCCGCCCTCGCCGGCTCGACGAGGTGCTCCTTTACAAGCTCCGCATAGCCTCGACCTTCGTAGTAATGCTGATAAAAAAGCTGCCAGTGCCTTGACTGCCCCTTGGATTCGCATGCGCGCCGCGTATCGAGCAACGCTTGCCGGACGATCGACACGGCGAAGGCCCGGTCCATCTCCGTCTCCACCCCTGCGGCAAAATCCTCCTCGCCGGGCTCGGAGCTTTCTTCGAGCGGCTTCTCGTGGCTCTGCTGCAACCTCTCCCGCCGGAGCTCCTTCAAATAGAACCCAAAGCCGTTCATGAGCCAGCGACGCAGGCGCAAACCACTTTCCTTCCAGCCGCGGAAGTAATCCGCCCGCCCCAGACGGTCGGCGAAGAAGCCCTCAACAACCTCCTCCGGCTCACCAAGATATCGGCCGGGCGTGCCCAGGCAGTAGACTCGGAGCGGGTCAGCGTAGACCCGCATGACGAAGTGGTTAAGCTCGGCACGACCCGCCGCTCCCTCGGCAAGCTTTCGCTCAATCCAGGTATTGAGCGTTTGGGGAAAAACATCCTTTTTCATGGGTCGAGCCGGAGGACAATTGTAGCGTGACTGATCGCAGGTTATCCGACAATCCCGAGGGGGAGAAGCCACAGGACGCGCCAACCGGTCAGGGGCCCCAGAGCTGCAGCGTCTACTGGAAACTCGACGGGAAGGATCAGGCTCCTGCCATCAAGGCTGCGAAGGCGCGCGACCTGATCGGCCACTACCGTCTCCAACAACTGCTCGGCGAGGGTGGCATGGGACAGGTCTATCTCGCGGAGCAGACCGAGCCCGTGAAGCGCACGGTGGCCTTGAAGCTCATCCGGCGGGGAATGGACACGCGCGAGGTCGTGGCAAGGTTCGAGTCGGAGCGGCAGGTGCTGGCCCTCATGAGCCACCCGAGCATTGCCCGGGTCTTCGACGCTGGTACTGCCGAGGACGGCAGCCCGTACTTCGTCATGGAGTACGTGCCAGGCGCTCCAATCACAGCCTACTGCCGGGAGCACCAGCTTGGCACGCGGGCCCGGCTCAAGCTCTTCCAGAGGGTCTGCGAGGCAATCCACCATGCGCACCAAAAGGCGATCATTCACCGCGACATCAAACCCTCCAATGTACTGGTGACCGAGATCGATGGGGCGCCGCTGCCGAAGGTCATCGACTTCGGCATTGCCAAGGCGACCGGGCCAAGCTCGCTCGACACAACAGCGCTCACCGCCCTCGGCCAGCTAATTGGCACCCCCGAGTACATGAGCCCGGAGCAGGCGGGGCTGAACGAGCTCGACATCGACACCCGCACCGATATCTACTCGCTGGGCGTTCTTCTCTATGAGCTCCTGACGGGCGTCCTGCCCTTCGACCCAAAGAAGTTGCGGCAGGGAGGCCATGCCAGCCTGCTTCGGACGATCTGCGAGGAAGTTCCTCCGAGGCCCAGCACACGGGTACGCCTCCTCTGCGACTCACAAGGAGGTGCAGCACATGCCGCAACAGGGCTCTCTGCCCGCGCGAAGGAACTGCGCGGTGACCTGGACTGGGTCACCATGAAGGCGCTCGAAAAGGACCGCGCTCGCCGGTATTCGTCGGCGTTCGAGCTGAATGAGGATGTTCGGCGTCACCTCTCCCACGAGCCTGTCCTGGCTGGCCCTCCGAGCACGTTCTATCGACTCCGAAAGCTTGCGCGCAAGCATCGCGAAAAGGTCATCGCGGCCGCCGTGCTGATCTTGCTGCTTGCGATCTTCGTGTTGGGATCCTCTATCCGCGAGCGACAACAGGCTCGAGCACTTCTGAGGAAAGGTGAGGCCAGCGCGACGGGATTTGCGGAGCTGCTGGTCGATCGGCAGCAGATCGCTCGGGGCTTGTCGAAACTGAAGGAGGACCTGCCCGCCTGGTTGCCTTTGTGGGAAAGAAAAGACGAGTCGGAGCTGCTCGCCCGACAGGCTTCGATCAAGATTCGCCTCGACCAGCTCTACTTCGAGGCTCTTGAGTGCTTCGAACAATCCGCCCAGATCGCCCCGGCGGGATCCACCATGGCGCTCGAGGCGCAGCGAGCCAAGGAGGACCTGACGTGGCGGCAGCGCAACGAGGCCGAGGAGAACGACCGTGTGGAACTGTCGGAGGGCTTTTTCCGGCGCCAGATCGAGTCGATGGGCCTCGGCACCTACGCGAAGGAGCTGGAAGGCAAGGGTGAAGTCGCAATCGAAACAGATCCACCCGGCGCCGAGGTCTTCTGCTTCCGGTATGAAGAGGTCGAGCGGCGTCTGTTGCCCTTGCCCTTCGACCCCGCCGTGGGCCTGGATGATCCGCCGAAGGGGCTCGTGGGCGGGCCTCTCCTGAGGATTGAGCGCGTGTGGGGGCCGAAGGGAGAGCCGTTTCGAGCCGGCGACCGGCTCTTGCGCGTCAACGACCAGGAGACACCGACCGCCTCTGCGCTCGCGGAGGCGCTGACAACCGTCGCAGCCGATCAGAAGGTGCCGGTCGAGGTCGTTCGCGAGGGGGCCGCGGCTCGTCTGGACTGGAAACCTTTTCCAGCGGCCTTCTACACAGGCTTCAAGGAGTTGAAGTCCGGCAGGCTCGTCGACATCCGCTTTCAGCTCGATTTGACCTTCGAGGGCTATCCGCTCGACTTCCCTCCCCGCTCTCGACTGGGCGTGACGGATCCCGCATCTGCGCTCCGAGCATTCCTGCCGCGAGGTAGCTACCTTCTTGTCGTCAGGAAACCTGGATACGCGGAGGCTCGCGTGCCAATCCTGATTCCGAGCGGGCCGAAGCCTCCTCGCGTCCAACTTTTCAAGATCGAGGAGGTGCCGCCGGGCTTTGTGCACATTCCCGCCGGCGGGTTCACCGCTGGCGGCGACCTTGAGGCCTACGAGGCGCTTTCTCGGGCTCGCGAGAACGTGAACGATTTTTTCATGGCGCGTGGCGAGGTGACACTGGGCGAGTACCTCGAGTTCCTGAACGACAAGGCCGCACGGGGGGAGCTCCAACCGAACGGATCGGCAAGTCGGCAGGCCGATTGGGAATCAGCTTCTCTACGTCCTTTCCTCAGAGTTGACGAGAAGGACGATTCCACTGGCTTGAAACCAGAGATACGCGGCGCAAGACTGCAACCTGTCCAGATGGACTCTTCCGGAAGAAGTTTTACTCTTTCCAACGCGGAGATGAGCGAGAGCCCTGTCACCGGAATCTCGATGATGGCGGCCGTCGAGTACGCGCACTGGCTCTCGCTGCGGCATGGCAATCGGTGGCGTTTTCGCTTGCCTTCCAGCCTTGAGTGGGAGAAGGCGGCCCGAGGCGTGGACCGGAGGCTCTACGTCTGGGGAAACCACTCGGTCTGGAGCTACGCGAAGCTCGGCCGCGGCTTCGTATCCGATCGTTGCGACCGGGAGTTTACCGAGGCGCGACTCTCCTATCCAATGGACGAGAGCGTCTACGGCATCCGTGATCTGGCAGGCGGTGCCGCCGAGCCAACTACCTCGCTCGCGCTCAAGGACAGGCAGTGGTTTGTCTATCGAGGCGGCTACTGGATCTCCACCGACCCGAGAGACCACAGGGTCACAAGCCGAAATCGAACCATCCCCTGGAGCCCGCAGAATCACATCGGAATTCGGCTGGTGGCCGATCCAAGGTAGGCAGCGCAGCCTCTGGTTCCCCCCAGCGCGGGCGTGCTTGCTTCCGCCTCCTCTCCCAAACTCCTACGGGAGAAGGAGGCGACTACAACGGGATTGCATCGGTAACGAGTTGGGGAAGAACGACTACCTTCCGGGCTACTGCCTGAGTCACTGAAGGGCTCTTTCCAAACTTGACTTCCGACAACCGCTGGATGAGACTCGCGTTCCACCACTGGCCGGCCGGACCAGACTTCCGTCGGCAAGGATTTCCTTACCTGGAGTAATTCAACTATGCCCTGGCTCGATTGGCTGGTCCTCGCCGCATTCGCCTGCACCATGCTGGGAGTCGGTCTGTTTTACGCGAGAACAAACAAGTCGCCTGACGATTACCTGCTCGGTGGCCGAGCCATGTCGCCCATCGCCCTTGGCCTTTCACTTTGCGCCACGCTGATGAGCACGTTGTCTTACCTCGCAACGCCCGGCGAGCTGATTGCGAACGGTCCAATGATGTTATTGGGGGGCCCGGCGTCCTATCCCTTGACTTTCGTAATTGTCGGTTACGGCTTGATCCCTCTCTTGATGCGGCAGCCTGTGACAAGCGCCTATGAGCTCCTCGAATCGCGCCTCGGCATGAGCATCCGACTGGCCGGGGCGGGGACGTTCTTGTTGCTGCGTTTGGGCTGGATGGCAACCATCCTGTACGCAACGAGTAAAGTGGTGCTCGTGCCGCTCCTGCGGCTCGATCCCCACTGGACCCCATGGCTGTCCGTTCTACTGGGGATTGTGACAGGGGTATACTCGTCCATCGGAGGCATCAAGGCCGTTGTGACCACGGATGCCCTTCAAGCCCTCATGATGTTGGCGGGGGCTGCCTTGACGGTAATCGTCGTCACGGTGCGACTGGGGGGCGTGGGGGAGTGGTGGCCGAGTGAATGGCCGAGTCACTGGCAGACACCGAGTTGGGGGTTCGATCCCGGAGCGCGAGTGCCGTTTGGAATGATAGTGCTCTCCGCGACACTCTGGTACGTCTGCACAAGTGGCTCGGACCAGATGTCGATCCAGCGATTCCTGTCAACCCGCAATGCCGCGGCGGCCCGCAAGACGCTCTTGGTCGCCCAGCTGACGGATGTGCTGGTCGCAACGCTGCTAGGGCTGACGGGCCTGGCGGTCCTGGGTTATTACCGGGCTCGTTTTCCAGAGCTTGCCGATGGGAAGCTATTGCGCGAGGGCGGGGATCAAATGTTCCCGAAGTTCATAATGAATGAAATGCCGCCGGGGCTTTCAGGCCTGGTGCTGGCGGCCATCCTGTCCGCCGCAATGTCGAGCCTCTCCTCCGGAGTAAATTCGACCTGCGCCGTGCTAGACAGGGATTTCCTGTCGCGCCGAGCGGGAGTCCAGCCGTCGGGAGCAGCGGCGGTGAGTCGGCTGAAGTGGCTGACGTGCCTGGTAACGGTGGTAGCAGTCTCGTTGAGCATGCTCAACACACTGGTCCAGGGGAACCTTGTTGAGCGTTGCTTCAAGCTCGTCAACCTGTTGACCGCTCCAATGTTTGTGCTCTTTTTTCTTGCTCTGTTCGTGCCGTGGTCGAACGTGTTCGGCGCGTGGCTGGGACTGATAGCGAGCGCGGCCACGGCCGTGGCAATTGCTTACAATAACGACCTGGGTCTCGGCCTTCCCATAAGCTTTGTGTGGATGGTGCCCTGTTCGTTGCTGGTGGGCGTGGTCGTTGGGACGCTTGGCAGTGCCCTGACGAACTCGATTGCGGTAGCCACTCGGACAAATAGCCAACCCTGACGCCTTCGGGGGGTGGCACACAGGATTTGGGGGAGACGAAGCTGATCTGGGCGGGTAACCAGCACGGGTGCTGATTCTCGACCCGATGGGCTCGGCGGAAATTCCTTCCGCGGGCTATCCAGAACAAGGGCCAGGGCGCAGGCGAGCAAGAATTCTCGGGGAAGTCTTCCCTTGAAAGCCACAGGCGTGTCTACTTTCTGTAGAAGCCTGCTCATGTCCCTGCCATTTCTCTATATGTTTCTTGCTTCCTCCGCGCTCGAACTATCGGATGTTCCGGTCTCCTTTGAGCGGAACCTGGGTCAGACACTCGCATCCGTGAAGTTCCTGGCTCGCTCGCGAGGCTTCACCCTGCTCCTGACAGAGGAGGGCGCGGCCATTACCCGTGGCGGGGCCAAAAACTCAAGGCCGCTGCGCCTCGAACTGGTGGGCGCGCAGACCTTGACGCTCGAGGGCAAAGAACCGATGGAACGTCGAAGCCATTACTTCCTTGGAGACGATCCGGAGCTGTGGGTTGTCGACGTGCCCCACTATGCCCGCGTCGTCTGTCGCAACGCCTATCCAGGGATCGACCTCGTGTTCCACGCCCGCTCCGGGGAGCTCGAATATGACTTTGTCGCCGCCCCGGGCGCTGACATCGAATGCATCGCGCTTCGCCTGGATGGCCCCGAGCGAATGGAGGTCGACGAGAACGGCGATCTCTTGCTCCACGTCGAAGAGGGCGTTCTGCGGCAGCGGAAGCCGCTCGTCTATCAGGGCTCGGGCCTCGGGCGCACCGTCGTGGATGGCGCGTACCGGATTGACGCAGACGGCATCGTTCGTTTCCGCATAGCCGCGCACGCGCCCAACCTCCCCTTGGGATCGATCCGATCCTGATTTTCTCGAGCTTCCTCGGCACATCGGAGACGGATCTGGTGCAAGGAATCGCCATCGATCGCTTTGGCAGCGCGCATGTGACCGGTTTTACCACCGGCACCGACTTCCCAACTCGGAATGCCTATCAGGCTCGATCCAGGTCGCGAGGCCAGGTCACCGCCTTCGTGACAAAATTTACGCCGACGGGTCGCGACATCCTCTGGTCGACGTACCTGGGGGGTACGGGTGCAGAGACCGCGCGCGGCATCGCAGCGGTGGAGGGCGAGGCCTTCGTCACCGGCGAGACGCGCTCGATCGACTTCCCACTGAAGTCGCCCCTCCAGGGCATGCTCAAGGGGACCTCGGACGCTTTTGTCACCCGCATCAAGATCGATGGGCTGGCCCTGGGCTATTCGACCTATCTCGGTGGCACTGGCACGGACGATGGCTGGGCCATCGCAGTCGACTCCGATCAGCAGGCCTACGTCACAGGTCGCGCCTCGGGTGGCTTCCCTTTGAAAAACTCGCTCTTCGATCCTCTCGGAAACACGCTCCTGTTCGTCACAAAGCTTCAGCCGGGCGGCTCTGCGTCGGTCTTTTCGACCCTCCTGGCCTCCAACGTCAGCGGGATCCCGGAGGCGATCGTCGTCAATTCAACCCGGGACATCTTCGTGGGCGGATCCATCGTATATCTGGGAGACGGCTTCTCCGTTGTCCCTTCGCGTGGACCCCCGCTCCAGCCAACGTACGGCGGCGGTGCCAGCGATGGCTTCGTCTACCGGCTCGACACGACCGGAACATTCTTCGACTACGCCTCCTTCCTGGGCGGGTCACAGGGCGAGGAGGTGACATGCCTCGCCCTGGGCGAGAAGCAGGAGGTTTACGTGGGAGGTCTCACCGGCAGCGCCAACTTCCCCCACAGCCTGGGTGCCCATGACGCAAACCACAGCGGACAGAACGACGGCTTTGTCGCTCGAGTCGACACCCTCAATTACCCGGACGATCCGCCCTATCTCACGCCGGGCGTCCCCGCAATGGTGCACCTGACAACGGCAACACCGTTGACATCGTTCAAGCGCTATCGAATCGTGATCCCGCCCGGCCTGCGAGCCATCGTCACCGCCACCGATCCCGATCCGCTCGACGCCAATGCGATCTACGCCCGTTACAACGGCGAGGCAAGGCCTCACACTTTCGACCATGCCGCCGAGGAGCGCGGGCGTGCGAGCCAGCGCCTCGTGCTCTCCGAGACGCAGGTTGGCGAACTGTACCTTTATGTGCAGGCCACTCGTGTGAATGGCCCTTCAAACGTCGTCACCCTCAAGGTCGATGCCGTGGATTTTGCTCTCGAGCGCATCGCCCCGCGCCGCATTGCGGCCGGATCTCCCTTTCACGCGGTGGTGCGAGGCGCCGGGTTCCGCAGCGATTCCGTCTTCACAATCGCCCCCATGAACGGGGGCCGAACGATCGCTTCGGAGGAGATCCGCAGGCTCTCGTCCTCACACGTAGAGGCAGTCTTTGACCTGACGGGACAGCCTCCGGGTATGTACCGTCTCAAGGGCTTCAACCCGAATGACGGCACGGACGGGCTGGAGAATGCCCTTGAGGTCGTGCCCCCTGGCGTTCCTGGAATCCTCGACGTGCGCCTTGGCGGCCGCGATACGGTACGCCTGGGGCGGTCGACCACGCTCCGCGTGATCTACGAGAATGTCGGTGATGAGGAGATGACCGCGCCGATCCTCCGCCTCCGGGCTCCGGTGGGTGTTGAGCTGAGACTTGAGGACGACCCGACCTACCGTGGCAACATCCTCGACCTCCTCGCGGTGAACCCCGACGGGCCCGCCGGCATCCTGACTCCAGGCTCTGGCGGTTCGATCCCCGTCGTGTATCGATCAAGTGTCGAGGGCACGATCAGCTTCACGCTCGAGCGGCTCACGCCCGGCGAGACCGACACGATCGCGTGGAGCACGCTTCAGGCACCTCAGGGCTTCTCCGCCGCCGAGTGGAACACGCTGCGCGTGCCACTCGGGAGCCTCCTCGGAGACACCTGGGCCGCATACCAGGACTCACTCGGTGATGTCGCGGCTCGGCTCCTTCGCCGCGGGCTTGGAGGATCGAACGTGCTCGGGGTACGGGAGCTGTTCCGGAGGGTCGTGATGCAGGCGAAGGGCATCTTTCCCGGCTCCGCGGTCGTGGGACGGGCGATTCGCTCGCCCTCCAATTCAGTACTCGCTGGCGCTTCCGTGGTGGCGCTGGAAGGAGGCCAGATCCGATCGAGCGCCGTCACGGACAGCGAAGGGCGCTTCGCCCTGGAGTGCCTCGAGCAGGGAATGACGTATCAGCTCCGCATGTCAGCCCACGACGTTGGGCTCGCGCAGGCAACGCTTGCAGCGGACGATATGGATCTCTTCGGCGTCGAGCTGCGCGGCATCGAGGCGTCCACCGGTCTCCTCCCGATACCGTCAAGCTGCGCGGCGTACACGCTTCCTGGCAAGGCCCTGGAGGCTCCACAGAGCCTCTTCACCCCCCTGAAGACCATCAACGTCCAGGTTCTTCGCTCCCAGGACCCGAATGAGAAGGATGGCCCCGAGGGCGAGGGACCCAAGCGACACATCTCGCTCGGAGAGGAGTTGATCTATACGATTCATTTCGAAAATGAAGGCACTGCGCCCGCGCTGACGGTGACGGTCATGGACCCGGCGGATCCGAGCGATGCGCTGGACTCCGACCTCGACCGGTCGACGTTTCGCCTGCTCGATGCCGGCGTGGGCGACCACGTCTTTTCGCTCGACGCCGTGCCGGGAGGCACTTCTCAGGTCCGCCAGGGCTACAGCGGCCGGTGGACGCAGCCAGGGGTGCGGACGGCCACGATCTACTCCGGCGTCGAGGCGCGATGCGACTTCGACCCCTTGACGGGTCGACTCTCGTGGACTTTCGAGACGGTCAACCCGGCCACGGGAGAACGTGCGCCTGGCTTGCCAACGGAAGGATTCCTCCCGCCAAACTCCACGCCCCCCATGGGTGAGGGCTGGGTCTCCTTCAGCATCTATCCCCGCCAGGACCTGGCGAGCGACACCGACGTCCGCAACGACGGAGCAATTGTCTTCGACGACCAGGCCCCGGTGTCCACGGCTTCGATTTTCAACCTTGTCTGGTTCGGGAGTTTCAACCTGCGCACCCCGCGCAATCCTTATCCTGCCAACGGGACGCTCCGGGAGATCGATACGCTCGGGCTCTACCTGAGTTGGGAGGGCGATCCACGCTCGACCTCGTACGACCTGTGGCTCTGGAAAGATGGGGAGACCAGGCCTGCTCAGCCCACGGCGCCGGGTCTATCGCGCACGTTTCATGTTCCAGAGCGTGAGATGGAGGAGGGAACGGTCTACCACTGGCAAGTGAGGGCACTGGACCGTGGTGGCCAGAGCGCGGCTGGCCCCGAATGGCGCTTCGCGACGAGCGGGCCCGACGTCCTGGCCGGCCGGTTCCGGCGAGGCGATGCCAACACCGACGCTCGGCGCGACATTTCCGACGCCACCAGCGTGCTCGCCTACTTGTTCACCGGTGGCGTGGCTCCGAGCTGCCGCGACGCGGCCGACTCGAACGACGACGGCGTCCTCAACATCTCCGATCCATCCTTCCTGCTGGCCCATCTCTTCCTGGGCACGACCCCAGTCTTGCCGCTGCCGTTTCGGTCCTGTGGTCCGGACCCGACGAGCGATGGCCTGACCTGCGAGAGTTACGACCCCTGCAAGTAATCAATGGCCGCCAACAACATCGGGCCCAACCGGGGGGAGACTAACGCGGACTCCACTTGGCCATGAACTTCGAGGCGTTTCCGGCCTGGCCGAAAGCCTTCATGCGATCGATGCAGACCTTTCTCATCGCCTCGCGGGCAGGCTTCAAGTAGTCGCGGGGATCGAACTTGTCTGGACTTTCCCAGAGCACCTTGCGGATTGCGCCTGTCATGGCCATGCGGTTATCGGTGTCGACATTAATTTTTCGCACCCCGTGCTGGATCCCACGCTGGATCTCCTCGCCCGGAACACCCCAGGTCTGAGGCATCTTGCCGCCGTACCGGTTGATCAAGTCCTGAAGCTCCTGGGGCACCGAGGAGCTTCCATGCATGACGAGGTGGCAGGTCGGCAGACGCTTGTGAATCTGTTCGATCCTTTCCATGGCGAGCACCGTGCCGTCCGGCTTGCGCTTGAACTTGTAGGCGCCGTGACTCGTGCCGATTGCGACCGCAAGCGCGTCGCAGCCTGTTTTCTTCACGAAATCCTCGGCCTGAACAGGATCGGTGAGAAGCTGATCCCGTGAGAGGTGACCCTCTGCGCCATGTCCATCCTCGGCCTCGCCGTGGCCCGACTCGAGCGAGCCGAGGCAGCCCAGCTCGCCCTCAACCGAAACGCCTTTTGCGTGCGCAAGCTTCACGACCTCGGAGGTCACGCGGACATTGTACTCGTAGCTTGCGGGAGTCTTGCCATCCTCCTGGAGCGAACCATCCATCATGACCGAGGTGAAGCCGTTTTCGATCGCGCTCATGCAAGTCTTCACGCTGTTGCCGTGGTCCTGGTGCATGACGACAGGGATCTGCGGATAGAGCTCTGCCGCCGCCAGCATGAGGTGACGGAGGTAGTTGTCTTGCGAGTAGCTGCGGGCGCCCCGCGAAGCCTGAATGATAACAGGTGAATCGGTTTCCTTGGCAGCCTCCATGATGGCCTGGATTTGCTCCATGTTGTTGACGTTAAAGGCAGCGACTCCATGGTTGTTTTCCGCCGCATGATCCAGGACTGCGCGCATGGGAACGAGAGGCATGGTACGACTCCTCGGCTCTAACTATCGGGTTGGTGAGTAGGGGATTCCGTAGCTTTCAAGACCAGCTACAGGGTCCAGCCGGACCGGAAATTTGCCTTCACAAGTTCCTGGGCGTTCGCGGAGTTGGTGACGCGCAGGTTGGGGCCGTCCCAGTGCAGTTTTTCTCCGGAGCGAATGGCCACGATGCCCAGGAGAGCAAGATTCGTGAGCGGGCCGCCGTAGTCGAAGTTGGAGCTTGCGGCCGGCCCGCCCTTGCACGCGTCGATCCAGGCGCGGTCGTGCGACGAGACGCGTCGCAAGGTCTTGGGCGGCTGCTTGTACGCGTTCATGCGCTCCTCGGGAATCAAGCGCGGATCGCGACCCCATCCACCAGCTAGGAGCTTTCCCTTGTCGCCAACGAGGAGCACACCATGGGGTCCAAGCTTCTCGCCAGGCTTCAGCTCCTCCGGGACTGGGGGGACAAGGCCCGTGTCGTACCAGGTGAGCTTCAGGGGCGGCATCTCGCCCCGGGCGGGAAACTTGTAGGTGATCATGGCACCATTTGTGACCGTCTCCTTGTTGACGGGCGCCGAAGAGGCTTCAATCGTCAGGGGGTGCATGAGCTTCAAGGCAGCAAAAATGGGGTCCACGACGTGGCAACAGTGATCGCCCACGGCGCCTCCGCCAAAGTCCCACCAACCCCGCCAGTTGAAAGGCACGTAGGCCGGGTGATAGGGCCGCTCCTTCGCCGGGCCAAGCCAAAGATCCCAGTTGAGACCCGGCGGCACCGGCGGCGTGTCCGCCGGCCGGTCGGTGTACTGCGCGGCCCAGCCGCCAGTATCGCTCCAGGCGTGGGCCTCTCGCACAGCTCCAATGGCACCGTCCCAGACCCATTCACAAATTTGGCGAATGCCCTCGTTCGAGTTGGCCTGGTTGCCCATCTGCGTGGCAACTTTGTAGCGACTCGCCTCCTCGGTCATCTTGCGCACCTCCTCGAGAGAGTGCGCGAGAGGCTTCTCGCAGTAGACGTGTTTCCCCAGACGAATGGCGGCCAGGGAGATCACCGCGTGCGTGTGGTCCGGCGTGGCGACCATCACGGCATCGATCGCCTTCTCCTTCTCGAGCATCTCACGGAAGTCAACGTACGCCTTCACGCCGGTATTCTCGCCCCCCGTCTTCGCATCGCCGTAGTGCTTGTCGATGAGCTCGAGCATCGGAAGGCGCCCGGCGACGCTCCGGTAGTAGAACTTCGAGTAATCCACTCGATCAACGACATCACAAATCGCGATCACCCGCGCATCGCGAATCTGGTTCTTGATCAAATCCTCAAAGAGGTGTCGGCCCCGGCCGCCCGCGCCGACGAGTGCGATGTTCAGCATTTCGCTCGGGGGCACGAAGCCAGCCCCGCCCAGGACGTGGCGCGGGACAATCATGGGCGCTCCCGCGACCAGGGACAGCGCAGACGCACTCTTCAAGAACTTGCGGCGGGAGAGCTTGCTCGTCACGGGACCAGGCAACTTCTTGCTGGGGACTTCATTCATCGGAGGATTCCTCTAAACGAGCCAATGAAACTGTGCTGCTGAAACCGTTGGGTATGGATTACACGGGCTTGAGTTTAGCCGAGTTCATGGAGAAGTCCACGCGAGCCCGGAGCGCAGCCGCTAACCAGGCAAGAAAAATTTGGATCTGCGGGTTTGACCCAGGCACCAACAGGAGCTAACTTTGCTTCCCCATTGTCCACCTATTCGCCTGTGGAGTCACTCCCGCCAGCGGGGCCAGAACCCGACCTGAAGACTCGCGCGCTCTGGATCAAGGCCCGCGAGATCTGGGATCGTTGCGACGACCAACGTGCCTTTCGGGCCTTCGTCCCGGCCGACTACGAGGAAGTCTACCAGGCGCTAGCTCGACTCAAGGGCCGTCTGGCAACCGTTCTCGAATGGGGCTCGGGGCTGGGGGTCGTCACCATCATGGCCAGCAATCTGGGATTCGAGGCGTATGGCATCGAGCACGAGCCTCAACTCGTGGAGTGGTCACGCAAGCTCGCGAAGGAGTTTGGTCCGCGGGCTCAGTTCGTCACCGGGAGCTTCATCCCCAGGGAGTACGAATGGAACCCCAGGACCGCCGACGAATCCTTTCGCTCGGACGTCGACGCGGAACCAGCCTACGATGGCCTGGACATGGAGCTGCGGGATTTTGACCTGGTGTATGCCTTTCCCTGGCCAGACGAGCAACCCCTCTGCCGTGACATCCTGCGACAATGCGGCCGCAAGAATACCCTATTCTTGACTTATGACGCACGGGAAGGGTGCCTCTTGCGCCGAGTTAGTGACCGTGATTGATGTTCACCTGAAGGCGTGCCTTGAGAAATGAAAGAGGGGCGCGACGGCTTGTGGACCTCTGCACTTCGATCTTTCTCTTGACAACCAGGCGAACGCGAGGACATTCGAAGTTGCGTTGAATCCGAGCACACGACTGGAACGAACCCCATGAAAACGAACGGCTTGCTAACAAGGCTCGAACGACCCCACGTGCGCGAGAACGGCTCGCTTCGGCCCGCAAGCTGGGATGAAGCGCTCGACCGGGCAGCCAGCCTCCTCAACGGCGCCATCCAGCGTCGCGGAGCCGACACCTTCGGCCTCTTCAGTTGCTCGAAGGCGACGAACGAGGTCAACTACATGGCTGGCAAGTTCGCCCGATCGGTCATCGGGTCGAACAACATCGATAGCTGCAACCGGACCTGACACGCGCCCAGCGTCGTCGGTCTGACGACTGTCTTCGGCGCCGGCGGCGGCACATCCTCCTACCGCGAGGTCGAGGAGACCGACGTCGTCGTGCTCTGGGGATCGAACGCCCGCGAGACGCACCCCATCTACTTTCACCATGTTTTGAAGGGTATCCACAACGGAGCGAGGCTCTTTGTCATCGATCCACGCCGCACATCCTCTGCGCGCTGGGCCGAACATTGGCTGGGTCTCGACGTCGGGACCGACATTGCCCTCGCGAACGCCATCGGGCGGGAGATCATCGCGAGCGGCCTCGTGAACCACGCCTTCGTGGAACGTGCCACCTCTGGCTTCGAGGAATACAAGAAGCGCGTCGAAAGCTACACGCTCGAGCGCGCCGCGCAGATCACGAAGGTGCCTGCGGCGCAAATCCGCCAGCTGGCGCACACCTACGCTCAGGCCGACCGGGCGCAGATTTGCTGGACGCTCGGCATCACCGAGCACCACAATGCCGTCGACGGCGTCACGGCCATCATCAACCTCGCGCTGCTCACGGGGCATGTTGGCCGATATGGCTCTGGGCTGAACCCACTGCGCGGCCAAAACAACGTGCAGGGTGGCGGCGACATGGGCGCCCTGCCCAACAAGCTCCCTGGCGGCCAGGACGTCGAGAATCCAGAGATTCGCGCTCGCTGGCAGGAGCTCTGGGGAGGCAAGACGATTCCACCGCGCCGCGGGAAGCACCTCTCGGAGATGTTCGAGGCCATGGGGAAGAAAGACCTGACCGCGCTCTTCGTCCTGGGCGAGAACCCCGCACAGTCCGAGGCGGACGCTATCCAGACGCTCCATCACCTGCGCGGTCTCGAATGCCTGATTGTTCAGGACATCTTCATGACGCGCACTGCCAAGCTCGCGCACGTGGTGCTGCCGGCGGGGGCGAGCTGGTGCGAGTCGGAAGGGACCGTGACTTCGAGCGAGCGGCGTGTCCAGCGCGTCCGGAAGGCGCTCGAGCCACCCGGCGAGGCCCGCGACGACATTGAGATCCTTTGCAACCTCGCCCGACGCCTCGGGCGTGATTGGGGGAAAGTGACGGCGAAAGAGGCCTGGGATGAGATGCGAAGCCTCTCGACCTGGCACGCGGGCATGTCGTACGAGCGTCTCGAGGAGCTGGGCGGCCTCCACTGGCCCTGCCCGGACGCCTCACACCCCGGCAGCCCGTTCCTTCACGGGCGCTTGTGGCAGGATCCCGTCGGCGGACCACGCGCGCCTTTTTGCCCCGCGGACGATGAGCCCCCTGTGGACAAACTCTCGGACGAATTCCCGATCCGACTCACGACCGGTCGCCGGCTTGATTGCTACAACACCGGAGTGCAGACGGGTGGCTACACCTCCCCACTGCGTCGCGGAGAGTCGCTGGACCTGTCGCCCGAGGACGGCGCCCGCCACGGCGTACTCGACGGCGAGCGAGTTCGGGTCACCTCGAGGCGCGGGTCCGTGGAAGTCTGCGTGCGTTACGTTGACTCGCTTCGAGCGGGGCTTGCTTTCATGACGCTGCACTTTCCAGACGAGGTCGAAACGAACGTGCTGACGATCGACGCAACGGATCCAAAGAGCGGCACGGCCGAGTTCAAGGCCACAGCGATTCGAATCGAGAAGATCGAGGCTGGAGCCAAACCAAGACACCCGGCAACTGCAAGTGCCCGGAGACATTGATTGGACCTACGCTGGATTCCAGGAGCAACGCCCACATCCGCCGAGAGCGCTGCCATAGACCAGGCCCTGACGCCGCTTGCGGCCGACAGCGTCGAACTTGGCCCGCGGCAGCTCCTCCTGCCCGCATTGCACGCAGCCCAGTCACGGATCGGCTGGATTAGCCCGGGCGCACTCAATCACATCTGCCAGAGACTTGACGTCCCACCGGCGGAGGCCTTCGGCGTCGCGAGTTTTTACGCGATGTTCTCCCTCGAGAGGCGCCCCCAGGCTGTTGTGCACGTCTGCGACGACATTGCGTGCCGCACCTCGGGAGCCCTGCACATTTGCAGCGAGCTGGAGAAGAAGCTCGGACCCGAGGGCAAGCCGCCGGCTGGCGCCGGGGCAACCTGGCTCCGCAGCCCGTGCCTCGGCAAGTGCGAGCGGGCGCCGGCGGTTCTGTTTCAGATCGCGGGGGCGGCGGGCGGGGAGTGGTCCCAATCTCCGGCCACGGTAACGCAAGCCCTGGAAGGCCTCGAGCACCGGACCCCACCGACGCAGGCTTCCACGTGGCTTGTTCCACAGGCACAGGGACCCGAGCGTCACCGCCTCCGGCTGCTGAGGCGCATTGGGAAAGTCGACCCGGAGAACCTCGACGATTACCGCGCCCACGGTGGCTACGCAGCGCTTCGACGTGCCCTGGAGCTGGGGCCTGATGGCGTCCTGCGCGAGGTGGTCGACTCGAAGCTCGTCGGGCGCGGCGGTGCTGCATTTCCAACAGGCCGCAAGTGGGAGGCCGTGGCGCGCGCCGCTGTAAGGCCGCACTATTTTGTTTGCAACGCGGATGAGTCGGAGCCAGGAACGTTCAAGGACAGGGTCCTCATGGAGGAGGACCCTTTCGCGATCATCGAAGCGATGACCATCGCCAGCTACGCGACCGGATCGGAGCGAGGGTTCATCTACGTGCGTGGCGAGTATCCGCTCGCTTTTGCGAGGCTCAGGCGTGCCATCGAACAGGCACGGACGCGAGGTTTCTTGGGCTCGAACGTGCTCGGGCATGGCCTACGCTTCGACCTCGACCTCCGCCGCGGTGCCGGAGCCTATATCTGCGGTGAGGAGACCGTGCTCTTCAACTCAATCGAGGGCCTTCGAGGCGAACCGCGGAACAAGCCGCCCTTTCCGACACAGGTCGGGCTGTTCGGCAAACCAACTGGCGTGAATAACGTCGAGACACTCGTGAACGTGCTCGACATCGTGCTCGAGGGCGGCCCTGCCTTTGCGGCGATCGGAAGCGGACAATCGACCGGTCCAAAACTCTTCTGCGTTTCGGGCTCGGTGACCCGGCCCGGCCTCTACGAGACGCCGTTCGGTGTCACACTGCGTCACATCCTCGAGCTTGCAGGTGGCATCCACGGTGGCCGAAAGCTGCAGGCCGTGCTGCTCGGAGGCGCCGCCGGAGTCTTTGTCACGCCCGACGAAATCGACGTCCCACTGACTTTCGAGGGAACGCGGGCAATTGGCGCGACACTCGGCTCGGGCGTCGTCATGGCCTTCGACGACTCGATCGATCTCCACGACATCGTGCTTCGCATTGCCGCGTTCTTCCGCAATGAGTCCTGCGGCCAGTGTGTGCCTTGCCGCGTGGGAACCGTGCGGCAGGAGGAGCTGCTCCTGAGGCTCGCAGCAGGAAAGCCTCTCGGCTCGAGGGAGACCGAGAGTGTCCTCCTGGGCGACATCAGTCAGGTGATGCGCGACGCATCCATCTGCGGATTGGGCCACACCGCATCAAGCGCCATCGAATCGGCCATCAAGAAGCTAAATCTTTTTCAGGGAGCGAAGAAGAGATGATCGACCCCGCGACTGGGCGGAATCAGAGGATGATCGAGCTGACCATCGATGGACGAACGGTCTCCGTGCCCGAGGGCTCGACGATCCTCGACGCTTGCCGTACTCTGGAAATCGACACCCCAACTCTCTGTTACCTCGAAAACCTTACACCGGTAAACGTTTGCCGTGTCTGCGTGGTGGAGCTCGAGGGCTCCCGCGTGCTTGTCCCGTCCTGTTCCCGCAAGGTGGAGCCGAAGATGGTAGTGCGCACGGACAGCGAGAGAGTGCGTTTGAGTCGCAAGATGGTCTATGAATTCCTCGGGTCCTCGACCGACCTCTCCTTCGCACCCGGAGAGGTGCATCGGCAGATGGAAAGCTACGAGGCGAAACCCGACCGGTTCGGCGCACGAACGCTTCCCGCGAAGAGCGGGGAACGCGACCACGCCCATGCGGGGCACCACCAGCCAGCTGTGGCGGGTCACGCGCAAACGGTATTTCAGCCCGTCAAGGTCGACAACGATCTGTACGTTCGCGACTACTCCCGTTGCATACTCTGCTACAAGTGTGTCGAGGCGTGCGGGGAGGATGCACAGAATACCTTCGCGATCTCTGTGGCTGGCCGGGGGTTCGACGCACGAATCTCAACCGAGTACGCGACACCCCTGCCCGATTCCGCCTGCGTCTACTGTGGCAACTGCATCGCGGTCTGCCCCACTGGCGCCTTGATGGCGAAGAGCGAGCACGACCTGCGTGAGCGCGGCCAGTGGGAACCGGCGAAGCAGTCGGTGACAAGCACTATTTGCCCCTACTGCGGCGTGGGTTGCACGCTCGAGCTCCACGTGCAGGACAACCGCATCGTCAAGGCGACATCTCCCCTCGACCACAGCGTGACGAGCGGCCACCTCTGCATCAAGGGCCGTTTCGGCTGGGAGTTCGTGCAAAACCTCGGTCCGCTCACCTCACGAGACGCGCCCTGAAGAAGCTCCCGGGACAGTGTGCGTGCTCGGCCCTCCACTGGAGGTTCCTCTCCCCTGGGGCGAAAATTCAGGGACCTCAGACTTGACCTGGAATCTGCCCTGGATCAGACTCACCCTCGGCATCTTGGACCAGCGAGCATTTCTCCTGAGGCACCCCCAGAAATCTTCAGGGCTTGTCCTTCTGACGCCGGCAGCCGATTTTCTTCCGGGGGTCGCAAAGCTCCATCGAGCAAGCGACTCTTCCACACCGTTCCTGTTGCCAGGGCCCTGAAAGGGTTGTTGCTCCATGAGACTCTGCAGATTCGAAGACGAAAAGCAGCCCAGGGCGGCATTTTATTTCGACGACCATATCGTACCGGTCGAGGCGGCAGTACGCGTCTATCAGGAGAGGACCCACAAGAAGCTCCCAATTCTTGGTGGCGACGACCTTCTGGAGTATCTTCCTCCCCAGGGCAAGGGTTTTCGGGATGCCAAGGAGATCGCCTCGTGGCTCGCGGACAATCCTGGCGCCGCCGACGGCGTCCAGAAGGACCTCTCCTCGATCCGGCTGCTGACGCCGATCCCTCGTCCACCCAAGCTCTTGCTCCTGGCCGGCAACTACGTTTCTCACATCGAAGAGGGGGGCGGTGTCGCCGTGACACGACAGAAGACGTTTCCCTACGTCTTCATGAAACCGATAGCAACCACGTTGAACCATCCTGACGCCTCGATTCCGATCCCATCCAGCTCGCCCAATTATATCGACTGGGAAGTCGAGCTGGGCGTCGTCATCGGCAAACGAGCCAGGGGAGTCACGGAGACAGATGCCCTCCGCCACGTGGCAGGCTACACCGTCGTCAACGACATATCGGATCGCAAGTTCCGCCCCAATCCCATGCGGCAGCTTCGGGAGAGCGACTCATTTTTCGACTGGCTCCACGGAAAGTGGCACGACGGATTCTGTCCAGTGGGACCGTGCATACGATCGGCCGACTCTCTGCCCGATCCACAACAACTGCGGCTGACGCTCAAAGTAAACGGTGACCTGAAACAGAACAGCAGCACCGCTGAGCAGGTCTTCTTCGTGGCTGCCGTGGTCGCCTTCATTTCGAGCTTTGTCACTCTGGAGCCCGGGGATATTATCTCAACAGGCACGCCTGGCGGCACCGGTGCTGCGAAAAACACCTTCTTGAAGGTGGGGGATCGCATGGACGCGGCCATCGAGGGGATTGGAGTGCTGCGAAACCAGATGGTGGCAGGCTGAAGCGCCAAGCCTCCCGAGGAGCCCAGACTGCCGCTCGCAACGGAGTTGGCTCCTGGACTGGAATTCACGTCTGGCACTCGAGCGTTGAGTCATCGGTTTGGCCGTAAGGGGTCAAGATGTCCCAGGCATGCCCCCACGACGCAGAAATCCCATTGCGGCAACCCGAACTCGCCTCAACGGGATTTCTTTCGAGGCTTCCGCTACCCGCCCGCAACACCTGAATCGGAACCGTTGCCGCCGTTCAGTGCGCCTCGCGCGGCGTCCTGGACCTCGCTCGATTCGTCCCTTTCGGCCACAGCCGTCAGCAGGCTTCGCACGGCCGCGTCCGCTCGCGCTCTTTCGGCCAGCGCCTGAATCGCTTGAATCCTGACGCGGTCGGAGCCGTCGTAAAGCGCGATCTGCTGGAGGAGGTCGTGTCCGCCAGCACGGTCGCTCTCCCCGATCACCTTCGCTGCGTGGACCCGGACTTCTTCAGACGGATCGTTTCTGAGAGCGCGGAAAAGAATCTGGTCAGCGGCCGGGTCCGAAGTCTTCGACAACGCCTCCATCGCCGCGACTCGCACCAGATCGTCTGCGTCAACGGCGGCCCGGCTTACCACAGCCGGAGTTTGATCGGAAGCAAGATTCTCGACCGCGCCCAACGCGGCAATTCGTTGATCCGCGTCGAGGTCCGTGCGGGCGGCCTGCTCGCGAACAAATTCCTCGATCCTGGCGCGACGCAGTGAATCCGTCTGCGTGGCGCGCTCTCCCATGGCAGCCAGTAGAAGCAAGGCGGAGGAAGCAAGCGGACCTTTTTCGTCGTAGAGCTTGAAGAGCGAATCGTCGAGCTCCGGGATCGGATCCTGGACTTGCGCCAGGGAGTAAAGCGCTTCTGCGCGGAGCTCCGACTTCCAATCCTGACCTGCAAAAATGTCCTGCAAGCCGCGTTGCGCAGCGTCCGTGCCCGCCGCGCCAAGTGCGCCGATCAAGACGCCCGCCAGTTCCATCGAGCCTTCCTTCTGAAGTGCTTCCAGAACGGATTCCACCGCGGCCGGGTTCTTCTTGATCAACGCAATGAGTCGGAGCATACGCTCGTGGGTTTCATCTCCATTGGCCCCTTCTGCTTCCACGGCCGCTTGAAGCGCCGCAATTTCTTCAACTGGCGTGCCGAGATCCTTGTACTCCTCATTGAGAGCCAGGGACTCGGCTCGATCGCTGGCGCCGAGCGTGGTGCCTCGCAGACTCTCGAGCATGTGTACGCGCGAGCGCGCAGCCGCGAGCACTGCGGCCGATTTCTCGAGCGATTGTCGCTGGAAGGAAAAGTGAATCTCCGCCTCGCCCATCTGCCGTGCACCCTCGGGAGCGAATCGAATGGCCTCGTGCCCATCCATTCGGACCATGGGCGGCTCCATTGTGATGATCGTCTCTCCGCTCGAGAACGTCGAGGCCGCGAGATCGGCGCTGGCTTCCGCACCGACTGCGCCGTATTCCACCTTGGCGCGCGTAAGGATCCATTTCCCGTCAACCATTTTTCGCGAGTAGGCAGCGGTGTACTTGCCCGTGGTGTCCTCTTGAGCGGCGGACCATTCGTTCATGCCCTCCGTTTCGGGAAACACGATCTCGAATCGCGCGAGACGGTCTCTCCACTGATTGCGAGCTTCAGCCGGCATGATGGTGGGGAAAAAAATCGACCCCATCTTCCCGGTGGGAAGCATGGACAGGAGAACCTCTCCCGCCATCGCGTCGGCCAAGTCTTTACGTTCCATTGCCGCTCCCGCGCCGGAGA
Organism: Planctomycetia bacterium; assembly: GCA_005772855.1. Classification (GTDB taxonomy): domain Bacteria; phylum Planctomycetota; class UBA8108; order UBA8108; family SXIK01; genus SXIK01. Next base: position 112,927 of record SXIK01000117.1, on the reverse strand, counting down.
CATTGACCTTCACTTCGCTGGCCTCGAAGCCAAGGACCCAGCCGCGATCGTTCTTCTCATAGACCCTGATCTGGATCTTTCCTGAGGTTTCAAGCTCCAGTGACGCCATCCGCGGCTCCATCGCGGCTCCTTCTCCGAGAACAGGAACGTCCGAGAGAACCAGCGAGCGCTTTTCGCTCATGCGGTACGAAACAAGGTCGCCTCCAAGGTACCCAGGGCCGGAGCGATCTTGCCCCACAGCACGGTCAGTTGTCGGGATCGGCCCTTTCGCCGCGGGAGCGAACCGCTCTGGGCTGACCGCTTGGCTACTTCCGGTGGTGCTCACCGTGCGCTCCTGGGAACGGAAGGCGACGTACATTATTCCGCCGGTCAGAAGAGCCACGAGCCCAAGGGCCAGGGAGAACGAGGTCAGAAGCTTTCGTCGTGAGCTGGTGTTGATGGACAGACTTCTAAGGAGCAGAGCATGGATTGGCGTTTTCATGGTGGATCTCTTGATTCTTGATTCCTTGGTCCTGAGTCAAAGTGAAACAAGCTCCGAGGCGGAACGCCCGCCTCGGAGCACGGTGAGGGTTTGAATTAGAACTTGAAGATCGAGACGTTGAAGCCGCCGAAGCTGGTGTTGACAAGCGTCAGGCAGGGGTCAGGTGCCAGGCAGATGCTCAAGCAGATCTTGAGGAGGAAGCTGACCGGATCGGACGCCAGGGAGACGCCACCGGTCGCCGAGCTGGGGGAGATCACGGCGTTGGCGGAAAGCCTGAGCCCGAGAATCTTCGAAAGGGTCGTCGTGATCACAATCTTGGCGCACGGTACACCACCGGAGGCGCTCGCTTTCGCATTCGCGACAAGCGAAATGGTGCTCGCAAGGCGCACTTTGCCCGAGGAAGGCAGCGGGAATAATTCAATCAATGCAGCCCGGGCTTGCTGAATCACGATCGGGACTAGCTCAACTGTGAGCGATCCGCTTCGGGTCAATGTGACCGAGGCGTTGAACTTGACGCCGACTCCAAGCAGCGTGAGATCGAGTGACTTCGAGAGAGAGCTGGTGGCGCTGCCGCTGAAGGAGGCCCCGGCCGAGCTCGACTTCGAGAAGATCGTGGTGCCGAAAACCTTCACGACCAGGCTTGCGCGGTTGCCTGCCGCGTCGGAGCTAACGCTTGCCGCGGCGTTAAAGACCCTTGAAATCGTGGACTTGATCAGTCGGGCGTCCACGTTGATCGACCCATTGGCCTTGGTTCCGCTCCTCAGCGTGGCGCCTGTGGTGCTCACGCAGTCCGCGGCCCTGAAGGACGCGCTGGCGCTCGCGGATCCGTTGATTCCGATCCACTCGTTGCCGTATCCGATTGACTTCGAGCCGCTCTTGCTGCCGGACAAGACACCGCTGCAGCTGGGCAAAGCCGCGTGCAGAGGGGAAAGACTCGTCAGCAGGGCCGTGGCGGCGATAATGGCCAGGGTGGTGACGGTCTTGTGGGTGGGGTTGATTTGGAACATGACATACCTCCTGAGGTTAAGAAAATTGAGCCGCTGAAGCTTTTCGGTCAAGAGGACCGCCGCGAGCCTCAGCTAACATTGCGGTTTAGAGCCACTTTTCGTTTCCTTCTGGCGCGTTCGCGTCTGGACTTGATCGCGCCTACGAGTTACAGAGCGAAAACGACCCGGGCTTTGAGACACCCAAAATGGAAGAAGCCAAACCGGATTTCCAGAACACCACCCTGCTCGTCGCGGCGGCGCAATCCGGCGACAAAACAGCGCTCGAGGACTTGTTCCAGCGCTACTTGCCCATCGTGCGTCAGATCGTGGCGTTCCGTATGGGCTTGCGAATGCGGCAACTCGTGGACGTCGACGACATTGTCCAGGAATCCCTCCTGAGGATCCTGCAGAGCATTGCGCGCTTCGACCACCGCACGGAGGGCAGCTTTCGCCACTGGCTCTCCCGCTGCGTCGAGCGGGAGGTCATCGATTCCGCCCGCAGGCTCGAGGCACAGAAGCGGGGGGGCGGCAAGGTCCACCCGCTCTCCGACTACGAAGGCGACATGACCATGGTTTCCATTCCGCGGCAAGAGGGCCCCACCGCGAGCGCCATCCTCTACGGCAAGGAGCTCGAGGAACGTTTTGAGGGGGCTTTGCTCGAGCTCAAGGAGAATCAACGGGAGCTTATTATTCTCCGGCAGCTCTGCGGCATGTCGTTCGAGGAGATCTCCGAGGCCACCGGAAGCAAGGAAGGCACCGTGCGCAAGACGTTCGCAAGGGCACTGGAAAAGCTCGAGCAGCGAATGCACGTCTAAGCCACGGCACGCGAGCAAGGATCCGCTGCAAGCGGCCTCACAGCCGTGTAAACTGCGCCTTTCTCCATGCAGCCCGAGCTCTCCAGCGATTTAATTCTGAAGGACGCCCCTGAAATCGAAGGCTACAAGCTCTTGGGGCCCTGTGTTCTCCACTCCAAGGTGGGTCAAGGCGGCATGGGAGCAGTTTATCGGGGCCAGCACCTCAATCTTGGCATCGAGGTGGCAGTGAAGTGCCTTCTCCCGGGCCTCGCCTCGCTGAAGGCGGATCTCATCGCGCGCTTTCAGCGAGAGGCCCATCTTGCGGCGCGCGTGACGCACCAAAACTTGGTTCGCGTCTACGACGTGGGCCAGCAGCACGGCCTTCACTACCTCGTCATGGAGTACGTGATCGGCGAATCGCTCCGGGAGAGAATCAGCAGAAGGGGACGCTCCTCCATTCAAGAAGCCGTCACGATTCTCTACCAGGCCGCGAAGGGTTTGGCGGCAGCCCACGACGAGGGCATAGTGCACCGGGACATCAAGCCCGAAAACATCATGATCTGTGAAACGAAGAATCTCGTGAAAGTAGCAGATCTTGGCCTCAGCCGGCTCAGCGAAAGCGTGGTTGACATCACCGCTTCCCACGTACGAATGGGCACACCGCCTTACATGCCGCCGGAGCAGTGGGAATCCTTCGGCAGCGTGGATCGCCAAGGCGATGTGTGGGCGCTTGGCGCCACGCTCTACTACATGCTCGCCGGGCAAAATGCGTTCCTGGGCACGTTCTTTCAAATCGAAAGACAGATTTGCGGCGAGCCGTTTCCCGACGTGCTGAAGGTGTGCCCCGACGTTCCGCAGGATCTCGTGGAAGTGTTGCGCAAATCCACTGAGAAGGAACCTGAGGACCGCTACCAGAATGCTCGCGAGCTCGAAAAGGCGCTCGATCACGTCATGGCGATGCATGAGCTCGCGACGAAAATCGACGAGCCGCTGGACGTATGGCTTTGAAAAGACTGGCTTTACCGATCTGCGCGGTACGTTGACGCTCGAGTATCAGATCGCAAAAAGCGTCACACTTGCCGGGGGCGTGGCAGCCTCCACGATTCTCGACCGGGAAATTCGAGAATGGATTGAGCACCGGGCAAAAGTTAGAAAACGGCCCGACGGAACCTTCGAGCGAGGGATCGACACTGACACGGTCTGGGGGACGCTCGGGGTGAGCTGGAAGTTTTGACACCGGAGCCACGCCCCGGAAATGGGGTGGACGGTTTGCACGGTGGCCATTCGGACGCCCATGGGAAGCTCGACGGGGCGCAAATCGCTCGCAGATCCGGAAGACTCCCCATGCGGTGGCGCACATCCTGCACAAGAGTGCAGGATGTCGTGAGAGACTGCGCGGCGGATCAACAGCTCTCCGAACAAGACTTACACTTGCTTGACTGAGACAGCTTCAGGACGCACGTCTTCCTCGCCCTCGAGGAGCATGATTCAACGAGCTGTTAATTGTGTCCGAAGATCCCCGCCCCGGCAAAGCGGCTTTGATCGCCGAGATGCTCTTCAATACGCAATACCTCGTTCCACTTGGCCATCCGCTCGCCACGAGCAAAAGATCCAACCTTCAATTGGCCGACCTGCCAGCCAACGGACAGGTGCACGATCGAGACATCTTCGGTTTCTCCCGACCGTGCCGATACTATGCCTGCATACCCGACCTCGCGCGCAGCCTCCCAGGCCTCGCGAGTCTCAGTGAGTGTTCCTCGCTGATTCGGCTTGAGCAGCACCGCGTTCGCCGCACCCACCGATGCAGCGTGACGAACCAAAGCAGCCTTCGAGACAAGAAGGTCGTCGCCAACTATTTGGATCTTGTGGCCAATCGCCTTTGTAAGGCGGACAAAACCTTCCAGGTCGTCCTCCGCCAGGGGATCTTCGATCGAAATAATTGGATACTTGGCAATCCACTTCAGTAGCACTTCAATGAGTCCATCGGAATCCAGCTGGAGCGCATCCAAACCCAATCGATATCTGCCATTTCTGCCAAACTCCGAGGCGGCGACATCGAGTGCAATGGCCACTTGCGCGCCGGGAGCGAAGCCAGCGCGTTCGATCGATTCAACCAGGGTTTCAATTGCCTGTTCATTCGCCGCAAAGACGGGCCACCATCCACCCTCGTCAGCCACACCCATCTGGAAGCCGCGCTCCTTCATGATCTGACCTGCATGACGGTAAACCTCGGCACTCCACTCCATGGCCTCGCGGAAGCTCGCGGCGCCAGGGCAGACGACCAGAAAGTCCTGAATATCCACTCGACGTCCTGCATGAGCGCCGCCACCGAAAATCTGAACTTGCGGCATCGGAATGAGCTTGGCCTCATCACCACCCAGGTAACGATACAAGGGCCATCGATAAGAGGCGGCAACGGCATGGGCCACAGCCAGCGATACTGAAAGCGTTGCGTTGGCTCCGAGCCTGGACTTGTGCCCCGTTCCATCCAGCTGAATGAGACGCAGATCCAGTGCGGCCTGGTCCGACGCATCAACGCCGATGAGGGCCGCAGCAATCTCGCCGTTGACATGGCTGATGGCAGTGTGAACATCCAGTCCGCCAAATCGATTCCCCCCGTCGCGAAGCTCCAGCGCTTCGCGTGAACCTGTCGAGGCGCCGGACGGAACCATACCACGCCCTGTCGACCCATCTCCCAGCGTCACCTCGGCCTCCACCGTGGGTCTTCCCCGGCTGTCCCACAGACGCCTTGCGTGAATCGAGCGAATGTCCCGAGGCCTCACTGCTTCAGCTCCTTTTGCCAGGCGTGGCGAACTTCTGACAGGCGACTGACAGGGTTGAGCAACAGCGCACGGGCAACCCGTCGAACTCGCTCACGTTGTGAATCCTGGGTAATGTATTCGACAGGTGATTTTCCATCGACTCGGGCAAGAAATAACCCCGGGAGCAGATGCGCGGTGCGACGTTCCAGATCACTGGCGTCCTCCCAGTCCACTTCACCCAAGTAAGTATCAACGGTCGTATCGAAACAACCAAGAAAGCTGCTGGCAACGGCAGGACACCACAAGCACTTGAGCAGCAAATGATTGGTGAGGAATGCCAGGTCAAAGGCAGGATCACCCCACCAGGCACACTCGGCATCCAAGAAAACTGGGCCCCCCGGACCGATCAGAATGTTCTTGGGGCTCACGTCGCCGTGCACCAGCGTGCGCTTGCTGGCCTGAGTCGTGGCAACCAGGGAGGAGAACACTTCAGCAAGGTCAGGGTAGCGTTTGGCTGTTGCCACCAGGTAGGGTTCGATGCGGATGTTGTAAAATATTTCGTCGGTAGGAAATTCAGAAGCAAGCTCCGGATGGGCAGCAGAATACTGGTGAATGCGTACAAGAATACGAGCAACGGCTCTTGCGGTCGCGACATCGGCTTGCCCCTGGCTCAGCATTTCCTTCCAGAGTTGATAATCCCGCGGAGGCAAATAGGACATTACAAGAATACCTGACTCCTCATGCTGTCCGATCAGCCCCGGAGTGCAGCCTGGAGCTGCCAGATTTGCGATGCGCATCCAACGTGCCTCGTAGACGTTGCGCTGAATGGGGGCCCGCCAGTCGGCCGAGACCCGAAGCTTTGGCAACGCTCGTTTGGCGCAGACGGGGCCTTGTGCTGTATCAATACGCCAGATGTCCGACGAAATACCGCCAGGAAGTGGCTGGCCTTGCAAGACCGTCGAACCACAGAGCCCCAGCTGCTTCAGAGCATTTGCGAACTCAATCGGTACAGCCTTGGGGGATTCGGCCAGCATGCCTATTTTGTCAGATAACCCGCCTCCATGAGCTTGACCAGCGCATGGAGTGTATGGTTCACGGGTGTGGGTATGTTAAATTCTCGGCCTTTTCGAACCACGAAGCCATTCAAGTAATCGATTTCCGTGCGCTTCCGGCGTGCAACATCCTGAGCCGTCGAGGATAGCTGCCCGGCCATTGACACCGCAATCTTTTCAGTAGCCCTGAGCGTCTCTCCGGGCGAGAGCTCCACGCCGCATGCCGTCGCCACTGCAATCACTTCGAGAACTACCTCGCGGATCACTTCGCGAATGGGGCCTTGTGAAGCGAGTCTTGCGTAGGAAGCTTGGCCCAGCGCAGAAATGGCATTGTAGGCGCAATTTACAACCAACTTCGCCCAGAGTTCCCCGGCCACGTTCTCGGACACACGCACCGGCACTGCGGCTCCTTCAAAAAGACGAGCGATCTGCTGAAGCGACTCGGCGTAGGAGTTCCGGTGACGCGCCATTCCCTTCATTTCGCCAATTACCAGGTCGCCCCGACCAAAATGCTTTACACAGCCGGGAGTCGTCACGGCAGTTGCCACATAAACAACTGCGGGAATTACCCGATTGGGCAAGTGACGAGCAATGCGCTCGGCGTTGTCGACGCCATTTTGTAGGCTCAGGACAGTCGCAGTCGGGATAAGGTGTGACGCGATTTCAGCGGCCACCTGCTCGGTGTCCGTCGATTTAACGCAAAACAGGATCAGATCAGCACCGTGGACCGCGCTGGGATCGCTGCTCGTTTGCATGCGCACATACTCGGTGAATTGCGTGGTTTCGACCCTTAGGCCATCCTGCGCAATGGCCTGTACATGGGCCGGCCGCCCTATGAGCATTACTGGGTGGCCGGCGCGAGCCAGCATTGCACCGAAGTAGCTTCCGACCGCGCCGGCACCCATGACCGCCACGTTGGTGATTGGGGACATCAAGAAAGCCTCCCGGCGAAACGGCGACCCTTGTCTTGCAGAAACCTATTGAAAATCATTGGAGGTACCATGGGGGTTTGTTTATGTTGACTCGCCAACCACGACTTGGAGATTGTTTACTCTGAGTGTGTTCGAGAAGGCTGTCAAGGAGTGTGCACCCTTGCAGTGGCTGCGGGCCATGCTGGCCTCGCGCGCTCCAGGCTCTGTGTTGATGGGCAGGATCTCGCAGCAACAAGAAACCTGAAGGATTGCCTGATACTGGCTCCAGACACGGCGAGAAAAGCGATGCAATTCAACGCTACACAGCAGGCTGCGCAGACTCTTTGCGAACACAGGCTGGGCCGCACTCGATTTCAAGGCTTGCCCGAGACTTGCCGGCCTGCAGACGAGCGCGCAGCCTATGCGGTGCAGGCGACATTGCACACCTTGCTCGGTCGTTCGCGCCTGGGTCGGGTCGCCGGCCACAAGATCGGCTGCACGACGAAGGTTATGCAAAGATTCTTGAACATCGACAGCCCCTGCGCCGGAGGCGTGTACGCGAACACGATCCATCGAAACAGTGCCCGGCTCAGACATGAGGAATATCTCCACGTCGGTGTCGAATGCGAGGTCGTGGTACTGCTCGAGGCCGACCTGCCGTCGGGGGAGTCACCTCACACGCGTCAAAGCGTTTCGCAAGCCGTCGCCGCCATCGCCGCCGGTATGGAGATCGTGGACGATCGTTACGAAAACTACAAGACCATGGATACACCCACGCTCATCGCAGACGATTTTTTCGATGCAGGCTGCGTGATCGATGACTGGATCAGCGACTGGCAGCGACTTGACCTGGTCTCCCTCACCGGACGCACTTTGATCAACGGCAACGAAGTTGGGCTAGGACGCAGCGGTGATGTGATGGGGCATCCGTTCGAGGCGCTGGCATGGCTTGCAAACTCGCTCAACAGGCGCGGACAATTCTTGCGGAGTGGAGAATTTGTGTTCACCGGCAGCGTGGTCGAAACTCGCTGGGTCTCGCCTGGAGATCGGGTTGTGATCGCCATCGATTCCCTTGGCGAGGCTCGCGCGGAGTTCGTTTGACGAGAGAATCCCACGGAGGCGGTCGAGGCGTTGCCCCGGACCGCCAAGAGGCTGAAGGAAATGCTGCCGGTGAGCAGCCAGGACTCGAAAATTGTTTTTGATAGAATTTGCGTTGGTCAAGAAAATCTGCGGATCGACATTCAGGAGAACACACATGCAATCGTCCATGTCGTCCGGGCGTTACCTTTCCGAGGGCAAGGGTCTTCTCGTGGCGCTCGGGGTTTTCTCGCTTCTTGTGCTCTTGATCGGCGGCTGCGGAGTCGGGCATTACAACAGCCTTGTCCGCTCCAAGAAAAACGTTGAAGGCCGCTGGGCCGAAATTGACAATCAGTACAAACGGCGTACGGACCTTATTCCGCAGCTCGTCGAGACGGTCAAGGGGGCAGCGAATTTCGAAAGCTCAACGCTTGAGGCGGTGACGGAAGCGCGCGCTTCCGTAAGCAGGATGCAGCTTCCTGCCTTGCCTGAGGATCCCCGGGCGCTCGAGGCCTACTTGAGTGCCCAGCAGAAGCTGGGCGGAGCGTTGACGCGCCTCATCGCCGTGGCTGAGAGTTACCCCGATCTCAAGGCCTCGAAAAATTTCCTCTCGCTGCAGGATCAACTGGAAGGCACCGAGAATCGGATCGCAACGGCCCGGCGCGATTACATCGAGTCCGTGCAGGCCTACAACACCAAAGTGGGGGTCTTTCCAGGTAGCTTGTTCGCGTCGCTTTTCGGATTCAAGGAAGCGGCACAATTCCAGGCAACCGGCGAGGAACGCGCTGTGCCCACGGTTCAGTTCGACTTCGGGAAAAAGTAGAGAGTGTGGTGCGCCTTTTGCTCCCTTTGCTCGTGGCGATCGCTGCGCAGGCACAAGCCGCCTTGCCGCAGAACGACGGCTGGGTGACCGACCTTGCCGGACTCTTGAAGCCTCTTGAGGAAAAAGCGCTCGAACAGGAGCTCGAAGCCTACAAGCGAAGGACAGGTCGTGAGCTCGCGATTCTGAGCGTGACGGAGATAGGCGGCCAACCGATAGAACGATTCGCGCTGGAAGTGGCTCGTGCATGGAAGATCGGAAGTCCAGAAGCGAGCAACGGGGCGCTCCTCGTGGTCGTCAAGGCCGACCGAGCGCTCCGCATCGAAGTGGGCCGCGGGCTCGAGGGAGCGCTCACGGACTCAATTTGTGGTCGCATCATTCGCGAAGTTATCGTGCCGAGTTTCAGGGAAGGAGGCTATTACACCGGGCTCGTGGCCGGTGTTGAGGCCATGCAGAAAGTCCTTGGAGGCGGCGAATTGCCTGAATCGCTCCGGCACGGCCAGAACGCGTACGCAGGAATCAAGGCGCTCCTCATTTTCGTCTTGATCATCTTCTGGATCGTCGCAACGCGAGGTCGGCAAGGAAGGGGAACCGCAACAGTGGGATCCTTCGGCCACGCACTTGCGACATCGATGCTCTTGAAAGGAGCCTCCCGGCGTGCTGGCAGCTTCGGAGGAGGATGCGGGGGGGGATTTGGTGGCTTTGGCGGGGGCGGGGGCTTTTCCGGTGGCGGTGCAAGCGGGAGGTGGTAATGCAAACAATTTTCCTTGCGGCAGGCTGGCAAGCAGCTGGACATGGGGTTGATTGGCTCGACAGAGCCAGCGAGATCGCCGCCTGGCTTGCGGCCATTGCTCTGGGTATCTTGATCGTTCGCGCAATCATCCGGCATGCGCGCCAGCCGGCAGTGGGCAGACTCTCCCGGGGGGAAATGGACGCCCTGCGCGCAGAGATCGCGAAGGCCGAGCTACAAACCGTCGGAGAGATCCAGGTCGTCGTGCTCGAATGCTCGGATGACCATCCCCAGGGTGACTGGCTCGCAGCGCTCTGCACGCTGCTTGTGGGAGCCATCTTGTCGAGCGCTTATTTCGATACCGCTCACCCGTCACTCTGGCTGGCTCTTCTTCTCGCCTCCGGCGCGCTGGGCTTTGCGCTGGCCCGCGCGCTTCCCGATTTCAAACGCAACTTCGTGGGTGACAAACGTGCCCAGGAAACGGTGGAAGAGCAGGCTCTTCAAGAGTTCGCACGCCTGGGCGTTCACCTCACCTCCGAACGCAGCGGAGTGTTGATTCTTGTTTCCGTCTTTGAGCGCATGGCCGTCGTACTCGCCGACGAGGGAATTCATTCAAGGACCAGCGCAGCGACCTGGCACGACGCTGACAGCGCCATCGTCGCGGGAGTTCAAAAGGGCAGCCTCGCCGAGGGCTTGCGGAAAGGTATCGAGGCTGTGGCGGCTGTTCTGGCCGAGCATCACCCCCGGCACGGCGAGACCGTGAACGAACTGCCGGATCACCTGATCGTCCGCCGGAAATGACCACTTCTTGACCCCACGGGCTGGACCGGCCGGGTAAGATTTAATAGTATTCGAGGGCGGATTAGTTCCGGGGCAATTTCCAGGATCATTTCGCTTGCGAATGCCGGAAGCGCCAGGAAGTATGGAATAAACCATGAAGGCTCGATTTTGCATTGTTGGGGTCAGCGGGGTGAAAGCTTTCCTTCTGATGCTCGTGATCTTCTCAAGCGTTCAGGCACGGTCCATCCGGGCACAGTCTCCAGGCAGCGAGAAGACGGGAAACCCGGGTCTTCCGGGCACCACGAACCTGCCGGGACCCGACAAGCCGGCGAAGTCCAGGGCTGACTCCGGGCAGCCAGCCTCCGAGACCGAAATCGTCAGGGTAAGAATTGACAATCTCAAGGACTCTCCCACCATCGGCCTCGAGACAGCACCGGTGACCCTGGTTGCGTTCATTGACTACCAGTGCCATTTCTGCACCAAGGCGCACATCACCCTCGAGGAGATCGCCCAAAAGTACCCGGAGAAACTGAGGTTCGTCTTCAAGCAGAAGCCCGCGCGGTCCCACCTCAACGCAGAGTTGGCTGCGCAGGCCGCGCTGGCGGCAAAAGACCTTGGCAAGTTTCCTGAGATGAACAGGAAGCTCTTTGAGAACCAAAAAGCTCTGAAGCTGGAGCATCTGGTCAAGTATGCGGACGAAATCGGCCTGAACGCCAACGAGTTTGAAGTGGCACTGAACTCGGGTGCGTTTGCACGCACAGTGCGTGCCGATTCCGCCCTGGCGCGGAAACTGGGCGTCTACTCAACGCCTTACTTCTTCATCAATGGCCGGCCGCTTCGGGGAGCCCAACCGATCGAAGTCTTCGAGCACTTGATCGATGAGGAGCTTGCGGGTCCAAGGAAACCGACGCGCTGGGTGAGTGACCTGAGTTTTCTTAAAGCCCAAACGAAACAAGATCGCGCGCCAGTCCCGGTAAATGAACTTCCAACCGTCGCCGTCGTGAGCCTGGATGACGACCCTGTCCTGGGGAAACGCGAGGCAAAGGTTGGCGTGGTTGTGTTTTCTGACTATCAGTGCCCGTCCTCGCGAAAAGTCGCCGTGGAGGTCCTCCCATCCCTGAAGAAGGCGCACATCGATACGGGTGAGGCACAGTACATCCTTCGCGATTACCCTCTGAAGTCTCATGCTCAGGCCCTGAGCATGGCGGTGGCCGCAAACTGCGCCGCCAGGCAAGACGCCTACTGGGGAATGCACGACGCTCTCTTCGCTCACAAGGGGCCGCTGGGACCCGGGACTTACAAGGAGCTTGCCAGGAGTCTCAAGCTCGACACCGCGGCCTTCCTCGCCTGTCTTGAGGATCCTCTTGAGGCTCAAGAGGTCGAAAAAGACTTTGCCTACGGGAACACGGAAGCCATTGGGGTCGGGTCAACCCCCACTTTCTTTGTGGGACGCGTGGAGGGCGGGAGGCTGGTCAATGCTCGAAAACTTACCGGAGCTCAGACTTTCGAAACTCTGTCCCAGTGGATCAAGACCCTTGTGAAGTAGTGGGGTCTCGATGGTCGCCCACCCAACCCGGAACGGCTTGCCGCTGGTTCAGTTGATTCCGGCCCTGGCCCCTTCCTTTTTTCAGGCCAGCAACTCCTTCACGACCTCGCCGTGCACGTCCGTGAGTCGGTAATCTCGGCCCTGGAAACGGTAGGTGAGCCGCTTGTGATCAATCCCGAGGGTGTGGAGAATCGTCGCGTTCATGTCGTGGATGTGGACGGGATTTTGGATCACATTGTAGCTGAAATCGTCGGTCTCGCCGTACACGATCCCGCGCTTCACGCCTCCCCCGGCCATCCACTGTGTGAAGCAGCGGGGGTGGTGATCGCGGCCATAGTTGGTCTGCGAGAGAGTTCCCTGGCAATAGACGGTGCGGCCAAACTCCCCTCCCCACACGACCAACGTGTCGTCGAAGAGGCCTCGCTGTTTGAGATCGGTAATGAGGGCATAACAAGCCTGGTCGATGTCCCTTGCCTGCTTGCGGATGTTCTCGGGTAAGGTGGAGTGATGGTCCCAGCCGCGGATGTAGACCTGCGTGAAGCGCACGCCACGCTCGGCGAGCCGTCTGGCCAGCAAACAATTAGCCGCAAAAGTTCCGGGCTGCGTCACCTCGGGCCCGTAAAGGTCCAGCACGCTCTTCGGCTCCCTGGAAATGTCCGCCAGCTCGGGCACAGAGCTCTGCATGCGATACGCCATCTCATATTGAGCAATGCGGGTCGCGACTTCCGGGTCGCCGATCGCCTCCTGAGTCTTCTGGTTGAGCCTGGCGAGGCCGTCGAGCATTTTTCGACGAGTAGTGTCCTTCACGCCGGGAGGGTTCGAAAGGTAAAGGACGGGATCGCCGCTCGATCGCAAGCTGACACCCTGGTAACGGGTCGGCAAGAACGCCGAGCCCCAGAGCCTGGAAAAGAGCGCCTGTGAGCCAGCGCCTGAGCTCCACCGCGAATGCAAGACAACGAACGCTGGCAAGTCTTTACTCTCACTGCCAAGCCCGTAGGACAGCCACGCACCCATGCTAGGCCGCCCGGGGAGTTGACTTCCAGTCTGAATGTACGTGATCGCCGGGTCGTGATTGATCGCCTCGGTATTGACACTCCTGACGATCGAAATATCGTCGACAATCTTGGCCGTATACGGCAGAAGTTCGCTGATCCAGACACCGTTCCGTCCATGCTGGGAAAACTTGAAGATGGACGGCGCAATGGGGAAACGAGCCTGTCCGGAAGTCATGGTCGTGATCCTCTGGCCCTTGCGGACAGAGTCGGGGAGGTCCTTGTCGTACCACTCGCTCATCTTGGGCTTGTAGTCGAAGAGGTCCATCTGCGAAGGGGCGTCGGCCATGAAGAGGTAGATGACTCGTTTCGCGGTCGGGGCGAAGTGGAGGCCACTTGGTGGCATCTCTTCCGACTTTGACGACGAGGGCGCGGCGAACAGGTCCGGCGTCAGAAGAGACGCCAGGGCGGCTGTCCCAATCCCGGTTGCCGAGCGCCCGAAGAAGTGACGACGGGCAAGGAAAAGTCTTCGCTCTTCAGAAAGAGAGGATTCGATCGAGGGCATGCCATTATCCCTTCGTGAGAGTCTCGTCGAGGTTCAAGATCAAATTTCCAATCATCGTGTACGCTGCAAGCTCGTTGACGTCGATTGACTCGTCGGGTTTCGAGTCCCCCACACTCACAGCCTTCAGGGCTTCCATGGGATTGGACCGATATTCGGCCAGGTGTTCGCTGTAGGTTTCGACCAACACTTCTAGCTCGTCTGGCCGCGGCGAACGCGCGGTGGCGAGGCGGAAGCCGTGAGAGATCCGGGCTCGAGGCGTGGGACCTCCTTCGTGAACCATGCGCTCGGCAAGACGCCGTGAGGCTTCGAAAAACTGGACATCGTTCATCGTGGCGAGGGCCTGAAGCGGCGTATTCGTGCGCTGCCGAAGCGCCGTGCAAGTCTCCCGGCTAGGAGCATCGAAGAGGGAGAGCACCGGCGGCGGCGCAGTGCGCTTCCAGAAGGTATAGAGCCCACGCCGGTAGAGCGCGGCCCCTTGATCCTGTTTGTAGTTCAAGGTGTTGCTGCCCACGAAACCAACCGATTCCCAGATGCCGCCGGGCTGATAGGGCTTCACGCTCGGTCCACCGATGCGCTCGAAGAGAAGCCCGCTGGCGGCGAGTGCCCCGTCACGAATCATTTCGGCATCCATGCGAAAACGTGCGCCACGGCCAAGGAGCCTGTTCTCCGGGTCTTTCTCGATCAACTCCGCCGTGACCCTGGCCGATTGCCGATAGGCGGCGGACATGACAAGCAGTTTCTGAAAGCGCTTCACGTCCCAGCCGCTCTCGATGAATTCGACCGCAAGCCAGTCGAGCAGATCTGGGTGCACTGGCCACTCTCCCTGAGAGCCAAAGTCAACGGAAGTCTTGACGATTCCGGCCCCAAAGTACTGCTGCCAGAACCGATTCACCGTAACCCTCGCTGTCAGCGGATGGTCTCGCCCCACGAGCCAACGGGCGAGGCCGAGGCGATTTCTTGGCTCTCCCTTGCCGAGTGGAGAGAAAACTGCCGGCACTCCTGGAGAGACTTTCTCGCCCCTTTGCGTGTACTCACCCCGGATGAGCACAAATGCATCTCGCCGGTTGGTCATCTCCGTCGTGACCATCGTTCCGGGCGCCTGCGCCTCGATGGCCGCTGCTTTTTTGTCCAGCTCGACGGCCCTCGCCTGGAGGCGCTGCAACTCGGGAGAATAGTTGGCACGGTAGTATTCGCGGAGCCGCTTTCTGTCTGCCTCGCTCCGGCTCTCGGGCGCGACCGACAGAATGGGCTCCAGGTCAAGAATCTCGTTGCGTGATTCCGTGTCCTTGCGCTTGAAGTAAAAGCCGCAGGCGCCAGCAAAATTCGCGACCTTGAAAAGCAGATGGTTCTCACCAGGCTCGAGGTCAAGCGTGACAGCGTCCTGATCAGCTCCGGCAGCCCGCCGCACGTTGTTCTCATGAACGAGCTTCCCGTTACTCCACACCTTGAGACCGTCATTGCTTCCGAGCGAAATTGGGAATTTTCGCGGGGCTGGCGAGCGAGCCACGCGGTGAAGATAGACGGCACCAATCTCGGAGGGGAAGTCGTGAACCTTGCCGTCTTCAAAATCTGGCTTCTCCTGCCACTTGAGCCTGCCGTCAGCGAATGTGGCTCCCAGGTCGAGCTTTGCTTCGGGACCGAAATCCTTCTCAAAGGCATCCAGCTCATTTTCAGCAGGAATGGGTCCGACAACGCTCCAGGGCTCGAGCACGACCGGACCGAACAAGGGATGGCTCGAGACGGAGACCCTGAACCGCCCGATGGTCTGGTGCCCTCCGCTCTCCTGCAGGAGTCGGATCCGCAGGAGCGCGCCTTCCTCGACCACAACGGGCGAGGCAAGAAAGAACACTGCGGCGCAGTCCTCTCTACGAGTGAACCCATCAACCGCCCACCCCGTGTCGTTCTTGCCATCAATGGCCCTGACGACTTCGAACCCGCGCTGCGAGTAGTCGGCCTGCGCCGAACTGAACGTGATAGCTTGCCCCGGGCGTTGCGCACCGCTAACTGCGGGGGGATGGACCGTACTGGCCTCGACCTCGCTCAGGACAAAGTTTGCCTTGTCTGCTCGTCCGGTGCCACCCAGCGGAAGCGAATCGTGCCGAAGAACCTCGAGGCGGATTGCCGTAATCGGATCCCTGGGCGCGGAGTACATCAGCTCGTAGACAGCCCTCTCCGGACTTGGCCCCTCGACCAGCACGGAGTCGTCGTCAAGCCTCCGCAGCTTCGCACCGCCTGTGGACTCCGCCTTCGCCAGTTCAATGGCCTGCCAGGCCCGCTTCAGACTATCCGCAAGAGACGCAAACCACTTTGACTCGGCTGCATCGACCTCGGGAATCGGAGCGTCGAGTTGCTGACGCAGCACTTGAACTTCCTGCCTGAACTTTGCAATCGTCGCTCCCTGCTCCTTCGTGACTATTCTCACGAAAGGAGGCGGCAAAGCGATATTCATGTCCATTGCGCCTTCTTCAAAGCTATTGAAAAAAGCGTAAAGCTGATAGAACTCCTTCTGCGAAATCGGGTCAAACTTGTGATCGTGGCAGACAGCGCAGCCGACCGTGAGCCCCATCCATACGGTGCCGACGGCCTCGACGCGGTCGACCGCGTACCGCATGAGCACCTCTGCCTCAATGGATCCACCCTCGCTCGTGGAGACGTTGCAACGATTGAAGCCGGTGGCGACTTTTTGCTCGAGCGTGGCATCTGGCAGCAGGTCTCCAGCAAGCTGCTCCACCGTGAACGCGTCGAAGGGCTTGTTCTCGTTGAAGGCCCGAATTACCCAGTCCCGGTAGGGCCAGAGCGAGCGCTCGTTATCGAAGTGGAGACCGTGAGAGTCCCCATAGCGCACAGCATCAAGCCAGTAGCGCGCCATGTGCTCACCGTATCGAGACGAGCCAAGCAGCCTGTCAACGACGGCTTCGTACGCCCTCAGCGACGGAGCAGCAACGAACGCATCGACCTCGGCCGGAGTTGGCGGGAGGCCCGTGAGGTCCAGGGTCACCCGTCGGATGATTGTCACAGGATCGGCCACCGGGGAGGGCCTGACCCCAACCGATCTGAGCCTTGCGCGTAAAAAGCGGTCGATGGAATTGAAGGGAGGCTCGACCTCACCCTTGAAGACCTCTGTCTCCGGTATCTCAGGAACTGGAGGCCGTCTCGGCGGGATGAAAGCCCAGTGCCCGCTCCACTCCGCACCTTGATCAATCCATCGCCGGATCAGGTCGATCTCGCCGGCCGAAAGGCTCTTGCCACTATCCGGGGGAGGCATGAGGTCTTCCGGGCTCGACGCGGTGATACGAGCGTAGACACTGCTCTCAGCGCTCTTGCCAGGCACGACAGCGGCTCCAGAACGTGACGCGAAGAGGCCGTCCTTCCTGTCCAGCCGGAGCTTCGCTTTTCGCTCGCCCTCGTCAGGTCCATGACAGCGATAACACTTGTCGGAGAGGATGGGACGAACTTGGCGGTTGAAGTCGACCCTTGTGGAATCGGAGAGCCCTGCATAAGAGGCCGCGAGGGTACAAAGAATGCGTATTGACTCAAGACAACTCATGACGGCTATTGTAAATACTTTGCACTGCCAAGGAGTGCTGAAAATTGCTCGGGGGGGACGCTTTGTTTGAGGGGAAAAATCCAGAGCCACGCCCACCTTGAGCTACCTTCTCGCGTCGAGGACCGCCCACCCAGGTGGGCGGTTCCCAATTTCCCGCCAGCTCACCCCGCAATACTTCAGGCGTGTCGAATGGCAACACCGGATGGCTCACCCACCAACCGCCCATGATCCACTGTGATTTCTCCGTTCACCAAGACATAGTCAATTCCAAGCGGCGGCTGCTGGGGATTCACATAGTCACTCGCCGTACCAATCTTGTCAGGATCGAAAATTGTCACATCGGCCCAGTTGCCGACCACCAGCGTTCCCCGCTTGCCAAGCTTGAAACGTCCTGCCGGCAAGCCACAGGTCTTGTGTATGGCTGCCTCCAATGACATCCATTTCTTCTCACGCACATACTCCCCCAGGAATTTCGGAAAGGCTCCGAACGTCCTTGGATGTGGCTTACCCTCAGTGTAGAGCCCGTCGGTGATGATGGAAGTCAGTCGGTGTGTTAACACTTTTCGTAAATTGGGCTCACTCTGGTTGAAAGAAACGATCATCAAAATGCCCTGTTCTTCAGACAGCAGCGTCAAGACTGCATCAATGGGTTCAACCTGCCGAGCCACGGCGATATCCTGGATGGATTTTCCAATAATGTCCCGGTTTTTCCTCGAATCGACATTAGCCACGAAAATGTCGCTCCAGGTATTCGCCATCTGGGCCTCGGTCTCCAGGGAAATTTGCTTGCGTGTGCCCTCCTCGGAGAGTCGTTTCAGCAGCTCCTTTGAGCCGCCTTCCAGTGCCCAGTCGGGCAGCAACTGAGTAACATTGCAAGAACCAGCCAGGTAGGGATACGCATCTATCCCAACCGATACCCCCTCTCGCTCAGCCTTGTCCACCAGTTCAAGCACGCTGTCCATCTTGTCCCAATTCTTGCTCCCCACGGTCTGCAGATGCGAGAGCTGCACAGGAACCCCCGTGGCTCTCCCAAGGGCCAAGGCCTCGTCTACAGCCTCGAGAATGCGAAACTTGTAGTCGCGGAGATGGCTCGTGTAAAACGCGTCGTGCTTCTTGACCATTCGACACAGCGCCACAAGCTCCTCGAAGCTGCCGTAGCTTCCAGGCGTTTCATTCAGTCCCGTGGAGAATCCAATGGAACCCTTCTCGAGCGAAATATCGAGGGACCTTTCCAGTTGTGTCATCTGGGAGGCGTCAGCATGATCGCGCTGAAGGCCCATCACCGACGCCCTGAGGGTGCTGTGCCCAGTGAGAGCCGCAGTGTTGGTATAGCTACCCTTGGATTCGAGAGACTGGAAATACTCGCCAGCATGATGCCAGCAACACGCATTTCTTCCGAAAAGCAGCTTGTATACACCGGAGGAGATATTCGTGTCTAGAGTTGGAAAAACAGAAAATCCGCAGTTTCCCACTATCTCTGTTGTGATGCCTTGCTGAATTTTCTCGGGGCGGTGCTCCAGTGTTTCGATATCGGAGTGGCTATGAACATCCACAAATCCAGGCGACACTACTCGGCCGGAGCAATCCAACACGGTGGACTGTTCATTCCTGGGAATATTGCCAATTGCCTTGATCACACCGCCATCCAGGAGCACGTCGGCCTTTCGGCCAGATGCTCCGGTTCCGTCTACAACAGTTCCGTTGGCAAGTAAAAGTGACATGATGGCTTTCTTCGCTATGCCTGGGGTAGTCTGGCCTTGTAACTGCGAGCCACGACGTGACCGAGGGCACGGAGACCGCGGTACTTCTGGACCCAACTAAAGAGCATTTGACAAAATGTTGAAGGCCACTTCAGGCCGACAGAGCCTCAAACTTGAGGAGAAGGCTCGAATCTTTGCCTTTCCCGGAATGATTCAAGCTCGGTCTGCCAGAGGAGGGGCAATCTCCTTGAGAGGAACTCCGAAGTCAAGGTGAAAATGATGTGCCTGACTGGAGAAAAAGAAGCCGACGCGGAACGGTCAACAGCCCACTGGCAACTTTCTACTCCGCGCGGCCATGATTGGGACATCGTGACCAGGGCTCACCCGCTATCGGCGCCGGAGGCGCCCGGCGCTTATCGAGCGCCGATACGCGGGGGAGGTCTTCCTCCCCCGCGAAGAGTACAGTAACAAGAGAGTTGAATCTTTTTCCAAAGTGTCCTAAAAACCGCAGCATTGTAAATGACGTGAGATTCAGGCATCGATGTAAGCGTGTAAGTCAAGAGCTGGGGACCAGCAGCGCGAAGACGGCCGCCATCGAGAATGTGACTCGGTAGCTCGCGCTGCGGATACTTCCATCTTGCGCCTTTGCATTACGCTCGAAGCCCCCAGTACCACCAAGGAAGGGATCCCCTGGAGATGACCAAGAAGCTTCGCTTTCGAGTAGCCTTGACGAATGATTTCTACGACGACGATGGCCAAGTGAAGTATGGGGATATTGGCCTCGACCTGCTGAAATCCGCCAACAGCATCGATGTGAGCCACTTTGCCACCCACAGGCCTGAAATCTCGCCGGATCAGCTTGCCGGCCTCCACAGCGTCATTGTTCTGACACCACGGGTGACCGCTCGCAGTTTGTCCGCCAGCACCGACCTGCTGGCTATCGGTCGATTCGGGGTCGGCTACGATACCGTCGATGTCGGCGCCTGCACTGCGGCTGACGTCGTCTTGCTCATTACGAAAGGCGCAGTTGATTATTCCGTCGCGGAAGCGACTGTCGGCTGGATGCTCGCGCTAACGCACCACGTGCGCATCAAGGACCAACTGGTAAGAACCGGGAACTGGAACGAACGCAACAGCTTCATGGGGTGTGAGCTGCGCAGGCGAACGCTTGGAATCATCGGCTTCGGCGGCATCGGTCAATCGGTGGTCAAGCTGCTCACTGGATTCGGCATGAATACACCGCTGGTCTTCGACCCTTTCGTCGCAGCATCTGTTCTCGCCGATTCGGGAGTTCAAGCGGTGTCACTCGATGAGCTCCTGGAGAAGTCGGACTTCGTCTCGCTGCACTGCCCGCTCAATGATCAAACGCGCGAGCTGATCTCAACGCGCGAGCTGTCGCTCATGAAGCCAACGGCTTACCTGCTCAACACGGCCCGCGGTGGCATCGTGAATGAGGACGACCTCTTCACAGCCTTGAGGCAACGTCGGATCGCCGGAGCCGCGATCGACTGCTTTGTTGGCGAGCCGCTCACCGCGGCGACGCGCTGGGCGGATCTGGATAACGTGCTGCTCGCGCCCCACTCGATCGCGTGGACCCACGAGCTGTTCCTTGAAATCGGGCACGCCGCCTGCCAGGGCATGCTCGACATCTTCCAGGGCCGCCGACCTCGCGGAGTTGTGAACCCCGAAGTCTTTGACCGGCCCAGCTTCAAGGTCAAGTGGAAACGGATCGTCCAGTCGACCCACGAGTCGTAAGCTTCGCGCGCCGGGCCTGCCCAGGAACTTCCCGGGATCCCTGGCAGCCTGTTACTCCGCCGCGGGCTCCTGAGTTTTCTGGGTGGGCAACGCGTGGGCAGACGGCCCTTCCCCAACCGTTACATCCGTCACCTTCACCCCCCCCGTTTGCCCATTTTGTGACCATGCTCGAGAGCAGGCCTGCCTTGACGGGCTTTGAGAGGTAGTCGTCCATGTCGGCCGCGAGGCACTTCTCGCGTTCGCCCAGCATGGCATTTGCCGTCATGGCAATAATGGGGACGGCGCCCATTGGCGAAGGAAGCCTCCAGATCTCCTTCGTTGCCTCGTAGCCGTCCAGCTCCGGCATCATGCAGTCCATGAAGACAACGTCGTACGGCAGCATCTGAACCATTTGCACGGCCTCTCTGCCGTTCGCGGCAACGTCCACGCGACAGCCGATCCTCTCCAGCATTTTGACAGCGACTTTCTGGTTCACGACATTGTCTTCGGCGACCAGCACGCGAGCCTTGACGCCGCCCTTCTCCAGAAGGGCGGCGCGTTGCGCCTTGGCTTCTGCCAGCGAGTGAGACGTGATCAGCTTGGTCGTGGTTCCCTTCGTCGCGGAGCCCCAGACGATGGAAAGCACCTCGTGAAGCTGCGCTTGTCGGATGGGCTTGACCAGATAGGCCGCGAAGCCTGCCGCGATCATGCGGCTACCATCTCCGCGCAATCCAGCCGAGGTGAGCATCACGAGCGATGTTCGAGCGATCCGCGGGTCTGCCTTGATCTCGCGACCCAGGGCCTCCCCGTCCATCTCCGGCATCATGTAGTCGAGGATGGCAATGGGAATGGGGTCGCCCGCCAAGAAGGCGGCGCGCAGCTCCTCGAGTGCCTGAAGTGGGGTCGCGCAGACAGTCGTGCGGATCCCGAGCACGTCGAGTTGCTCCTTCAAAATTCTACGATTCAGCTCCTCATCATCGACGATGAGGGCCCGAACACCGGAGATGTCAGCGATGGGCGGTGGCCCCTGACCCTTGACACTGACGTCGATTCGTAGCGGCAGCTCGAAGCAAAACGTGGAGCCCTTGCCCTCGGTGCTTTGGACGGTGATCTTGCCGCCCATCAGTTCGACGAGCTGCTTCGAGATGGCAAGCCCAAGGCCCGTCCCGCCGTACTTGCGCGTGGTGGAGGCGTCGGCTTGCATGAACTTCTGGAAGAGCATTCCAAGTTTCTCTGCAGGGATGCCAGCTCCTGTATCCTCGACCGCAATCTTGATGGAGGCCTTGTCCTCGGCTTGGCTGGCCAGCTGCACGTCGATGAAGACATGGCCTTTCTCGGTGAACTTGAGCGCGTTGCCCACCAGGTTGGTGAGCACCTGACGGATTCGGCCAGGATCTCCAATCAGAGACCTTGGCACACCAGGGCCATACCGGACCATGAGCTCGAGCGATTTTTCGTTGGCCTTGTGAGCCAGAAGCTCGGCCGTATCCTCCACGGCAAGGCGCAGGTCGAACGAAATCGGCTCAATGGTGAGCCTGCCAGCCTCAATCTTGGAAAAGTCCAGGATGTCGTTGATGATCGTAAGAAGGGCGTCGGCGGAGTTGCGGACCGTCTCTGTCTGCTCGCGTTGCTCGGCACTGAGCTGCGCGTCAAGTAGAAGCCCCACCATTCCAATGATGCCATTCATCGGCGTCCGAATCTCATGGGACATGTTGGCAAGAAACTCGGACTTGAGCCGCGAAGCCTCGATCGCCTGGTCTCTGGCCCTCTCCATCTGCTGCTCGACCCGCCGCCGCTCGATTACCGAGCCCAGGGTGTTGGCGATGGCCTGAAGGAATTGCAGTTCGTCCTTCGTGAACTTGCGCAACGATCGCGAGAATGCCCCCAGCACTCCGAGGGGTCCCTTGTTGCCAAGAATCACAAGGGAGACGCCGGATCGAATTCCCGCCTCTTGGAGGTGGGACGCCACCGAGAAACGGGTCTCCAGCCGAACGTCCTCGAGCACCACAGGATCCTTGGAGAGGAGGGTGTAGCCCTCCTGCGATTGACGAAGCCCCGCGCCGAGCGTACATCCCATGACTCTCACCTCAGGGAGGCCCGATACGGCTCCATACTTGAGCGCGTTGCTTTCCTCACATAGCTCCAGGAACTCTGCGAGATCGACCTGCAGGCTCTGCGTGATCTGCTCGGTAGCTCTCGCCGTCAGATCCTCGATGAGTGCCCCACTGAGGGCCATCTGCCCCAACGCGGTGACGATCGCCCTCTGTTGCGCGTGAGTCTCAATTCCGTTCTCCGCCTGTTTCCTCGCCGTAATGTCCGTGATGCCGACGGCAAGATATCTGCTTGGACCTACCATGAAGTCGTTGGCCTTGAGCTCAATGGACACTCTCGTGCCGTCCTTCCGCTGAGCTTCGACCTCCACGACATTTCCGGGGATACTGCATTCTTGAAGCTGGAGACGACTCTTCAGGAGAGCTTCCACCTGGCCCCGATGATCCTCGATGATCAAGCACTCGAGGCTCTTGCCCAGGATTTCCTGTGCGGCGTGGCCGAAGAGCCGCTCGGCCGAAGTATTGAACATCTGGATGATCCCCAACTCATCCATCGCGATGATCGTGCTCGTGGCATTCTGGAGCACGGCCCGAATTCGAGCCTCGCTTTCCTCACGCGCCGCGAGCCGCCGTGTGTTCTCTTGCGCGGCTCGAGCCGCTTCTCTCGAAATTCGCTGTGCGCAGACAAGAACCAAGACCCCCAACACTCCCAGGAGGGCGTACAGAAATAGCTGCCAGCGAAGTAGGCTCCTGGCTGAGAGGATGTATTCCTCGGTTCTAGTCCGCTGGACCTCTCGCGCGAGAGCCCGCAGCGCTCCAAGTTGGCGCATCATTGCCGAGGAGAGCCGGTGTCGCTCGGAGACGAGCTCCAGTCCCTGGGTCATGACGTCCGGTGAGGCCACTTGCAAGTTCTTGCGTTCGGACGCGAGGACCTCCTGGACAGCGCTTTCGGCTCCATCCAGCGGGACCCGCAGGATTTCTCCTCCGAGGCGCTCCAGGTTAGCCTCCAGAGTGGAAAAAATTTTGGCGAGCCTTTTCCCCACATCGTCCAGTCTTGCCTCTAGCCGCTCGAGTCGCCCCGGGTTGCTCGCGGCATCACGAAAATCTTCACCGTGGAGGACTGCCTCGGAGGCGACTTGCTCGAACTGATCGCGGCTCTCGATCCACTCCTCCACGACCCGCTGCCTCGCCAAGAACTCGTCAGCAAGGGACCGAAGGGCCAGCGTGAGTCCAACGCCAGACGCAAAGCAGAGCCCCCCCAGAATGAGAGGGACCCGCGTCCAGAGAGATCCAAGCAAACGGCGTGTAATTTTCGAACCCATGGCGCCAGGATTACTCTCTTGCCTTCTGTTCGTGCAAACTGCAACTCTATCGGCAACCAGGGGCTTCCCCCTTCTGGCCAAAGGACGCCACTCCAAGCCAGACCTCGATTCCGATAAGGACCGGCGGGCATTCCAACTCGCTTCATCGAGGACTCCGCGCCAGTTCACAAACTCACGAGGATGATTTTGCGATGGGTTCCCAGGCCTGCAGTCTCATAGAATGTGTTCGCGTCCACCCAAGCAAAGATCATGAAAGAGTTCATCCTCTCGATTGCGGCCACGATGTGCGCATACTTCCCATCGAGGGACGCCAAGGCTTTCGAGCGTAACCGCCCGCCCGCCTCCTCCCGGCCCGGGAATGGACATGTAAATGCTGATAAAGATTCCCCTGCGGGTCGGGTCGCTGTTCGATTCGATCTGGATCGGCGGAACATCGCCGTCGAGGAGGATGCGACCGGGGAAGTCCACCGGATCGGGGCCCCACGAAGCCTCTTTTCGAACTCGGGGCCTTCCTCCCCTGCCGGAAACCGACGGAGCGGATTACTTCCCGCCTCCAGATCAGCTCTTCTGCGAAGAGTCCAACTGAGGAGAGAAGAGGCTTCATGGATCTACTGACGCTTGGCCCGGAGGATCAGGAGGTCTTCCGGGCTGCAGAGGCAACCATTCGCGCTCGGTTCAAGGAAGGCCGACACCACGTGGGAGCCGCCGTGCGCGGAGGCTCGGGCAAGATTTACACTGGAATTCACCTCCAGGCGGTGGTGGGCGAGCCTGCCACTTGCGCCGAGGTGATCGCAATCGGGTGTGCCATGGTCGAGGGCGAGGATCGCATCACCGCAAGCGTGGCCGTTCGCCACCCGAAGCCACACGAGGCAACTCGGTTATTGCGCGTGCTTCCGCCCTGTGGAAGCTGCCGCGACCTGATCGCTGACTACGGCGGGCGCGAAGTGTGGGTGATCCTGGAACTCGACGGCACCCTCAGGAAGGCCCGGATTACTGACTTGATACCGCTGCGGCGTTGGTCTCGCGGGCCGTCCTCGATCTCGTAAGGTCAGAAACGCGCGTTGGACCCCACTGACAGGTAGGTCGTTCCAGTTCTGTCTCCACGGAGAATTGTAATTTTACTTCCGCTTGCCTTGCGCTCCCGGATCTGAAACAATGTTCACCCAAAAAACAAATGTTCACAAGCGAACCTATCTCGACGCCGGGCAGTCGCGACCTGGAACGATCTTCCATGGTCCGCGCCAGCCGCCTCTACTATCTTGAGGGAAAGGGGCAAGCCGAGATCGCACGCATCCTGAAAGTCTCGCGGCCCAGCGTGAGCCGGCTCCTCACCAGGGCCAGGCTCGAGGGTATCGTCGAGATCCGAGTGCGAGGGAGCGAGGACGGCACCGACTGGGCGGCTGTGGCCCGGGGTATCGGACTGAGCGAGTTGGTCGTGGCGGCGTCGGAATCACTCAGCGCCGAGGAGACCAAGGCGGCGGTCGGACAGGCTGGTGCTGATTGGTTCGCTCTTCACGTACAACCGGGCGAGGCGGTCGGCCTCACAGCAGGCACCACACTCTCCGCATTTACGCGTCACGTGCGGCACGGCCTGGGGCTCGGCCTGAAGATCGTTCCTCTGGTCGGCACTCTCTGGGATACGGGTCAGGACTTCGATGGCTCGTTTCTGTGTCAGGAGCTGCGTCGACGAGTCGGCGGCACGCACCTCGTGCTCAGCGCTCCGGCCGTCGTGGGCTCCACGGCCCTGGCTCGTTCACTACGCGCCGAACCGCGCGTTCGCGGCGTCCTCGAGTTGTTCTCAACGCTCGAGCATGTCTTCCTGGGCATCGGAAATGCCGAGGAGGATCATCCCATCGTGATCGCGGCAAAGCGATCCGCACTGGGAACAGACGAAAACCGGCGCATTCTGCCGCGCCAGGCCGTTGCCAGCGTGGGTTGTCTCTTCTTCGACTCTCAAGGCAAGCCCTGCCGCACCGCGCTGGACGGCCGCACGATCGGCATCCGCCACGACGACCTGATGGCCATCCCTGTTCGCGTGGGCCTCGGCTGTGGCAAGGACAAGCTTGCTGCGTCTCTGGCGCTCGTGCGGGGCGGCGTCGTGAACGTTCTCGTCGTCGACGAGGCTCTGGCTCACGGCCTCAGACGCAGCTCCAAGGACCCCGGACGGTAACCAAGCCATGTATCAAGACCTCTTTGACTTCCGGCAAGGCCGAGAAGGCTACTACGGCCAGTTCGGCGGAGCTTACGTGCCCGAGATCCTCCACGAGACGCTTGCGGAGCTGCGTGCAGCTTTTGATGAGGCGCGCCACGATCCGAAGTTTTGGCGGCAGTACGTGGAGGTGATGTCCACTTATTCGTGCCGCCCCACTCCCATCACCTACTGCGACAACCTCACACGGCTGCTTGGCGGCGCGAAGATCTTCGTCAAGCGAGAGGACTTGAATCACACGGGTGCCCACAAGGTGAACAACGTGATGGGGCAGGGGCTCCTCATGAGGCGTATGGGAAAAAAGCGAGTGATCGCCGAGACCGGAGCCGGACAGCACGGCGTGGCCACGGCCACCATGGCAGCCCGACTCGGCCTCGACTGCAGGATCTACATGGGCGAGGATGACATCGCCCGCCAGAGACCCAACGTATTCTGGATGGAGCAACTCGGGGCGGAAGTCATTGCCGTCACCGACGGAACCCGCACCCTGAAGGATGCGATCAACGCCTGCCTCCGCGACTGGGTCGAGTCAATGAGCAACACGCATTACGCTCTCGGCACAGTGTGCGGTCCGCATCCCTTTCCGCACATGGTCATGTACTTTCAGTCCATTATCGGCAGGGAGGCCCGCGAGCAGATGCAGAAGCAGACGGGGAAGTTGCCGAAGCGCGTTTACGCATGCGTGGGCGGCGGATCCAACGCGTCGGGTATCTTCGCAGGATTCCTTGAGGACAGTGAGGTCGACCTCGTGGGTGTCGAGGCGGGCGGCCTCGGCATCTCGAGCGGGAAACATGCCGCGCGCATCGCAGGCGGACAGGGCTGTCCGGGAGTGGCGCAGGGCTACAAGACCTACTTTCTTCAGGATAAAGAAGGCCTGATGAACGACACCCACTCCGTGGCGGCGGGGCTCGACTACATCGGCGTGGGGCCAATTCTGGCCCACCTTCACGATCGAGGACGAGTGCGCTTCGAGTCCGCCACCGACACCGAGGTTGTCGAGGCCTTGAAGCTGACGATTCGGAGCGAAGGGCTCATCCCTGCCCTCGAGAGCTCGCACGCCTTCGCGGCAGCCTGTCGCGAGGCGCCGCAGCTCTCACCTGATGATGCGATCCTGATCAACCAGTCGGGAAGGGGCGACAAGGACATCTTCACCGTCGCCGACGCGTTGGGCGACGAGCGATGGAAGGAGTTCATCCAGGGCAAGGCCGCCGCCTACGAGAGTGCCGCCAGAAAGCGAGGCACACTTTGACCACGCCTGGGCTTGAATTCCACATCCGCTGCCGCCTGAAGGAGCGACCGCTTCTTCTCATGGCACACGCCGTCGTCGGCTATCCATCGCTCGAGGTCAACTGGCAAATGCTCGAAGCCATGGAGGCGGCCAATGTGGACCTGGTCGAGCTACAACTGCCCTTCAGCGAGCCCATCGCAGACGGGCCGACCTTCGTGAAGGCAAACCAGGCAGCGCTTCACTCGCAGACGCACTGGGAGCATTACTTCGCGCTGATGAGTCGGGCAGCGAGGAGATTCTCGTTCCCAATTCTTTTCATGGGCTACTACAACAGCGTCTTTCGGATGGGGGAGGAGACCTTTTGCGATCGTCTCTCCCACGCCGGCGCGAGGGGATTTATCGTGGCGGACTTGCCTCCCGAGGAGGCGGTGGGGCTCAACGGTCACGGCAGAGCACGAGGTCTGGACCCGATTCTGCTCATGACTCCAACCAATTCCCCATCACGGCTCACCGAGATTGCAGCCCAGGCCTCGGGCTTCGTCTACTGCGTCGCCCGCAAGGGCGTGACGGGCAAGCGTACGGAGATTTCCGATGGTGTCGAAAGCTTTCTTGGTCGATGCCGCAAGGCAACAAAGTTGCCATTGGCGCTTGGGTTTGGGATCAAGACCGAGCAAGATGTGCGTACCATAAAAGGCCTGGCGGACATCGCAATCGTCGGTACCGCTTGCCTGGAAGCCTGGGAACGAGGCGGCCGAAGTGGCTACACCGAATTTCTCTCCACCCTTTCCCGCGGAAGATCGTGACCCCAATAAAAGCCGCGCGTTACAGGCTCACTCGAGGAAGGACTCCTCTCACCTTGGCGCGCCGCCTTCGAAATAAGGAGCTCAAACCTTCATGAAATCCAGGGGCCGACACGATGCACGAAAGAAAGAGAGCTCTCGCCTGGAACCCGAGCTCAAGCGTCACGGTCTTGCCCGCTGGCTCTCGAAGTTCGGGCTCATGTCTCGCACCGAGGCAGAGCAATGCGTCCTTCAGGGCCGCGTCGCCTTGAACGGAAAGATCACGAAGGATCCGGAGCGTGCGGCCCATCCAGAGCTCGACAGAATCCTCCTCGACGGCCGCCCCCTCAAGCCAGCACGCAGGATCTACCTCGCCATGAATAAGCCCGAGGGCTACATCACCACTTCACAAGACCCCGCCGGCCGCCGCACCGCGTACGAGCTGCTGCCTCCCAACGCCGCTCGCACGCAGGCTGTGGGCCGGCTCGATGCCGACACCTCCGGACTCCTCATCTTCACGAATGACACGGAGTTCGCGGCGCGGATCACGGACGGCAAGGGAGACGTCGAGAAAGTCTACGTTGCCCGTCTCCGCGGCCGGCTTGATCCTCGCGACCGCCTCCGCTTCGAGCGTGGGGTCGAGCTGGACGGACAAATGACGCGCGCGGCGCGCTGCAATCTGCTCGAGTCGGGCGAAGAATCCACCTGCGTGGAGCTGACGATCCTTGAAGGCCGCAACCGGCAGATCCGGCGCATGTGGGAAATTCTTGGGTATGCGGTCCTCGAGCTTCAGCGCGTGCGGGTGGGACCCATTTCGCTTGGCAACTTGGCGGTGGGACGCACCCGGCCCATCTCGGAGTACGAGCGTGCTACGCTGACGGTCAACCTGCGACAGATCAGGTAGCTGCCCGGCTCAACCTGACTGGCTCGGAGCCGGGCGAGGAGTCCACCTGGGCAGCCGATCCCCTGGAGCCTGGTTGGAGCTTATTGGCAGTAGTCGCTCTCGCAGACCTCGAGCTGGTCACCCTCTTCGTCGTACCCGCAAAGTAAGGGGCCCGGAGGGGGAGGAGCTGCGCTACCGAGGAAGAGATAGCCCAGCGTGTAGCTCGGGTCCGCGATATTCAGGACGCCATCGTCGTTGGAATCGCCCAGGTCCATGCACACAGGCGGCGGACCGCCGAGGAAAAGGAACGCGAGGGTGGACGAGGCGTCAGCGATGTTAACGACCCGGTCCGAGTTGGCGTCGCCGCGGAGGAACTGCTCGCCGTCGACAATGATCTGCGTCGGCACCGGCGTCACCAACGTGTTGGATCCCGGAAAGTCCAGGTCGATGACCCCGTACTCGTTCTTGACGCCGTGGACAAAGGACCCGGCCACAAGCAGGTCATCATCCTCGGGCGGAAGAAACACGGCGCCGGTTCCCCGGGGAGCATCCCGGGGCACGTCAAATGTCACGCGGAGAAGTTTCGTGGCCTCGAGAGGACCCTGGGTTGCGGCGAACTGCACTCGTTGGTACGGCGCGCCGGGGCCACCGGCGGCCTTCAAGACGAAGATCGCTCCAGCGATCAGGAGGTCGTAGCGGCGATCGGCGGAGGGCACGACTGCGAATCGGAATGCCGCCGAGGTCTCGAACTGGCCCTGGAGGGCGGTGGGGAACTCAGTTCCATCAAAGTCGACCGCGATTCTCCGAGCCCTCGATTTATCGACACGATACGCGATCGAGAAGCACTCGATCGGCTTGGCCGTGGTAGCGTGGAGGAAGAGTTCGGCACGAGCCCCTCTCGCCACAGCTCTTCGGCCGAGCATCAACATGTCAAAGCCGGGAAGCGGCCGTCCGGGTGGATCGAAGCCAGCCCTTGCGCAGTTGAGGCCGTCGGCGGTCGGATCCTCGCCTGGCATCCCAAAGGGCGATGGCAGCAAGGGAATGGAAGCGCTGCGGAAGAGCCAGCCCAGAAGATACGCCATGTCTGCAATACCGATCGTATCGAACGCGCCGTTGTCGTCTGTGTCGGCCGCATCCATGCAGCCCGGGGCCGGACCGCCCAGGTATCGGAAATCGAACAGGTAGCTCACGTCCGACAGCGTCACTTGACCGTCACGGTTCACGTCGCCACGGATGAACTGGGGAACCTGAGCGGCAACTCTGGAGCTCAAGCTCCCGATCAGAACAGCCGCGGCCGCCAACCATCGGACTTCGAGCGCTTCTTGAAATTGCATGATGCCCTCCTCAAAAGGTCACCCGTCTCTTGACTACCAGCGACAAACAACTCGACGCCCACCCGTTGATGGCCAGGAACTAGACCCCTGGCTTGTACTCCTCGCGGGGGAGAAAGGCGTCCCCCGCACCGGGCGCCTGAAGGCGCCGATGGCGGAGGGCCTCGGTCAGAGAGTCCCAATCATGGCCCCGCCAATTTTGTCATTGTAGCACAGGCGAAATCCAACGTCGGTGCTGCGAGCGTGCTCTCCTCGCATTGTCCGGAGGTCAGAACGAAACACGAACGGAAACGAGTTCAGCCACGAGCCTCCGCGGCAAGGCCTGTAGCCTTCCGCGCTTGCCCCCAGCACCAGCTCGCGCACACAACCGGCAAGGTCTCGAATCCCAAACAGAGACACATCCCGAGGGAAAGCTCCCACAGGCTCCGGGAACGGCTTTCCAGGTCGTGAAAGCCCCCCCTTGCAAAGAGACCAGTCGAAACCGTTGCCCCAGGGGTAAATCCTTCCGTCGGCGCCTCGGGCGCAACGTTCCCACTCCAGCTCCGTGAGGAGCCGGATATTCCGACCCAGTTTTCGAGAACGCCACCCGAGGTACGTATTCACGGCCTCAAGACTGAGCGCGATGGCGGGACAGTGCACCCCGAGCCGTTCGATCGGCAGGAAGCGTCCCGTGGCATCCTGCTCGACATACTCCTCGGGCTCGAAGGCTGGCAGCAAGTCCCGGGGGACCGAACCCCTCTCCGCCAAGATGTCATCGAGGAGCCGACAGTACTCCCCCAGCGTCACCGGAAACCGACCCACCACGAAGTCCGCGATCTTCACCACTCGGCGCTCGAGCGCACTGATCTCGCGATCGTGTCCTCCCACAATGGTGTCACCGCCGGGGACGTGGACAAATCCATCGGGGATCGAACCTTCCGAAAGGAGTCTTACAGCGCAGGTGGAGGGGCTCGTTCGCCCGATCACGAACGGATACCGCGTCTCCTGAAAACCTGGCTTCCGCAGAAGGGCGAGGTACGAACCGCGCGGGAGGAGCTTCTCGATGGGTGTCTCGCCGAGCGGGGTCTGCGAGCTTTCGACAACGAGCGGACCGCGCTCCTCGTATCGTGAAAGAAAAACGGTAGCGCCCGCGGGCTCACTCACGAGCCTGAGAAGTCCCTTTCCGTCAAGCTCGACCGCGTACAAGCCGTCATGGTGCTGGCGAACAAGCCCCTCATAGAACCCCGTGGCCTCTCGATCACCTCGATCCTCGGCGGCGAGGAGCTTCTCGTGGAAGGCTTGCGCGAGAGCCTTGCGAGCGGGACGGCTCTCCGGATCAATGCTGAGGACGGCCAGGTAGGCCGCCGTCATGCGGTTGAACGCCGATGAGGCCTCCTCCCTTGCGGTTTCCCGCTTCGCCTCGAGGTCCCAGAGCAGGTGTTTGGCCTCCTCTGGATCGTGCTCGTTCAACTTCAGGCGGACCGCTGCCACAGCCTCACGCAGCCGCGTCTCACGAACTTCGGCCTGCCGCAAGGGCTCATGAAGTGAATCGGCTTCGGCACACAATCGAGATGCTTCGGCTGCACGCCTCTCGGCGTCGTGAATTCCCTCGACATATCGCTGGAGAGCGTCGTGAAACTCTCTGGCATTCTGAAATCGATCCTCTTTTCGCGATGCGAGCGCCCTGCGGCAGATGGACTCCAGCTCGGGCGGAATCGAACGATCCACAGTCCGCTGGGACGGCGGCGTGACCTCGCCTCGACTCGCCTTTCCCCGCGCCACCTGCGGCGAGGCATCGACGTACAGCGGCGTGCCCGTCAAGATCTCGTAGAGGAGCGCGCCGAGGCCGAAGACGTCCGTGCGCGCATCGATCAGCGTGACCTCGCCACGTGCCTGCTCCGGGGACATGTAGGCCGGACTTCCCTGTATGGAGCCCTCGAGAGTGAGTCGGCCCTCGTCGCCTCGATCGGTGGAGAGCTGAGGACCTTCCGTTTCCGGCGCCAATACCGAGGAAGATCGACCGAGGATTTTCGCCAGGCCCCAGTCGACGACGATCACCTCACCGTAGCCGCCCACCATCACGTTCTGCGGCTTCAAATCACGGTGGACCACGCCTCGCGAGTTGGCGAAGTGAACTCCCATGGCAACCTGCTGCAGGACCTGAATGAGCCGGGTGAGCGTGTACTCGGGCTCCCTCGCGTCGATGATGTGCTTCAGATCTCGGCCCCGGATCCACTTCATCGTAAAGAATGGGGCGCCGCCAATCTCCCTTCCAAGATCATAGACAGGTGCGATATTGGGATGCTCGAGCTGCGCGGTCGCCTGCGCCTCCTCGAGAAAGCGAGACAGCCTCGCTGTGCTCAAACCGGGCCCCCGAATCACCTTCAGCGCCACGCGCCGGCGGAAGTCGCGGTCGTAGGCCAGGACGACCTGACCCATGCCGCCTCTTCCAATCTCCCGCTCGATCACGTAGCGGTCCCCGCTCCGGGGCAAAACGCCCGGAGGTCCACCATCTTCCCCGGCCAGGGAGAGCGTGGCCGATACACCGGACTTCTCGAGGTCGGAGACGATGCTGCGCCTCTCCGTCGCGTTCTTGAGTGGCTCCTCGTTAGAGAGCATCTTCACGAAGAAGAGACAGCGGTCTTTCAAGGCCTGAGGCCAATCCTCGGGGATGGTGGCGGCGCCCGATTCGCAATAGAGCTCCATGAAATGCTCAAATAGCCTGTCCGTGTTCACGAGCGAAGGAACTCCGCCATGACGTCCGCGCCGAGTGCGGTCTCGATCCGGGGCCTCAGGAGCTCGAGTCCACGGGCAAAGAGCGTGCGGCCTCTCTTCTCGGAGGTGAGTCCCATGGCGTCCTTCAGCTCGGGCCAGCTGTGCCCCTCGAAGACCTTCAGCACGACCGCCTCCATTTCCTCGGGGTGCGATGCCTGGAGTTCGAGCAGCGCTTGCCCGGTCGCCTCGAGCACTTCTCGCCTGCAAGCAATCTCTGAAGCGGTCGGGTCCGGCGACTCGACCAGCTCCGCGTGTTCGCCGAGGGCGGCTGGCTTGCCGCCTCTTTTTTTCCGCGTCTCGTGGCGGCCAGCGTCGATGATCTTGTGGCGGATGTGGCTGGCGACCCAGGCGTAAAAGTCCTTGTCGGTGGCGAACTGCCGATCTCCCAGACGCGAGAGAGCCTCGGCGAGGCCCTCGAGCACGAAGTCGATCGTTGAGCCCTGTGCGCGGCGGATGGAGCTCGAAAGCGAGCCCGAAAATACACGCAGGAACCGGTCAGCGCAGCAGGCAAGAGCGTTCAGGGCCCTGGGGTCGCCGGCGCGGGCCTGGTCAATGAGAGGGCGCAGAGAGTCCGACATGATCGACCTTGGTAACAGCCTTCACTTGAAAACGTAAGAAAGCTTACCACGCAGGAGAGGCTATCGGCCCCTGGCCAATCACACAACAAGCTGCTCGAAAGTTCATGAACGGCTCCTGGTAGGGTCACTTCACCACGTAGACGCTCTGGAGCTGGCAACCTGCGCCATCGTTGTCACAGAGTAGAAAGCTGCGATAATCGGCGCCCGTGGAAATACCCGAGCACCTGAACCCGCAGCTTTTCGCGCTTCTTCCCGAAAAACCCGTCCTCCTCGTACTTGACTTCGACGGCGTGATCACCGACGACCGAGTCCATGTCACCGAGGATGGCAAGGAGTCCGTTTCCTGCACGCGAGGTGATGGCATGGGCACCACGCTACTTCACCGTGCCGGCTTTCCCGTGCTGGTGCTCTCGACGGAGAAGAACCCGGTAGTGGCGGCCCGGTGCGCCAAGCTCAAGCTCGAGTGCATTCAGGGCGTTTCCGACAAGACCCTCGAGTTTCGCCGGCTTCTAACGGATCGCGGCATTGACCCGGCCGGTGTGATCTTTGTGGGCAATGATGTCAACGACATGGGCTGTGCGAGAATCGCAGGCGCGAGCTTCTCGGTCGC
Source organism: Planctomycetia bacterium (assembly GCA_005772855.1). Lineage (GTDB taxonomy): Bacteria > Planctomycetota > UBA8108 > UBA8108 > SXIK01 > SXIK01. The sequence goes on along the minus strand of SXIK01000117.1, from coordinate 78,705 downwards.
CGATGGGCATCCCATGTTGAAGCGCGTCGCGAAGGGCGTACTCACAAGGCCCGGCGGGCACGGAGCCGTCCGCGAGATCGCGGAGCTGATCCTCACCCGCATCGGCCTCGAGATCGTCTACAACGCAAGCGATCTTGCGGGCAGTTCATGAGAGTGTCCTTCATTATTCCAGCCCTCAACGAGGAGCAGCACTTGCCGGCGTGCCTGAGATCCCTTCAGCTCCTCGAAAGGCCAGGAGGAGAAGTGGAGCTTGAGGTGATCGTGGTCGACAACCAGTCCAGAGACCGCACGGCCGCAATCGCTCGAGAGCATGGGGCGAAAGTTGTCATGGTCACCACTCCGGGGCGAGTCAGTCGCATGAGGAACCTGGGTGCCAAGGAATCTACCGGCGACTTGCTCGCTTTCATCGACGCTGATTGTGAGTTGTCGCAGGATTGGCTATGCCGCTTGACGGCTCACTTTGGCGATTCCATGGTGGTCGGAGCGGGCGCTTGCATGGCGCAACCAGCCGCCTCCGCCACGTGGGTTGAGACCACCTGGCACACCATTGCTCACCCAAGGCAAGGCATGATCAGTGCGCAGAGCGTGATGTGGCTTCCCAGCTTCAACTTGCTGGTTCGGCGTGACGCTTTTGAGAGAGTCGGGGGCTTTGACGAACGTCTGATCACCTGCGAGGACAGTGATCTGGGATACAAGCTCTCCACCGGCGGCAAATTGATCCTCGATAACATCGCGCAGGCAGCTCACCATGGTGAGTCCAGGACCCTCAGGGAGTTCTTTCGGCGCGAAGCCTGGCGCAGTCGCGGAAACCTGCGGAGCTGGCTCCAGAGAAAAATGGCTCCTGGTGAGCTCAAGAGCATCCTGATTCCGCCGGCATTTCTTGGAGGACTCAGCGGGGGGTTGATCCTCCTCACTCTCTCAGCCTGGTGGCCTGCGCTCACGACGGTGTCCCTGGTCTTGCTCTTGTTGACCACAACTCTGCCGGTCCTCGTGTTGGCCAGGAGGCGCATTTCGCCGACGCGGCTATCCCTGTTCTCGCAAGGCTTGACGCTCGTGAGTCTCTACTTGTGCGCCAGGGCCATCGGACTGTTCCTCCCCATGCCCCGTGTCGGCCGGTGACGCGCCGGGGCCACAAGGACGGGCTACAGACTCGTCGTTGAAGAGCGGGGAAGAACCCGTTTCCTGGGCCCGCTCCAACAATCACCAAAAACGCGCTTGACTTGAGGGGGCGTGCTGGACGAAATTCGATGCAATCAAGTGTCCTGGAGGCTGGCGGAGTAAAACTTGGCGAACTTTGATATCACAGGGCGGCTTGCGGTCGTCACTGGTGGCGCCACGGGCATCGGTTTCGGTGTGGCGCAAGGACTTGCGAGAGCAGGCGCACTGGTAGTCATTGCTGGAAGGCGGATCGAAAAGGCGCGAGAAGCCGTCGAACATCTGACACGCGCGGGCGCGCGCGCCGAGGCGATCGCTCTGGACGTGACACGCAAGGCGGACATCGACCGGCAGTTCGCGGACGTGGCAAGCCGCCATGGCCGGCTGGACATACTCGTCACAAGTGCAGGCACCAACCGGCGACTTCCCACACTCGACTACGACGAACAGAGCTGGGACATCGTGATCGACACCAATTTGAAAGGTGCGTTCTTCTCCGCTCAAGCCGCGGCCAAGCTGATGCAGCCCCGGCGCTGGGGCCGGATCATCCACATTGGTTCGGTCGCCTCGACGCTCGCCTCACCCTTGCAATCCGGCTACTGCGCGAGCAAGGCCGGGCTGAGCCAATTGACCAAGGTGATGGCCATCGAGCTCGCGCCGCATGGCATCACCGTCAACAATCTCTCGCCCGGCCCATTTCGCACTCCCCTGAGTGAACGTCTATTCGATGACCCCGAATGGGTACGGCGCGTGCTACAGCGCGTGCCCATGGGGCGAATCGGCAACGACGAGGATCTCGCCGGCCTTGCCGTCTATCTCGCTTCGCCCGCAGCAGAATATGTGACGGGCCAAACCATTCATCTCGACGGTGGACTGAGCACGGGAAATTGACGACACGACATGGGCATGCCTCTCCGCACCCTCAAGCTCCTCCCAGAGCGGGCTTGACTTGAAGAGTGAGCTGAACGAGATTCCCTGAGAAGGTGAGCGGTCAGGTCAACAACTCACCGTCGAATCACAGGACCTCCAATGCCTCCCGCCCTCCAGAGGAACTCCGATATGGCAAAAATTTCTCGCCCGTCCGCTTCTCGAAGCCACCACCGTCCCGACCGAGCCGGGGCAGCCCTGCGTGCCGACTTTGATCACAACAAGTTCGAGAACGTGCACCAGGTCGGCGGCATTCAGACCGCACTGATGGACCACCCGGGCCTCGGCGGCACCAGTGGCGGCGGATGCCGCGTTGCCCAGTTCAACACAGGCTCGGGCCTGCGTTTCACTGTGGCCCTCGACCGCGGCGGCGACATTGTCGACGCCTTCTTCAACCAACACTCGCTGGCATACCTCACGCCCAACGGCCTCGTACCCCAGAGCCACGCCTTTCGCGCCGGCCTGGAGTGGCTCATCGGCTGGCCCGGCGGACTGGTCACGACTTGCGGCCCGCAGTACATCGGCGCGCCCCGCATGGAGGACGGCGTCCAGACCACACTCCATGGAAACCACTCGAACATCCCGGCCGCAGTCGAAACCATCCTGAACCCCGACCCGCGGCGCGGCCGATACGAAATGCTGCTCTCCATGGTCCTACGCGACAGCCGGATGTTCGGCCCGGTGGTCGAAGTGCGCCGGCAGATCACGTGCATCCTCGGCCAACCCGAGATCTTGCTTTGCGACCAGGTGACCAACCTCGGCAACACGCGCGTCGCTCACCACTGGCTCTACCACGTGAACTTGGGCTATCCGCTGCTCGATGCCGGGGCAAGATTCGTCTATCGGGGCAAGGCCGAATTTTGGCAGACCGCACCATCGCCAGGCGACGGCGCCACCAGGCAACACCTCAGCAACACAGCACTCAGAAGGTTCAAGATCGCGCCGGAACCCCTGCCCGAGCACTCAGGCGCCGGCGAACGCGGGCTGATCGTGGACATCGAGCCAGACCGCGATGGGGTAGCCCACGTGGGCCTGGTCAACGAGCGGCTAGGACTTGGCTTTGAGCTCTCCTATCCACTGGAGCAACTGCCTCGGTTTGCCAACTGGCAGCACTTCGGCCCCGCCGGGTCCTACGTGACCGGCGTTGAGCCGTTCTCCGGCTCACTCCAGGGCAAGGCCAAGGACAAGCATCCCTCTGCCGAACAGTACCTTGAGCCGGGTCAGGTACGACAGTACCAAGTGAGGCTTCGTGCGTTGTCAACCGCCGGAGAGATCAAGGACTTGCTGCGTTTTGACGGGCCCATCAAGGGCTGAACGCCGGTGTGAAGACTTGAAGGGCCGGAAGATTCGCGCCCCAGAACGGGCTTGACTTCGAATCCAGTGGGTACAGCATTTGAGTCCTTTGGTTCCCGAGAACCAGCAACTACTTTTTCATGGAGTGCTTCATGAAGTTCTTGAGTCTATTGTCATTTCTCCTTCTTGCCTGTTGTGGGGTCGCCTGCCAAGGGCTCCCCGGGCCCAAGATTCCCGCGGGTTTCACCCTGATTACCAAGGCCAACGCACAGGGACGCCCGGAATATCGGCACGAGAAGACGGGAATCATCTTTGTCAGTATCCCGGGCGGTTCTTGTACAGTTGGAAGCCCGGAGTCGGAAGCGGGGCGAGACGCGGACGAGCGCATGCACAGCGTGACGCTCACTCCATTCCTCATCGCCAAGTACGAGGTAAGCCAGGCGGAGTGGGAAAAGGTCATGGGGACAAACCCATCCGATCTGGTCAAGGATCCAGAGATGCCGGTCCATTTTGTCACATGGAACGATTGCATGAAGTTTGCTGAAAAGAGCGGCCTTTCTTTACCTACAGCGGCACAGTGGGAGTACGCATGTCAGGGAGGACCGAACGATCCCACCAAGAGCGGCGCCACGGTGGAGGAGATGGGCTGGATCAGCACAAACTCGGAAGGCCGACTGCATCGACGAGGTGAGAAGGGCCCGAACGGTTATGGCCTTCACGACATGTATGGCAATGCGTTCGAGCGGTGCAAGGATACCTACGATGCTGCGTTCTACGATAGGCCGGAATCCAGTGGCGTGAACCCCGAGTGCAAGACACCCACGGGGCAGGGCGAGAGACGCGGAGGCGATTGTAGGCATACTGTCAAGTTCGCCCGAAGCGCCAACCGAGGCGGCTGCGCGGTTGACGACCCAGCGCATGTCATTGCGACTTTACGGCCAGCTGTATCCCTCTGATTGGTTTCCCGGGCACTTTGCGGGCCAATCGAGGCGCAAGGGCAAGATCCGGCTGCGGTCCCGGGGAACAAACCAGGGGTGCACACAATAGTTTTTGCGCCTACTGGCTCGAAGACGCTATCCTGTTCACATGGAGCCCGATTGCAGCGCAGCTGTAATCGGGCTCTGTCACAGAGACCCCGGAAACCTACTGTGCTGGAGAGCTCGTCCAACTACTTTTCACCCGATAAGGGATCGACCCCAGCGGATGCGCGCCCGTCGGCGCGAGAGCTGAGCCTCACTGGAATTGAACGAGCCCTCTGGCCGCACTCGCCAAAGCCGCCCAAGAATCTCGCGTTTGCCCTGGCCATCGCGCTCTTCCGCCATGGCGCGCTCACGCGGGACGAAACAGCACGAATTGGCCTGATCGGTACCCGGCGTTTTCCGATCGTCGATCGTGCGTTACGCATCGAGCCGCTCCTCGAATACCGCAGGCATGTCAAGGCCGACTCCGACGGTAGCATCCGCACCGTACTCGACGTTCGGAGACTCACGCGAGGAGGCCGAGTCGAGAGCATCGAGGCCGTTACCATTCCTCACCGCGAAGACCTCACGCTCTGTCTCTCAAGCCAGGTTGGCTGTGCGCTCGCGTGCTCCTTTTGCGCAACGGGCTTCCTCGGCTGGCGGGCCAACCTCACACCCGGTGAGATCGTCGAGCAGCACGCCTGGGCCGAGCGTCTCGCAGGCCGGCGTGTCACCAACATCGTCTTCATGGGGATGGGCGAGCCTCTCCTCAACTACGAAAACGTTATCGAGGCTGCGTATCGGCTGACGCGCACCGAGGGGGCGCAAGTTTCCCACCGAAAGATCGTGATCTCGACGGCTGGTGTCGTACCGATGATCCGCCGTTTCACCCGGGAGGCCCATCCGTTTCAGCTCTTCTTCTCGATCAGCTCGGCGATCCCGGAGAAACGCCGCGAGATCATGCCGATCGAGGCAACTTATTGCCTCCAGGAGCTGCGGGAAGCCATGGTTGAGTACCTTGCATCGCGAAAGCGAAACCGCCTCGTCACGATCGAGTACGTTGCGATTCCTGACGTGAACATGGGTGAGGCAGACGTGGAGGCGCTTCGAAAATTCGTCGACGGGCTTCCCTGCATCCTCGATGTGATTCCCTACAACGCTGTGGGCGACCGGTACCGCCCGCCCACGTGGGCCGAAGTGAAGAATTTCACGACCGCCATCGGCAGCCTCGATATCCCTGTCAAGATCCGATATTCGGGCGGCAAGAGCGTTGCGGCGGGCTGCGGCCAACTCGCGGCGGACCAAGTCACCGCTGCCACCCCGGGGGGACACATGACGGCGCCGCCGGGAATTTTTTCAGACTTGCACTGAATCGCAGAGCTCCTTTCGAGATTTTTCTGCGCACGAAAGCCCGGGCAGCGTTGTTGGAGAAAAGGCAACATCCCCCACAACTCCCAAGGAGCTTGAGCCATGTTCCAGTCTCGCACGCTGTCCGTCGTCCTCCTCCTTCTGACCCTTGCCACGGGTGCTTTCCTCCCCCGTCCAGTCGCAGCACAGTCGTCCTTCGTTCGTGGCGACTCCAATGGAGACAACACGCTCGACCTGAGCGACGTCCTCTCCACTCTGGGGCACCTCTTTCTGGGCTCGAGCCGCCTCGACTGCTTCGACGCCGCCGACGTCAACGACGACGGCATCCTCGAACTGACGGACGTCATTTACGAGCTGGGCTACCTCTTCCTTGGTGGTCCTCCGCCCTCCTCGCCGTTTCCTGCCTGCGGCGCCGACCCTTCACCCCGGGATGCGCTCGGGTGCAATCGCGCCGCCCGTCCTGGCTGCGAATCGTCCGGTGGCGGCAGCCCGATCGTCCAGTGGCTCGAGTCAATCTCGCTCAGCGGCACAGAGCCCTGCTGCCTGCCGGGGCTGGGACGCTTCAACGTCCGCTCGGGCCTTTGCGAGAGCCTTGGAGGTTCGCTCGCGCCCGACTCCGGGTGCCCCGAGCGCCTCGGGGTTGAGCCCCGGCTCCTCTGGAACCAGCTTCCGCCGCCAAGCCTGGTGGACGACGTTTTCCACGTCAGCATACTGCCCGTGGGGGGTCTCGTCCCGGAGCACTTGACCCTGGACCTCTTCAAGGTCACGCCGGACGGCCTCGTCGGCCCGGTGCGGCTTCAGAACTTGCTCTCTCTGGTGGCAGTTCTGGGCCCCGAAGCGGGTTGGGTCGTCAACACCCACGACCTTCCCAAGGGCCAGTACACCCTTCGAGCCACCGCCTGGCGCTCGGGACCCTCCGACGGAACCGTCACGGTGATCAAGGACGGACAGGAAAGCCCAACAACCCAGCGAACTTTCGAGGCACCCGTGGCCACTATCTTCCTCCCAAGGAGCCTCGAGGTAAAGCCCACTGCGGCCGACACCTTGTCCATGAAAGAGCTTGCGGCGCTCGCAAGCCACTCCCCCGCCGGTGACCCTCAGCTCGAGAGGCTTCTCCAGCAGGTGGAATTCGCCGAGGGGAACCTGCGGATGGTGGAGGCCTCGGTCACGAGTCCGCAGATCGAGTCGCTCAGGAACTCCCTTCGCCAGCTCGCAACCGAGGCGAACGCGGCCGGCGCCGAAGCAGCACAAGCACAGGCGGAAGCCGAGGAGCTGAAGCGCCAGATCAAGGCGCTCGAGGACGAAGAGGACGCGCTCGTCCTCGTGAATCGGTACCTGGACTCCTACTTCGGCCCGGAGGACATGGCGGCACTCAAGGAGCTGATAAAGCGCCGCGAGGACTTGCTTTCGGGAGCCACGCAGGATGACCGGCCCGCCATCGATGACGCGCTACAAGGCAAGAGGGATCGACTCTCCGGGGTGGAGACGGCGCTCGAGGACAAGAAGGCCAAGCTCGAGGATCTGAAGAAGCGGCACGCCGCGCTGAAAGCTGCCATCCGCGAGCAGTACCACAAGACACGCCGCACGCTCGGCGACAACATGGGCCACCTGAACATCACGGACTCCGGAGTGACGTACGACATCACCGGGCTGCAGGTCGTCAACGGAGGCCGCGACGTGATCAAGTACGCACCCATGGGCAAGGCGTACAACGAGGAGAAAAAGAAGCTCGACGCACTGATCTCCGAGTACGAGGAGCTCTGGAAGGCGATCCAGGACTGCGAGAAGGAGATCGCCGACCTCGAGAAGGAAAAGGAGTGGCTGAAGGGCAACATCGAGAAGCTCGAGAATGCCGCAACCGAGGTGGACGAGATCGACTCGCTGCTGGATAAGTACTTCGACGTGCTCAACGGCGGATCGCCCCAGGCCCCGCACCTGGACGACCTTGTTCGCAAGCTCAGGGAGGTGGGAGCCGGCTGGCTCGCCGACATGCTCGCGGACCTCTTCGGCTCCGTACCACGCACCTGCGAGGAGCTCGAGAAGTTCAAGGCGAAGCTGGAAGCACTCCGCGATGCCAAGCACGCACGGGAGGCTGTGATTGCGGATGAGATCGGGAGACTCGAGGACGCCCTCCGCGACGCAGAGCGCCGCGCGGCCGAGGCGGAAGAGCGCCGGCGAGCCCTCGAGGAGGAAACTCGTCGAGAGGAGGAGGCGCTCCGGAAAGCGCAGGAGGAAGCCCGCGCCGCCGCGGAAGAGGAGTACCGACGGGCCAAGGCCGCGGCCGAGGAGGAGGCAAAGCGTCGTCAAGCCGCTCAGGAGCTCGCGGAGCGGATCCGACAGCTCCGGGAGCGCGCCCAGGGTGGAGATGAGGATGCGATCCGACAGCTTGTGGAATTGATAGGGCTCACCCTCCTCGACGAGTTGGTCGACGACTTGCCGCTCGGTAGCATCATCGGGGGTTTCATGACGCTGGCCAACATGCCCGAGTGCGCCTGCGATATCTTGAAGGCCATGCTGGCACTCTTCGCCGACGGCGGGCACTTCCGACTGGTGCTAGCCAACGAGGTGATTCGTGCCTGGCGCGAGTGCGCCAGCCTGCCGGCGATCTCGAGCGTCGAGATCGGCGCGGAGCAGCTCGCAAGAGCGGTGGACCGATTGCCTCGGGATCAGAGGCGCCGCGTTTGCGAGGCCCTTGAGCGGGCAATCGAGGCGAGCGACTGCGATTAAGACCTGCAATTGGTCGACCGCAGACGACATGGAAGCGAAGGCCCTCGTCGTCGGCAAACCGGAGTTTCTGCCTCGCGACGCGAACGCCGACAGCACGGTCGATATCTCCGATTCGCTCACCTGCAAGTGGAGAAGGATAGCGACCAGGAGTTCTCGAAGACCTCCTCCTATTTCCTTTGAGGCGCTGACGTCAGGTCAAGAGATCCAGCCCAACAGGGCGGGAGCTCTTGACCTGACGCTCCATCGTGGCTTCGTGGCCCGAAGTGCGTCGTCACAAACCCCGGAGTCTGCACAGTCGGAGTTGATTGGAATGCCCCCGAAATCCATGCCTTTTCTTCCCATTATGGACTTGCCGTAACCGTGGCTGAACGATTACGAATGAGACCGCGTCTGCCGTGTCCCGGGGGGATATCCACTCCTGGTCCTCTGCGTCCTCGAGGTCAAAGACTCGCCTCCGCCGGGACAGCCCGCGTATAGAAAGATGAAGGTTTCTGCCTTGCTGAAAAACGTAGCCACGAGTCCTTACAGAAGGGACTTTCCCCTCTGGGCCATCGTCGGGTTCGCCGCTCTCCTGCGCCTCATCTACGTGATTCCGCGACATGTGGCTTTTGCCGACGAACCTTACTACGTGTGGCTGGCAAGGAGCCTCTACAGCGCTCAGGGGTACTCCTACTACTGGGAACACCCCGAGCTTCACTTCCCGCCACTCCATCCGATTGTGCTGGGCATACTCCACTGGTTCGCACCGAGCTGGCAGTCGACTCCGCTGATCGCTTACGTCCTTTTTGGAAGTCTCTTGCCGCTTCCGATCTACGCCCTCGGCCAACGTTGCTACGGGCGACGGATTGGGCTCTGGGCGGCCTCGCTGTCAGCCGCTCTACCTGCACTCACCTCGGGAATCCTTTTTGCCGAGAGCATGAGCGAGCCGCTTTACCTGCTCTGCCTCTTCACGGCGATCCACTTCGCCTATTGCGCCTGGAGGGAGACGCGCCCGAGGTACCATTGGCTCACCGGAGTATTCTTCTCGCTCGCCTACCTCACCCGGCCCGAGGGGCTCGGCTATTTTCTCATGGCGTTCTTGTTCCTCCTCCTGGCCACCTTGCGGCGCGGGAAACACCGCCTCTTCCAGAGGACAATGAGACTGGCGCCGGTCCTTGCGACATTCCTTGCTGTGGCCTCTCCCTATATCGTTTACCTGCGCTGGCACACTGGCCACTGGTCCCTCACCACGAAGCACACAACCACCTACACGACCACGCGAGGCATCGCGCGTCACGACCGTGTGAGCTACATCCTCGAGACGGATGGCCTCAACTCAACTGGCGAGATCAAGTTCTTCGCCAAGCCCTCGAACGAGAGCTTGCTGCGGCTCATGTTGGGCCCCTACCGCTCGCAGGTCCTGCCGGAAATTTCTGCGAATCTGAAGACATTCCGCAATACGGTCATCCACCCCTGGTTCTTCGGCCGGTGGCTCTTCGTCTTCGTCTTTCTCGGCCTCTTCGCTCAGACGTGGAGTCGCAAGCGGCTCGGAACGGAGGTGTTTCACACCTGGATCGCCCTGGCCGTCCTGAGCATTCTCCCGTTCTTCATCAAGGAGCGACTACTCTACGGACTGATCCTGCCCCTGACACTCTGGTGCGCGGTCGGTCTCGACCACTCTCTCGTCTGGATCGGGAGCACGGCGCTTCCAGCTCCGCTGAATCGTCCCGCGGGCCGAAGAACAATGATGGCACTCCTTGCCTGCGCCGTCTTCGCGATGATGCTCAAAACCGGGCTTTCGCGCTTCCTGATACGAACCAGGGAGCGGGAGCACGTCTGGCCGACAGTTGCGTGGGTCGAGAAAAACTTGCCGAAGGACGCAGTCCTCATGACCAACTCCGCGGAAGTTCCGTTCCACGCCGAGCGCGGATGGATTCCCTTGCCAGTGGCAGACCTCCCGGAGCTGCTCGCTTATGGTAGAAAGCGGGGAGCCACTCACCTCTGCCTCCAGGGCTATTTCTTACTCAGCAGGCCCGAGATGAAGAAGGACCTTTACGACAACGCGCGGGATCGAGAAGAGCTGAGGCTTCTCGCGCACGAGGACAATCCGAAAGACGGTGTGGGCTTCGCCGTCTACACGATTCTTCCCCCCAGGAGCTGACAGGCTACCAACCACGGACGCCGAGCGCTGACGATCTTTCCAGAGGCTGAATTTGACCGGTCAATCTGACCAGAGCTTGGCGGGTGGTTTCCGAATCACAACACCTTCGAGCAGCCGGATGGCGGACTCGAGGCCCTCTTCCAGATCAATCAGAGGATCCTCGTGCTCAATCGAAAGCACGTCGTCGTAGCCCACAAGTCGCAACGTGCTTGCGAAGTCTCGCCAAAAAGATTCGTCGTGCCCATAGCCGACCGTGCGAAACAACCAGCTTCGGTTGGCTAATTGATGGAATGGCTTTGGATCGAGCACTCCATTCACCCTGACGTTATGGTTCAGGAGGCTTGTGTCCTTGGCGTGCACGTGGTAGATCGCAGGTCCGAGGCGATGGATCGCATCCAGCACGTCAATTCCTTGCCAGAACAAGTGCGAGGGATCGAAGTTGCACCCTACAGTTGGGCCCACGGCATCGCGCAGCCGCAGAAGCGTCTCCGGGTTGTAGACCATGTCGCCCGGAACCATCTCAAAGCACAAACGGACACCACAGTCAGCCGCAAATTTCGCCTGCTCCTTCCAGTACGGCAGGACCTTCTGCTCCCACTGCCAACGGTAGCAGTCAACCATGCGCGGCGGCCAGGGGAAGAGAATCCAATTGGGAGTTTGATCCCCTGGCGCGCCTGGAGGCAAGCCAGCGGTCAAGGTCAGCCGAGAAACGCCCACCTGGCGCGCAAGCTGACAGGCGGAGCGAAACTCACCATCGTAAGTCTTCACCACGAGTGGATCAGCATGCAACGGCTCCCCGTGCAGTGCGAAAGCACTGATGGTCAGACCACAGTCCGACAGTGTCTGTCGGAACTCGTCCAGCGCGCGCGGATCTTGCAAGAGCGCCCCGGGATCGCAATGGTTCTTCGGAAAATACCCGCCGGCACCAAACTCCACCGAGCGCAGGCCCAGCTGGCTCAGCCTTCGGGCTGCTTCACCTAGCGAACGATCCAGATAGACAGTCGACAAAGCACCAAGATACATGCAACTGTGCCTTTCCCAAAGCCACGATCACCACAGTAATACTCTCGCGCTATCACCCGCTGTTGTGCTCGAGATCCTCTTACATTTTCTCGATCGTCGGATACTGGTTCATCTCAACGACCTCAACACATGCGGCAACATTAAGTCATACCAATGGCCGAAGCAACGCCCTTGGCGCATGTCAACTTCACCAGCGCCCCGCCAGATCTGCATTTACAGCGGTCACGGGCCGCCGGGCTTCCCTTGAGATGCCAGGACTTGCTCGACGTTTCGGGACGGGACGACACGGACTCGCGGCTGTCACGATCGCTCTTTCTTCACAAGCCACCCGATCAGCCTTGAATCCTGCACCATGCTACGCTTCAAATCGAGCATCGTGTCCGAGAAGCCCTTCTTCCCGATGCCAGAGGAGTACTCGGCATGGAAGCTGCCGTCGAGGCTTTCGACCCGGGCGGTAACCGTCGGTCCACGCATCACTCTGGCATCGGGTGGTACAACCCCCGTGACCCAGAGCCGCAGCGACTTGAAGGGCTCCTGCGGTCTCACGTGAGAATGAGGCGTCAGTGGCGACGGATCCACCGATGTGCCCGCGAGCGATTCGGCCGGCACAAAGACGACTGCTTGACGCCGCTCGAGTTCGTACCGAAGCTCGCTCAGGAGCCTCGCCGTCCAGTCGCGCAGGTCCAGATTCAGCGAATGAATACCGAAATCCAGTACATGGCGAGGCTCGGGCAAAGCGTAGCCATTTTCGAGACGCAACGAGACCACCTCGCTCAGCGCAGCGGCCTCGTCGATCCTGAGTGCGGGCGGCCTGATCGGCTCGAGCATGTGGTGGCAGCCGCACACGGCCGCGACAAAGGCACCAGCAATCGCCGCAAGGCCTACTCGAGGAGCTGCTGAACAGCGTCGAGCCACGATTGATCTCTGCGGGGGTAGAGGTACGCTATATTGGGTAGAAGCTTGTCTGCCTTCGCACGCTTCTCCGGCGTCTTCAGACTTTGATACGCCTCATTAATTTCATTGAGCCGTTCCTCACCTGACTTGCGCATTGCGGGAGAGAAGACCTCCGGCTCGTGTGCCTTCGCGAGCAAGCGGTGGGCTGCCTTGATGTCGCCTTCTACCGCGTCTCTTGATACACCAAGAATTGCGTAGTAATTCGGGATCGAGATCCCAGCGCTGATGCCGATCTTCATGGGGACGGGGTTCGTGAGGTAATCCTTGTAATGATAGAGGATGACAGCCTCTGCGATGGCTCGCTTGTGCTCCCTGGCAAGCCCACTGAAGATATGCTTCACCAGGGATCTCTTGAGGTCCAGGAGCACACTGACCAAGTCGCCGGTATAGCTTTCCAAGAAAAGCTTGAGGAGTTCGTTCTCTCCCATGGACTCGAGACGCTTCATCTTCTCGTCTCCTGGAAGAGAGGAAAGCGCCTCAACGTGGTGAGTCGATTTCTTGGACCCTACAGTCCTCTGAGGTTGGGTGCTTGGCGGCTTTTTCTTCTCCATGATCCCCTGAAAAAAGAGAGGCGAAGGCAACTGGCACGACCAAGGGCTCACCCCGCGAATCGCCCCCGTTGCCCACCGGCCTTCCGACCGGCGGAAGCAAGGGCGAACTTTCGGGACAGGCTCGAGGGCACAAGACTAATCACAGCGCTGCGGAAATGTCCATGAAAACTCGCCGAACCGCTCGCAATCTGCAAAAAGCAATGCTGGATCCACGGGAAGAATACTCCCCGAAGGGCCCCTGGGGACCCTTCTCTTGGCCCCCTTGAGGGGGGAGAAGCCATGAGCCGGTAATGTGGCCCGGCAGGGAGACCTTCAGGGGCCCTGGAGAGGCACCAACCACACCGAAGACCCGCCCTTCGCGTCCAGCTTGGAGGTACTCAACCCGTGCCAGGCTGGCCCAGGCTGCCGCGGTGGTACGGGACCAGGCCAGCTCCCCCTCACATCCCCAGATACTTCGGCCCTCCAGCGTCGGTCGGCACTGTCCAGGTGATGATGCCGTACGGGTCCATCACATCGCACGTCTTACAGTGAACACAATTGGAGTGATGAATCTGAAGCTTGCGTGTTCGGTTTCCTGACAAATTTGACGACCGCGAGGGGTCATCAACCATCTCGTACACCTTCGCGGGGCAGAACTGTTCGCAGGGGTTACCGTACTCTTCGAGACAACGCGTGCTGCAAATGTCAAGATCAGCGACGAGGAGATGGCTCGGCTGATTCTCCTCGTGCATCGCGCCCGCGTGGTACACGCCGGTGAGTTTGTCAAAGGTGAGCTCGCCATCAAAGGGGGGAGCGCTCCTCGCACCGTCCAGCGAGGGCGTCAGTGGGTCCGTTAGCTTTCTCACTTGCGCCGCATCGGCAGGGACAGCGATGCGGTCCTTGAGGACTCTTCCGCCCAGGAGCAACATGGCTCCGGCGCGTAGCGCCCCGAGAAAAAACCCGCTCCGAAACGCCTGACGCACATTGCGAACAAGGCGCAGCTCACGACAAAGCCAGCTTTCGCGGTAGCGACGGTCGTACGCGGAAAGCGCCTCCGCATCGTAGCGATTCGCCCTCGAAGCCTCGAAGATGGCCTCGGCGGCTAGCATCCCGCTCTTGATAGCCGTATGAATGCCCTTCAGCCGCGGAGCGTTGAGGAAGCTTGCCGAGTCGCCCACCAGAACGAAGCCTTCGCCGAAGAGCCTTGGCTGCGACCAATATCCGCCCTCGGGCAGCGTCTTCGCTCCCGCCTTGAGGACCTTGCCACGCTCCAGGATCGAATGGATCCACGGGTGTGTCTTCCACTCCTGCGCCGTACGCCAGGGGTCGAACCCCGGATCACCGGAGTCGCACGCGTTCACAAATCCGATCGAGACGCGATTCTCCGCAAGCCCGTAAATCCATCCGCCGCCATAGTGGATCGATGGGAGAGGCCATCCGGCCGTGTGGTAGACCTCGCCAGGCCGGATGCGGCCGGCGGGAACTTCCCAGATCTCCTTGATCCCCGCGCCGTAAATTTGCGGATTCGGGCCGTGAAGACTCAGGCGATCGACAAGCGACTTTGTCAGCGAGCCTCGTGTACCCTCTCCAAATACGGTTACCTTTGCGCGAAGGTCCGTGCCAGGCGTGAAGCTCTCCTTCGGCTGCCCATCGCGACTGACACCTCGATCAACGGTACGCACGCCCTCAACTCGCTTGCCCTCGGCATCCCAGAGGATCTCCTTGCCCGGGAACCCCTCGAAGACGTTGACTCCTTGCGACTCCACCTTCTCCTTCAACCACCGGACAACATGGCTCAGTGTGACGACAAAACAACCGTGGTTTTGAAGCGTGGGTGGCACGAAGGGGAACCTCACCTTGCCCTTGCGCGTGAGGAAGTAGACCGCCTCGCTCTCAACGGGCGCCTCGACAGGACAACCCTCTTCACGCCACCTGCCCTGAAAGAGCTCGTCGAGTCCCCTGGGATCCATCACAGCGCCCGAGAGGATATGCTGGCCCACCTCGGCGCCCTTCTCGATCACTGTAATCTCTCGTTTCTCACCCGCCTCGGCAAAGAGCCGGGAAAGGTGATAGGCGCAGGCAAGCGATGCCGGCCCGGCGCCCACGAGGAGGACGTCGGTTTCAAAAGTCTCGCGGTCCATGGGGCTTCTCGCTTTCTTGAGCTCAGGAATTCCGCAGCCATCTTTATCAGCGGCAAGCTCGCGGAGCGAGAGTGATCCTCAGCTGGGACCCTGACCTTGCAAGAGAAAAGGGGGCCGTGACCCCTGGCGTCCGGTAACGTTCAGTCTCCTGGATCTCTTCAAGGAAGCTCCCGGAACATGCCGATGCCCATGGCTGCTCACGCTTACCTGAGGGGGTCAAGAGGGCCGCACGATCATGGAGCATCCACGCCGCTTTCCCGCAATGCAACAGCGTTCCGCAGCCTCTGCAAGGTTGCTTGAAGGCTCGGAGAGGGTGCGGAAGGCTTCGCTTCAAGCCCTTCTCCCACGCCTCAAAGTCGGAGACCTACTTGACGACTTCCGCCTCGAGCAAGAGATCGCGGCGGGAGCAACGGCCACAGTCTATGAGGCCTGGCAGCTATCGCGAGGTCGCCCTGAAGGTCCTTTCGCCTCACCTCGCCAGCGAGCCCGAGGCCGCCATCCGGTTCATCGCCGAGGCAGCCTTTGCGGAGCGAGTGGAGCATGAATCCATCGTCAAACTCTACGGAAGCGGGAAAGCGCGGGATCACTACTACTATGCGATGCGCCTGGAGAGCGGAGAGACCGCCGAACGCATCGTTCAGCAGGCCCCAAAAAGCGATGAGCACTTCTTTCATTGCGTCGCACGTCAATTCTCGGAGGTCGCGAGAGCTCTCGAGGTGCTTCACGCCCACGGAATCGTCCACCGCGATGTGAAGCCCGAGAATCTCCTGATCGGGCACGACGGGAAACTGATCGTCGGCGACTTCGGCTCGGCGCTGGACTCCTCGGAACGCTCGCCGGTCCTGGAGAGCTGCCCCTGGGGCACCCTGCGCTACATGAGTCCCGAGCAGTTCGGTCCCGATGATGACCCCTACAGCCCGATCATTGACACTTACGCTCTGGGCTTGACCCTGTACGAAGCCGTGACCGGTATCTCACCCTTTCCCAGGGCCCACCAGGCAGAGATCGCGCGTCTGAAAGTGACCCGATTCGTACCAGCGCCGCGACAGATCAATCGGCGTTTACCGTTGGGCCTCGATTCCATCATCCGCCAGGCGATCGAACCGAATCCGAGGCTCCGTTACAATTCCATGGGCGACCTCGCCGAGGACCTGGAGCGCTTTGGGGAGAAGAAGCGTGGGCACAGGCGGTGAACCGCAGATCCGGCACCCACTCGACGTCTCGGTACGAACTTTGCCCACTGGCCTATTTTGACCTCACAAAGCAGTGGAAGGTGTCGCGAAGATAGAGCCTCACGTCTCGTTGGATGTCGCTCGGTTGGAGCGGCCATCCAGTCGCGGCAAGGTCGGCATACTTCTCGGCGAGCACCTTGGCGAGGATCGACCGCGTGTGCTCCCACTTGTAGAGGAGCTGCTCGAGAATGCGAGCGTCTGAATGCTGCGGCACGAAGCTCGTCCCCAGAAGCTCGATCCTCATGCGTGTAATTTCCTCGATCAGCGACGGGTTATTCAAGAACCACCAGCAGCCGAAGACGAGCAGGTTCCCGAACTTTCGGGCCGCGACGCAAAGCTCGTGTTGATTCTCGCGGGCGAGCATCGTGACGAGGAATCGATTCCGCGGGAACTCGTGGCAAAGATTGGCCACCGCGAGAATGTCGGCCTTGCCCGACATGTCGCCCGCATCGGCAAGGGCTGGATTTACCCGGAGGCGCGAGCCGATCATCATCGCGAAGGGCAGTCCGCGTTCGGCGAGAAGGGGCAACAAGATTTCCCGGAGGACTCGATCGCTCGGCGCACCCCCGGGATCAGGGAAATGAAACTCTGGCGAGAGGCTCACCGCGACGTAGATCGCGCGCATGCGATCCAGCCACTCACCGAGGAATCGTTGCGCCTCTCGCACGGTCTTGCCGGAGAAGTCCTCCCGCACGCCGAAGCCCCACGAAGCGAGGCGCCGGACCGCCTCCGGCCAGTTGCGGAGCATGGGATCAATACGCAGGACCGCCTTGAAACGTGGATCGCCACCAAGCTGTGAATTGGAGAGCCAAAGTTCACGCTCGCGATCGTCGAAGACGGCGTTCGTCATCGTGATCGAGTCAACGTTGGCAATCTCCATCACCCGATCGACGTGCTTGTCCGGATCCTGTGTCGCGAACCACTTGCGGTGCTTTTCGAGTGATTTCTCGCCAGGATCAAGGCCAAGCTTTCCGATCGTCGTGAGGATTCCACGACACGCCTCGCTGACAGGTGTGCGCTCGAGGAACAAGTGCTTCCAGATGTGGTCGGCCTGCGCAGCTTTTGACATCGCCCAGAATTTTTCGTACGGAAGCACGCTGGCAGGCACGACACGGTAGACCTCGGCAATCAGGTAGTGGTAGGTGACGAGCTCATCAATCCCCCACAGAAGCAGTCCGGCCGGCTGCGGAGAGGCACCGAACCGCGGCGAATAGATGTGAGTGTGGAGGTCCGTGATGGGTTGCGAGGCCAGGGCGCGCGTGACAACGGAGTGAATGGTTTCACGGTTCATGCGGCATCTCTCGGCCTGAAGAATTCGTCTCAACCCGTGGCCGGATCTTGGACACTCGCGTGGCCCCCTTGCCGGGGGGCGTTGCGAAGCTTATATCTTCTTGCTGTTGTTCGGAACCAGCGAATTCCGATTGCATTCTCCTCGCTGGGGAGGCAGGCCTGCCCGGCACCGTCGCTCTTTTCATCCAGGCCACCGGCGGCGGCGAAACCTCACTCCCACTTCGATGCCCAGAATTCCAGGACATCGAGAGCTTCTTCGCTCGAGGAGTTGAGCGAAAGCTCATGCCCCGGGTGCGCAGAGCGAACCCCGGACGTCGACTGAAATGGTCTCGGGTCGTTGAGCTTCCGCGCCTCCACCACGACCGCAAGCCTCGAGGGGTCCCCGAGCCTCTCACGAACGGCCGTGAGTATCGTCTCGGTTTCCCAGGGCTCGAGCCGGGCACCCCGCGAGAGTAACGCCTCGGGAATGGAGCGGGACAGCAAGAGCAACACGGCCTCGACCCGTTCCACGGCGGCGCGGGCCTCCTCGAACCCAAGCTGTAACTCGGAGGCGACACGGCCGGGATCGAGCCCGATAAAGCACCTCTCGGCCACCTGCTTTAGCAAAATCCTGGGGTCTGTCATGCTACCCAGAGTTTAGGATGCCCAAACGGATTGGGGCTACCTACCCATGTGGGGCAGCAATAATTGGCCGGGCGATTACGCGACGGTGATCTCTGGCGCAAGGTAAACGTCTTGAATCGCGTTCAAGAGCTTCACTCCGTCCTCCATGGGGCACTGGAATGCCTTGCGGCCCGAGATCAATCCCATGCCACCGGCACGTTTGTTGATGACCGCGGTTCGGATCGCCTCGGCGAGGTCTTTTCCCTTCTCCCTGGACGAGGCGCCGCCCGAGTTGATGAGGCCGGCCCGACCCATGTAGCAATTGGCCACCTGATAGCGGGTCCAGTCAATCGGATTCTCTGTCGTGAGCCTGTCGTAGACAAGTTTGTCGGTCTTGCCGAACTTGATGGCGTTGTACCCACCATTATTCTCGGGCAGCTTTTGCTTGATAATGTCAGCCTGGATCGTGACACCGAGGTGGTTCGCCTGGCCAGTCAAGTCGGCCGAGACGTGATAGTCCTTCTCGGGCGTCTTGAACGCCTCGTTGCGCAGATAGCACCAGAGAATGGTCGCAAGTCCGAGCTCGTGCGCCGCCTGGAAGGCCTCGCTCACTTCCACGATCTGCCGGCTCGACTCATCCGATCCAAAGTAAATTGTCGCGCCCACGGCGGCAGCACCAAGGTCGTAGGCCTGCTCCACTCGAGCGAACAGGATCTGGTCGTGACGGTTCGGGTACGAGAGAAGCTCGTTGTGGTTGATCTTGACGATGAAGGGGATCTTGTGGGCGTACTTGCGCGACACGGCACCCAGAACACCAAGCGTTGACGCGACACCGTTGCATCCACCCTCGATCGCAAGACGCACGATGCCCTCGGGATCAAAGTAGATCGGGTTCACCGCGAAAGAAGCGCCGGCGGAATGCTCGATCCCTTGATCCACGGGGAGGATTGAAACATAGCCTGTCCCGCCCAGTCGTCCGTGGCTGAGAATCGACTGCAAGTTTCGCAGGACCTGCGGCGAGCGGTCCGAGAGGGCCCAGACTCGATCGATGAAGTCCGGCCCTGGCAGGTGAAGTGCCCCCTTCGGAATGCCCCGGCAAGTGTGCTGGAGAAGCGCATTTGCCTGAGGGCCCAGTACGTCAAGCAAGGATTTGATCATGTCGCGCATTCTAATCGCCTGTTGCCCGAGCGGAAAGACCCTGGCAACTTCAAAACGACGTTCTCAATTCTGGCAAGGAGCCGCACGCGCTTTTCTCTCAACCTACGAGGCGCGTGGGGCAGCGATGTCTCAGTTGGGCTTTGATTTTTCGTCAGGCTTCTTGTCATCGCCGTCGCCCCCTCCCTTGCCCTTGGCGCTCTTTCCCTTGGTCCGATCCTTCATCGCATTCTGCATGGCCTTGCGCTCCTCGTCGCTGAGCTTGCCATCGCCGTTCTTGTCAAAGCGCTTGAGCATTTCCGCTTCGCGAAGCTTCCGCTGGTCCTCGATCAAGCCCTTGCGCTCCTCCGCGTTGAGCTTCCCATCTCCGTCCTTGTCATATTTCTTCAGGGTCTCCTCGCGAGTCGGTCGATTCCTGGTCGGCGGGGCACTTTTCTTGGCATCTTCGCCGTCGGCCCGGAGAGCTGCCGGGAGGAGAGACAACGAGACCAACGCGGCGGACAGGGTGAATCTTCGGATCCAGGTGGACATGCGGACCTCCGGTGGCTTCGGTTGCTGTGGAGCCAACTATCGTCGTGGCGTTAACCAGCGGGCGCGCAGCGCGCGTCAGCGTTCGACGCCTGGTTCACTAGCATACACCCTCGCATGGAGGCCGCCATCGCCGATGAATGACCTCCGGCGCACCAGCGGTGTAGTTTCGGTTGTCGAAGATTGAGTCACCGAGGAGAGCCCTGTGTGCGGTCAGCCTCGGTTCTACCGACTCTCTGGCTAGCTTGCCGGTGCGCTGCTTCACGAGGGAAGCGCACAGTCCATTCAACACCCGTCAGGAGTCCGGGTTTCGAGGCATGAGCTGACGCTGCAAGGCGTCTCCTGATACTATCAGGAGCATGAATCCATCGCTGCTGCACCAATCTCGCGACGGCGGCGTCACCTTTGGCCGTGGCGCGTCGCCGCCTCTCCCCATGTCAAGCGAGGAAATGCAGGGTCGCGGGTGGAGCGAGGTCGACGTCGTATTTGTCACAGGCGACGCGTACGTCGACCATGCCAGCTTCGCCATGGCCATCCTCGGCCGTGTGCTCGAGGCCGCTGGCTTCCGGGTGGGGATCCTGAGCCAGCCCGATTGGCGCACGGCAGAGCCCTGGAGGACGTTCGGACGACCACGGCTCTTCTTCGGCGTCTCGGCCGGAAACATGGACTCCATGATCAACCATTACACGGCGTCGAGAAAGGTGCGTAACGACGATGCCTACTCGCCGGGCGGCCGCATCAGTCTACGCCCTGACAGGGCCACCTTGCCCTACTGCCAGCGTGCCCGGGAGGCATACCCCGGAGTTCCCGTCATCGCGGGCGGCGTGGAGGCGTCGCTCCGGCGGCTAGCGCACTACGACTACTGGAGTGATCAGGTGCGCCGCTCAATCCTGCTTGATTCGAAGGCAGATCTCGTCGTCTACGGCATGGGCGAGCGGCAAATCGTCGAGATCGCCCGCAGACTCGACGCAGGAGCTTCGCTCAAGGAGTTGCGGGATCTTCGGGGCGCCGCGTTCGCGCTGGGCGCCAGCGAATCGCCGCCGACGGGGAAGCACGGTTGGGACGTCGTGACCATCCCCAGCTTCGAGGAAGTCTCGACCGACAAACTCGCATTCGCCGAGGCGACGCGAATGATCCACCACGAGACAAACCCTTACAATGCCCGGGTCGTCATCCAGTGGCACAGCGACCGCGCTGTCGTCCAGAACCCGCCCGACCTCCCACTCTCACGGGATGAAATGGACCAGATTTACGACCTCCCATACACGCGAAAGCCACACCCGGGCTACAGGGAACGTATCCCTGCTTACGAGATGGTAAAAGACTCAGTGACGATTCTGCGGGGCTGCTTCGGCGGGTGCACCTTCTGCTCCATCACGACGCACCAGGGTCGCACCATCCAGTCGCGCTCGGAGGGGAGTGTGCTCAAGGAGCTCAAAGAGATGGCCGCGGAGCCTTCCTTCAAGGGCGTCGTGAGCGATATCGGCGGTCCGACGGCAAACATGTACGAGATGCGCTGCACGAAGCCGGAGATCGAGGCCGTCTGCCGCCGGCTCTCCTGCGTGCACCCGAAGATCTGCCCGCTGCTTGGCACGAGCCATGGTCCGCTCCTGAACCTCATGCGCCAGGCCCGAACGACGCCGGGGATCCGCAAGGTCCTCGTGGCCAGCGGCATCCGCATGGACCTGGCGAGGCTCGAACCCGAGTACATCAAGGAGCTGGCTGCACACCACGTCGGCGGGTACTTGAAAATCGCCCCGGAGCACACGGACCCGGAGGTGCTCACGATGATGAAGAAACCGTCGATCAACGACTTCGGAGTCTTCGCAAGGCAGTTCAATGAGGCCTCGAAGAGGGCCGGGAAGAAGCAGTACTTGATCCCCTACTTCATCTCGAGCCATCCCGGTTCCGATCTGAACGCCATGATCGACCTGGCCCTGTTTCTCAAGCGGAACGGCTACCGGCCCGACCAGGTGCAGGACTTCATCCCCGCACCCATGGACGTCGCCACTGCGATGTACTACACGGGCATCGATCCCATGACGAAGAAGCCCGTCCACATCGCCAGGAAAATGCGAGAGCGCAAGCTGCAGCGGTCGCTCCTCCAGTTCTTCAAGCCGGAGAATTACTTCGAGGTCCGCAAGGCGCTCCTGGAGGCTGGCCGGGGCAACCTGATCGGCGACGGATGCGACGCACTGATCCCCTCACGGCCGCCTCCAGACGCACTCGAGGAGAGGAGAAAGCGCGCGAACGAGGAGGCCGGTGCGGACTTCGTGCATCGTCTGCCTGGCAAGCCTTCAGGCGGGTATCGCCCCCACCGAAAGAGCGCCACGCGGCGGGCCAAGCGTGGGGAATAGCCCGCTACACGCCCGGGAGCCCCATCAAGTCTCGCTTTCTCCATTGGGCCAAGCAAGGTGCGCACCGCGTCTGCCCGTCTCGACCCCGGGCAACTCAAGCTCTTCAACAATAGCGGCCCTGACGATCCGTCATCTTCCCAATCAGCTGGAACCAAGCGCTTGACTTCCATGAGGCTGGGCCAAAGAATTCATGGTTCATGCAGCAGGCACTCGTGACCTATTTTCTGGCCCTCACGGTCGTCCTCGGCAATATCGTTTCCGTGACGGCAGTCTACGACTGCGAAATGTCGGGTCGGCGAACCGCAGCCGAGTGCTGCTGCAGCGCCAGCGGACAGTGCCCGGACGAGACCTCGGGTCTCCAGGCTTCGGGTGCGAACGTGACTCACGAGATCCGCAGCGTTTGCTGCAGCCTCAGTCTTGAGAAGAAGGGCTTGACGGGCCCCGCGGTGCGCCTATCGGGCGAGACCGCGTGGAAGGCCAAGCTGGAACACTCCCGCGCTCGGACCGCACTCCTCGTCTGCATCCCCCCCGCCTTTTTCGAGGCCACTGTCCGATTTCACGAGCCCACCCGGCACGAGCGATCACCGCTTCATGTTAGCGGAATTCCCCTTTTCATCGCTCACTGTGCCCTCCTGATTTGATCCGAATCGGCTCTCTCGGTTCGCTTCATTTCCGCTGCTCTTACCAGGAGGGCTCATGCCCCGCCTCCACGTTCTCTTCCCGTTTGTTCTCGCAAGTGGCTGCCTCACGCCCGCTGTCCGCAACGAGCGGAGCTTGCTGGAGGATCGCCTTGAACAACCAGCGTTACCCCGGCCTCCCCGCATTATCGATCCGCAGGCAACCCTCGAGCTCTTCGCCCACACCGTTGACTTGAATACGCTCATCGACGAGGCGTTGCGCCAAAACCCACGGCTGGGGGAGGCGAGATCCCGCACTCGGGCTGCCCTCGAGGACGTCAAGAGCGCAGGCTCGATGGAGGATCCCGTCTTCAAGATCGAGGTGGAAGCGGTGCCGCTTCAAAGGCCTCTAGGCTTCGATCGAGCGGCAGACATTATGTTTGGATTCTCACAGAGCTTTCCATTTCCGGGAAAGCTCAGGGCGCGCTCCGAGTCGGCACTTGCAAGTGCCCAGGCTCAGCACGAGCTCTTCAGAGCATCGCAGAGCGAGATCATCCAACGCATGAAGAAGGCCTATTTTGCCTACTTCATGTACACAAGGGAGCTTGAGATCCACATCCGGCATGTGACTTTGCTCGAGGACTTCGAGCGCGTGACCGAATCCCGCTTCCGGAACGGCACCGCGCTCCAGCAGGACGTTCTCAAGGCACAGATCGAGCTTGTCATGCTTCACAATGATGTGATCGCGCTCGAGCAGCGAATCGAATCGGCGAAGGCCGAGATCAACACTCTGCTCAACCGGCGAGTGGACGCGCCGCTCGGCAAGCCAGGAGAGGTCGTGCTCACCGAGGGACGAGTCGATCTCGGGGCTGCCCTGGAGAAGGCCATGGAGACCCGGCCGGAGCTTCGCGCTCTCGAACACCGTGTGGCCGCCGCCCGGGCAGCCGTGAGCTTCGCGGAGAAGGACGCCTGGCTACCTGATCTGATGGCTGGCGTCGATTACTGGCAAGTCCCCCGCTCCGACGACGCCTGGGGCGGATTCGTGAGCATCAACTTGCCGTGGCTAAGTGGCAAGAAAGCCGCCGAGGCCCGCAAGAGCCGCCACGAGCTCCGGGCCGAGGAGCTCGCCGCCGATCGCGGCGCCCGGCAAGTCTTCTTCGAGATCAGGGACGCCTACCTGCGAGTCGAGGCTTCCCGCACCTCGTACCTGCTGACTCAGGGAGAGCTGCTCCCGAAGGCCAGGCAAAACGTCGAGGTGACCCGTTCGAGCTACGAGAACGACAAGACGAGCTTTCTCGATCTTATCGTGGCCGAGCGATCCCTGCGAGACGTCGAGCTCCGCCTCTACCGAGCCCTCGCCGAGTTTGAGTCGGCTCGTGCCGACCTCGAGCAGGCTTCAGGATCCAATGTGAGTGAACCACGATGAAAAATGACAGGACCCGGTCGATTTCAATCTTCAGCGTTCTCATTGTGAGGCTGAGATTTCTCTTCGCGTTCATCGCAATAGGGGCGATCGTCGGCAACTGGGACCGCATCTTGAACTTCACCGATCGCCTGATGCGCCCGGCGAAACGAACTGACCACGACGCCACAAGTGTATACGAGTGGTACTGCCCCATGCACCCGACCGTCGTGCGCAATGAGAAGACGAACTGCCCCACCTGTGGGATGGCTCTCTCGCAACGCAAACGCGGCTCGAAGGAGGAGCTTCCTCCTGACGTGCTCTCAAGGCTCCAGCTATCCCCCTACAGGATCCGTCAAGCCAGAGCAGCCACCGAGGCGATCGAGTACCGGCCCCTCGTCCGGGAGCTCCGCACGGTTGGCGTCATCGAGTATGACGAGCGACGCATCACCGACCTGAGTGTCCGCATCGCGGGGCGGGTTGAGCAGCTCTTTGTTGATTTCGAGGGAGCCAGAGTCCAGGCTGGCGATCCTCTCTACAAGATCTACAGCCCCGACCTTGTGACCACGCAGGAAGAGTACCTTCTTGCGAAGAAGAGCCTCGAGGAAATCACGGCTCAGCCTCAGCACGATGGCGAGGCTCGCTCTCGCGCCAGACGCCTCGCCGAGGCAGCCGAGCAGCGTCTCCGGCTCTGGGGGGTGACGGATGCCCAAATCGCCGAGCTTGAGAAGTCCCGCAAGGCCGATTCTCGGCTGACCATCTACTCACCCGTGAGCGGAGTGGTCTACAAGAAGGATGTGCACGCGGGACACTACGTTCAGGTCGGAGAGGATCCTTACACCATCGCTGACGATTCCGTCATCTGGGTACAGGCTGAGGTCTTCGAGAACGACCTCGGCCTCATGTCTCCGGGACTTGCGGTCGAGCTTCAAAGCGAAGCCTACCCGGGCCAGACGTTTCGAGGGGACGTCGCCTACGTGCAGTCGGGGATCGACTTGACCACACGAACAGTGAAAGTGCGCGTCAACGTCGAAAACAAGGACCAGAAGCTCAAACAAGGCATGTACGTGAGCGCCTTCTTCAAGATCCCCATTGGAAAGATGGAGGAGCTGCCGGAGTCCGCAGCAGCCCGGGTCGAGCCGAAGGAGGCTCCCGCCACCACGCAGCCCGAGCGCACGATCTACGTTTGCGAGATGCACGGGGCGTTCGTCTTCGACAAGCCCGGCAAGTGCGAGCAATGCGGGGAAATGGAGCTCGAGCCGCTCAGGATCCCACCGGGCTCCCGGCTCGTTTACACCTGCCCCGACCACCCGGAGGCCTCGCAGGACAAGCCCGGCATGTGCCCGAAGGACGGCAAGGAGCTCACTTTCAGAATTGAGGCAGAGCCCGTGCAGACGGAGATCGTCTGGGCCTGCCCGTTCCATCCGGATCGAACATCGCCCACCAAGACGATCTGTCCCATCTCCGGGGACGAGATGAAGCTCTACCGGCGAGAGAACGTGCTGGCCGTACCTCTTTCGGCAGTCATTGATTCGGGGGTGCACAAGACGGTCTTCATTGAGCGCTCAGGCGGCGTGTTTGAATCCGTTAACGTCTCAATTGGCCCGCGCTCCGGTGAGCACTATCAGGTGCTGCGCGGACTCGGCGCTGGCGACCGCGTGGTGACTGCCGGGGCTTTCCTTCTCGATGCCGAGGCTCGGCTCAACCCAGGCGCAGGGGCCAGTTACTTTGGAGCCAGTGGACAAGAGGTACACCGATGATTGCCAGAATCATAGCGTTCTCGGTCCAAAACCGGACCTTTGTGCTCCTTGGAGCGCTGGCCCTGACTGGCTGGGGCATCTACTCCATCACGAGGACTCCGGTTGACGCGATCCCGGATCTCTCAGAGAACCAGGTGATTGTATGGGCGGACTGGTCGGGTCGCAGCCCGCGGGAAGTGGAGGATCAGATCACCTACCCCCTGAGCGTTAACCTCCAGGGCCTGGCCGGGGTCAAGTCTGTCCGTGCGACAAGTGAGCTTGGCTTCTCCATGATCACGCTCATTTTCGACGAGCACATTGATTTCTATTTCGCGCGGCAACGAGTGCTGGAACGGCTGTCGACCGCAGCGACCTTCCTTCCCTCGGGCGTCGTCCCCTACATGGCCGCCGACTCCACTGCGCTCGGCCAGATATTCTGGTACACGGTCGAGGGCGAGGGCAAGAGCCTTGACGAGCTCCGTGTGATCCAGGACTGGTACGTACGCTATCAGCTTTACGTCCCTGGCGTGGCCGAGGTCGCGAGCATCGGCGGGTTCGTGCGCGAGTATCAAATCGACGTCGATCCGGGAAAGCTGCGCGCCTTCGACGTCAGCCTCGGACAGGTTTTTGGCGCAGTCCAGGGTGCCAACTCCTCGGTGGGTGGAAAGGTGCTCCAGAAGGGCGGCGCCGAATACATTGTGCGCGGCCTGGGGTGGATTCGAAGCGTCGATGACCTACGGCACGTCGTCGTGACCGAACGGAACGGTGTGCCCATCACGGTGGCAGCGCTGGGCACCGTGCAGCTGGGGCCTGCTTTCCGCCGTGGGGTGCTCGAGAAGGACGGCCGCGAGGCCGTCGGCGGTGTCATCATGATGCGTCACGGGGAGAACCCACTCGAGGTGATCAACCGTGTGAAAGAGCGTATTCATCAGCTTCAGGCAGGTCTCCCCGAGAGCGTACGCATCGTGCCAGTCTACGACCGCACGGGCCTCATACAGGCTTCCATTGATACGCTCAAGCGAACGCTCATCGAGGAGATCGCGATTGCAAGCCTCGTTGTCTTTCTCGTCCTGTGGCACTGGCGCAGCGCGTTTGTCATCTGCGTCACACTGCCTCTGGCGGTGCTCGTATCCTTCATCTTCATGCGCTACATGAAGATCCCCTCGAACATCATGAGCCTCTCGGGGATAGCCATCTCGATTGGCGTCCTCGTGGACGCCGGGATCGTCATGACGGAGAACGCCTACAACCGCCTGGAGGAGCATTTTCGTGGTCGCAAGGTGGAAGGCGACACACGACAGCTTGTGCTGGATGCCTGCCAGGTCGTGGGCAGGCCGCTCTTCTTCTCAATCCTGATCATGCTGCTCTCGTTCACGCCGGTCTTCATTCTCGATGGTCTCGAGGGCAAGATGTTCAACCCGCTTGCCTACACGAAGTCGTTCGCGCTTCTCGGGGTTGCGCTACTCGCCATTACGCTGGTTCCTGCGCTGATCCCGACCTTCGTGAGAGGACGGCTCAAGTCGCAGGAGGAGGTCTGGCTTGTCAGATCGCTCGTGAACATCTACAGACCCCTCCTTGAGCTCTTTTTGAGGCACCCCGACGTGATCGTCGTGATCACGGGATTGTTCCTGATCGTCAGCCTGCCCATCTTCCCTCACAAGTCGCCGTGGATTTTTTTCGTGGCGGGCGCCCCCTTCCTCATTGGCGCCTCGACGATGTTTGTTGCCAGGCAAAAGATGGCTTGTTTCGCGATCTTCTTTGTTGCCGCAATTGTCAGCTTCAAGGTCATCAAACCGCTGGGAGAGGAGTTCATGCCGCCCCTCGACGAGCTGTCCATCATGGACATGCCGATTACGCAGCCCAGCGTGAACATCACGCAGGCCTCCAGCGATATCAAGGAACGTAACGTCCTCATCCGGGATTTCCCTGAAGTACACCAGGTGGTGGGAAAACTCGGCCGAGTCGAAACTCCCACCGATCCAGCGCCCCTTGACATGGTCGAGACCATCGTCACGCTCCGACCCAAGGAGGAGTGGCCCAAGAGAAAACTGCAATTCCACGAAGTTCTCCAGGAGGCGGGCGCAGTGATCCGGGCGCTCACGGACACCGGACTGCTCCAGGCGCTTCCCGAAGAGCGCCGTCGAGATCTTGAGAGCTCCTCAGCGATGGAAGCGGCGACTCTCTTCGATCGTCAAATGCGCGAGCTGAGCACTCAAAGAATCCGTGAGCATCAACCTCTCCGGGCACGGTTGCTTCTGCGCACACTCAAGGATGAGCTCACTTCCTTCTTGAAGAAGAAGGGGGTGTTGCCCCGACCGCTTGACGAGCCCCGCTGGGCCGTCGCCGAGGAGCGCCTGGCTGCGGAGTTTGCTCCGAAGTTCGCCGAGTGGATTCTGCTCGAGGACGTGACGCGGGCTGCCAACCTGGTCGCGAAGGTTCTTGCGTCGTCGGAAGCCATGGAAGGGCGACCCGACCTCTTCGTCAAGCCGCCGACCTTCTTCTCAAGTTTCGTGGAACCCTTTCAGGTCGTGACCGGCCAGAAGGAGACGAGCCTGTTCGAGGACTTGCGCGAAGTGCTCGAGAGTCAGTGCTCGCGGCTCGCCAGAGATAAAATCCGGTCGCTCAACTGGGAGCTCGAGGATCGTGCCCCCGAGGTCATCACGAGGCTGCTCGTCACGGCGGCTGTTGCGAGAGCGCATTCCGAGAAGATTCTTGTGCGCGAGCCGGGCACCGATGATCTCGGGAGGATCGGGACCGACCGGGTAAAGGCGCTCGGGAGCAGTCTCTATTTGTGGCGGAAGCTCAAGAGTGACCTGGTCCGTGAGCTGGACTCAGACCTCCAGGTGCCCGGCTGGAGCAACATCTGGACGCAGCCGATCATCAATCGCATCGACATGCTCTCCACGGGGGTTCGCACGCAAATCGGCGTCAAGGTGTTCGGAAACAGCCTCGATGGGCTACAAACCGTCTCGAACCAGATCGCCGAGGTTCTCCGGAGCGTCCCGGGCGCTGCCGATGTCACCCCGGATCAGATCGTCGGGGAAAACTACCTCGAAATCTTGATCGATCGAGAGCGGGCCGCGCGCTACGGAGTGGCCGTGGATGACATTCAAAACACGATCGAGATCGCGCTGGGGGGCAAGGACGTCACAATGACGGTGGAGGGGCGGCGACGCTTTCCGGTCCGCATTCGCTATCCCAGAGAGTGGCGGGAGGATGAAGAAAGCGTGAAGAGAATCCTGGTGCCCGCCACGGCCTCGGAAGGGTCCTTGAGCATGCCAACACGCGATGCTCCCCCTCGCCCGGGAAGGTCCATGGGCAGCAGTTCGAGTGTTCCGACGGCAGATGGCTCAGGAGGCGGCATGGGCGGCGCTGCCTACGCGAGCACCTCGGCCATGAAGCTGACCCCGCCTCAGGCTTCCACGACGCCCGTGTCGCGGCCGCGCCTGCGCCAGGTTCCACTCTCGCTGGTGGCCGACGTGAAGATCGTGCAAGGCCCGAGCATGATCAAGAGCGAAAACGGGCTCCTCAGGACATTCGTCTCGCTCAACGTGCGGGAGCGTGACATTGTGGGCTTTGTGGAGGAGGCGCAGCAGCAGGTGGCATCGAAGGTGAAGCTGCCAGAAGGCTTCTACGTCGAGTGGAGCGGGCAGTTCGAGCATCAAGTCCGAGCGCAGAAGACGCTCTCTCTGATCCTTCCACTCGTGCTCCTCATTATTTTCGTTCTCCTGTACTGGACCTACAAGGACTTCCCCGACACCCTCCTAATGTTTCTCGCCGTTCCGGGCGCTGTCGCCGGCGGCGCGCTCTTCCAGTACCTGCTCCCGAAACTGGGCGTCGATGTGAGCGGCAACTTCAGCGTGGCGGTCTGGGTGGGCTACATTGCTTGTTTTGGCCTCGCCACCGAGACCAGCATTGTCATGCTCGTCTACCTCAGGGAGGCCATCGAGAAACGTGGAGGCATGGAGAAGATCCAGACTGAGGAGGAGATTCGCGAGGCCGTCATCGAGGGCGCCGTGCACCGTTTGCGCCCCAAGCTCCTCACGGAGGCCACGACGCTCCTTGCCCTGATTCCAATGCTCTGGGCCACAGGGGTGGGCGCCGAATACATGCGCCCCATGGCGGCCCCGATTCTTGGGGGCATCCTCGTGGCTGACGAGGTGATCGACATTTTCATTCCGGTCCTCTTTTACTTCGAGCGGTGCCGGCGGCTCAAGAACAGACCGAAGGTGAGCGCTTGATGCTTCCGCAGGCAACTCCTTGCCGATACTTCACCCTGCATGCCACAACGCGAAGAAGGAGAGCAAGAAGCGTCCACGTCCGACGAAGAAACGCTGGGGCAAGCACCGGGAAAGGCTGAAGTGCCCCGAAGACTGTGACACTTTCGGGAGCCGCTCAAGGCCACGCGCCCACGCTTATTTGTGCCGGCGGGCTCACGGGGTCGACAGATACACCGCACGGCCACGATTGGGACATCCTGGCCAACGCTCACCGACCATCGGCGCCGGCGACGCCCCGGTGCGGGCGAAGACTTCCTCTCCCGCGAGTAGTATAATTTGGGCTTTTTCTTTCAGGAAGGAACGGTCAAGGTGAAAGCATCGCTCCCTGGAAGCTCGGGGCCACCCATCTGGAAGGTGCTGGCGGCATTCGCTGCGATCTACTTCATCTGGGGCTCGGCCTACCTGATGATCAAGTGGACCCTCGATGGCTTTCCTCCGCTGATCATGGCTGGCGTGAGATTCTTGGTGCCTGGATGCCTGTTGATCGCCTTCGCATCGTGGCGGGGCATCCCCGGGCCGGCGCCTGCTCAGTGGCGCTCGGCATTCGTCGCAGGCGCTCTGCTCATCTTGTTCGGCAACGGTTGCTTCGCGTGGGCATCGCAAAAGCTGCCTTCCGGCGTCACATGTCTCTTCATCGCCCCGACGCCGTTGTGGATCGTTGGGCTCAACTGGCTCAGCAAGGGAGGGAAGCGGCCTAGCCTTCGGATCGTCTCGGGTCTCCTCACGGGATGTCTGGGCCTGGCGCTTCTGGCGTTTTCGAAAACTGCATCCATGGTGGGTGCCTCCGTCCACGAATCCTCACTCGACCCATACGCCGTCGCCGCGGCACTTCTGGGTCCAGTTGCCTGGGCTTTGGGAACGACTTACTGCCGAACCGCCAAGCTTCCCGACTCCTTGATCCTCAACGTCGGAATGCAGCAAGCAGCAGGAGGGCTACTGCTCCTCGGAGCGGCTCTGTTCCTTCACGAATTCTCGGAGTTCGACCTCGCAGCCGTCCCTCTCAGGTCATGGGGGTCGATGCTTTACCTGATGGTGCTCGTTTCCATGGTGGCCTACATGGCTTACGTCTGGCTGCTTCAGCACGTCGCGCCCGCCAAGGTGTCCACGTACGCCTACGTCAACCCCGTGATTGCACTTTTCCTCGGGTGGCTTCTGAATGGTGAGGCCATCCACAGGAGTACTTTCGAGGCGGCGGCGGTCATCATTCTTGCCGGCGTCTTGATCACCACTGACAGAACCCACCAGGAGAAGCCAGCTCAGTGGAAAGCCCCCGCCGCGGACGGTATTGCCGACCACTGAGGGATCATCCCACCTCCGGCCCACGCGAAAGAAGCGACGGCAAGATCCGACGCATTCCTGCCGCGAAGCCCAGACTTTCCGGCGCCTTGAGGGCATGACCGGCGACGCGATCAAGATCCTTCCGCACGTCGGCAACCATCGCATAACGGTCCCCGGGGGCCTTCTCGAGCATACGCTCCACGATCGCCGAGAGGCCCTGGGACACGGGCTTCCCGATCTCGTCAAGTGTCTTGAATCGCTCGCGGGAAAGGAGCCATCGAGCCCACTCGAGCGAGCTCGACGCGCCGTAGAGCTTCTGGAAATCTGGCTTTCCGAGGAAGGCCTGGAACGACAGAAACCCGAGGGCATAAATGTCGACCGCGAACGTGAGTCGCGCACTCTTCCTGAGCGACTCAGGCGCCATGTAACCGATCGTGCCGCCTCGACGTGGCGCGGCGTCGTCCGCAGAACATGCCAGACCGAAGTCGGTAAGCTTCACGACCCCGGCTTCGCTCAGGAGGATGTTATTGGGGTTCACATCGCGGTGAATGATGCCCTCCCTGTGAACAGCCTCTAGCGCCGAGAGGAGTTGCTCCAGGTAGGGCAAGTACTCGTGCTGCGCCATCGCCCCCTTCCGGTAAAGGCTCTTGAAGGGCACGCCCTTTACCAGCTCCATGACGAGCGTAACCGACGTCTCCCCGTCGATGAAGTCGTGCACGCCAACAACGTTCGGATGATCGATCCTGGCCAGGAACTCCGCTTCATGCAGAAGTCGAACTCCTCTCGACTTCCGTTCCGGCTCCGTCTTGCCCCGGGCCCGCTTGAGCGCAACGGTGCGTTTAAGGAGCGTATCCTCCGCCAGCCAGACCGTTCCGGTCCGGCCCTCACCAAGCTTCTTGAGGATGCGAAATCGGTTGTGGAGGAGACCCCCTAGCATGACCGCGATTGTACCCGTGGTGGATAGGAATCGTTGGGTTTCAGGCCTGAATAAAACGATGCAAGTTCGATTGCGGGCAGCGAGCGGAGGCCCGGCGGGTGCGCCTCGACATGAACCTCCAGTTGTGAAACCGGCGCCGGCGACCTGGCTGAGCGAGGCCGTTGGTGTCCCCGCATGGGGCAGTCGAAATTCGTGACCCGGGGCTCTCTGCCGGGCGGCACTGAGGATCCGGAACTACCTCACATGCTCGTACTTGACAGCCTCGGCCGAAATACCCTCGTGCGCTCGTAGGGTCTCAAGGATCACAGGGAGGGTCGCCGGGACCTTCAACTCCGTACCCCTCACTGCTTCCCTTGCCCGAGCCAGGAGCCGCTGGAAATCGGCCGTCGTCTGGGGCTTCTCACTGGCAACGAGGACCATCGCCTCGCCTCCGGCGCCGTCCTCCACCTCGAACGGACCGAGGCTGTTGGTTCCGGCGACGCCGTCCGTAGCCACTGGACTCATTGCGGAGAGGCCAACCCTTTCATCGAGGAGACCCACAAAAAGCCTGCACGGTTTTTCGAGCGTGAAGTTGAGGAGTATCTCCTCGCCGCTGCGAAAACGGACCGGGATCACGATCGGTGCATCGGGTCTTGAGGCACTCACAAGCCTCAGGGTTCTGATAACAGGACCTGCCGCTCGCGGTGACACCTGCCTTTCATTCCCCGATCGGGCCTCAAGGAACAGCCACCCGACGACGGCGAGAAACGCGACAAGGGACAGGAGAAAAAAAAATCTGAGGGCGCGACCCTTCGCCGCGCTCGCCGCAGGGCGATCCTCACTCATGGGGTCTCCCCTTTCAAACACCGGGAGTTCCGTCTACGCTTTCGCCGCATGTTCAATTCCACCGTTCTCCTACCATTCCACGTATCCGTCCTGGCTCTCATCCCCCTGGGATGTCAGGCACCCAGGGGGAACGGCAACCAGTCACTGCCAGATTCTCCTGCTTCGACGCTCGGCACGATTGTGCGCAAGGATGCGCGATTCGACAAGCTCATCCCGCCCTCGTCTGCACTTGAAAAGTTGACGAGCGACTTCAAGAGCTCGGCAGGACCCCTGTGGATTCGCGCAGGAGGATATGTCCTATTCTCTGATATCCCCAGTAACGCCGTCATGAAGTGGAAGGAGGGAGAGGGAACCAGCGTCTTCTTGAAACCCAGCGGCTACACAGGGTCCGAAGCAGATCGTGGCCAGCCCGGCTCGAACGGGCTCCTTTTGGAAGCCCAGGGCCGCCTCGTTCTTTGCGAACGCGGCGACCGACGCGTTTCGCGCCTCGAGAAGGATGGCAAGAAAACAACGCTCGCCGACCGCTTCGAGGGCAAGCAACTAAACGGTCCCAACGACGCCGTACTGAGATCAAACGGCGACATTTTCTTTACTGATCCGCCCTTCAAAATCGAGAACCACAGCGACGATTCCGCCCGGGAGCTTGATTCCCAGGGCATCTACCGCATCTCGACCTCGGGCGACCTGACGCTACTGACGAGAGGGGTCTCAAACCCGAACGGAATCGCTTTTTCGCCCGACGAGAAGAAGCTTTACGTTGCGTGCGCCAACCCAGAAGAGGCCGTTGTGTACGTCTTCGAAGTCAGGGACGACGGAACGATCGTGCATCAAGAGATCTTTTTCGACGCCACTGCCTGGGTGAAGGAAGGCAGGAAAGGACTTCCCGGCGGCTTGAAGGTCGACAGGCACGGCAATGTTTTCGCAACGGGGCCTGGCGGCGTTCACGTCTTCGCCCCGGACGGTACTCACCTTGGGACGATTGACCCTGGCGAACCCACCACCAACTGCGCCTGGGGCGGCGATGGCAGCGTCCTTTACATCACGGGTAGCCTTCACCTCATGAGAATCCGAACGGGCACGCGAGCAAAGGAATTCTAGGCACCCCTGGAACACTCTCTCCCACAGATCCAGAGCCAAGTCCTTCGTCAGCAGGGCGTGGTTTATACTGAGCAACCATGCTTCCTCCCCATCAAGACAGCTCCACGTCCCTCCGACCTCCCGAATGAGCGCTACAGGAAGAGTCGCCCTCACGGTCGTCCTCGTTCTCTCACCCTTCGTGTCTCTCAGAACACAGACAGTGAAAGGGACCCCGCCCGCGGGCGCTCCCCCTCCGCCCTTCACGTATGAGGGTCTCGTCCCGGGAGTCTCAACCCTGAACGACGTGAAAATGAAGCTTGGCGAGCCGGAGCACGAGGCCTCCTGGTACGCATGGAAGATGACGTTTCCGTCGAAACGCAGTCCGGGGCACTTCGATACGATCCACATTCAGGACAACCGGAGGATTGGGAGCATCGAGGCGTGCGGCGCGCCGGAAGGCTTTGAGACGCTCGAGCGGGTGCGCGAGAAACTCGGCGAGCCGGAGTTCTTGCTCGAGCTCTCGAGGCAAACCCTGGCCGACTACTCTGCAAGGGGTGTGCGGCTCACGTTTGATGGCAACGGCCGCACGATCGGCACGGCCTACTTCGTGCACGGCTTCCCCCGTGTCCACACTGGAGAGCGTCATTTCTTGAGTCTGCGTTCCCTTCGCCAGGGACCGCAGCCGCTCTCTGCTTCGCCAGGGGAGACCGAGGGCGATCCAGAGCTCCTCGCAGGCGGGGCCGAGGCTGACATCACTCCGCTCGAACCCGATGCGCTCGGCCCAGTTCAGTACGTTGTGCACGATCGTTTGAAGGCTCGAGCCGCCGTTTTTGCGCAAGGTGGTGTGAAGCTCGCGCTCGTGGGCGGCGATATCTTCGGCATGCGCCGTATCGACATCGAGCCGATCGAGGCACGACTCAGGAAAAAGGGTATTTCTCACCTGTTCGTGGCCATGTCGCATGTCCACTCGGCCGGCGATCCCATCGGAATCTACGGCCACTACCCGGAGAAGTTCGTAAAGCGAATCCAGAATGGCATCTTTGAGGCAGTGCTGGAGGCGGTCTCGAAGGTTCGAAGAGTGGCAGCGCTACGCGCAGCTTCCGATGAGCTCTCTCTCGAGGGCGCCAGGGTCGAAGGCCTCTCTCGCAACGCCCGCAACCCCGGAATCGTCGACCCGCAGATTGCGGTAATTCAGGCCGTCGGCGACGACTCAAGACCCATCGTCACGATTGCCCACTTCGCGTGTCACCCCGAGGGGATCGAGACCGCAAAGGGAAAACCGCTGGAGGTGAGCGCGGACTACCCCGGGTACCTCTGCGCATCGTTGCAGCAGTCAACGGGAGCCCAGGCCGTGTTTCTGAACGGCGCGCTGGGTGGGATGGTGTCCGGTGACACGCGTGCTCGCACGCACGCCGACACCGAGGGGCAGGGAAGACGGCTCGCGAGAGAAATTGAGCGGCTTCTCGGTTTCGCGACCCCCATGCCTCGGACGATCAAGGTCGATCGGAGTAGGATCGAAATTCCGGTCACGAATCCGAGAATGGTCGCCTTTGAGATGTCCACGGGCCGGCCGGCGTCCTATCGAGGCCGAAGCATCAGCGAGATGTTTCACATCCGGATCGGCGAGTCGCAGCTGATCAGCGTGCCCGGTGAGCTTCTCCCGGAGGTGAGCTTCGAAATCCTCGAGCGCATGAAGGGCCATCCACGCTTGATCGTTGGCCTTGGAAATGACGAGCTCGGCTACATGATTCCGGCATTCGATTTCCGGGTGGGGGATTACGAGGAGTCCATGTCTCTCGGCCCTGCGGCCGCCGGGGTGATCCTGCGACAGGCAGGGATCTTTCTCGATGCAAGGTAACGGACCCACACCTGCCGAGTCTGCCCTCGTCCTCGCCTACAAGACACTGACGGATCCACGAGACCTGGCCGAGGTGCTCCACCTTGCAGCTGGATTCGGCGCGCGGGTTCACCTCGTCGGCAAGTGCCTCGATTCAAGGCACTGGAAAGTGCTCAGGAAGTTGAAGTCATGGCGGCCCAGCCTCGCCAACGAGCCCGAGCGCATTGAAGTCGAAAGATTTGACCATGTACTTGCCTGGGCCGAGTCGGTGCGATCACAGAATTTCATGATCGCGGCTACAGTCCTCGAGGGCGGCGTGCAGCCCTGGTCCGATTGCAATTTCAATCGTTTCGCTGTTCTCTTCGGTGAGGAGACGCATGGGCTGAAGCCCGGCGATATCTCACTTTGCGACGAACGCTGGACTCTGCCTCTCGGCCCCGATGGCCGCTTCTACACGGTCGGACAAGCTACAGCGCTCGTGCTGGGCGGCTGGCTGGCGTAAGTAAGGGGTGGGGACCTACCGCGCACCCGGCTTTCTCCCGCCCTCCTCGACAGCACGGAAGAGCTCGTCGACATCCCAGTCGAGCGTCCACCCGTCTTCCCTGGGCTCGATCCAGATAAACGGCTGAGCCCGCTCGGCGAGCTTTCGGTTCCAGAGGTAAATGCGCGGAAGCAGACCATTCCTTCGCTTGCACTCATGGCTCCAGGTGTCCTCTCGTAGGACACAATCGTGCTCGTAGGTGCGGAGGAAGGCTATCGCCAGATCGCGCTCCTCCTCAGTGAGCTGACCCAGCTCGTCCTCAAGATCAGGGGTCGACTGGATCGACACCTTCGAGTGGCCTCGCAGGAGGCCCAGGAGGGATGCGAAGGCTTCGTCCGCGTGAGGAACCGGCGCGTCGTACGCCCGGAAGAAGAGACCCGTGGAGTGGAGGATAATGTCGTCGCCAAGCGTTTGGCGAAGCGCCGCTTCCTCCTCACCATGGTAGTGCGGGGCCCGCTCAAGAAACTCGACCTCCTTCGAGGCGTTAACGGGATCCTTCGTCACAAGAGCCATGCCATCCGTTGTCCAGGCTCGATCAGGCCCAGCAGATGCAAGGCACCAGTCCCTCGACTCTCCCTGTGCGCAAAGCAACATCACCGGCTGCCCCCAGGCATCACGCACCCACTCAAAATTGTCCTTCGGGAGGTCCTCGTCAACTCCCCAATAGAAGAGCTTCCCGCCCCGCCGCAGGAGCGCCATGCCGTCGGGTTCCGCCTCCCCCGGCAAGGCCGCCAGAAGCTCTATCACCTCGGCCCGGAGCGACTGGAGCAGATCCTTCGTGGCCTGGACCGGTTCGCCTGCCAGGAACGCGATCGGTCCTGCCTGCTCCCGTGGCGTACTCTCGACTTGCGGTACGCAGGCGCTGAAGCTTACCAGTGCGGCCAACAAACCGGAGGTGACACCCAGCTCACGCACGAGAGGCCTCTTTCGCATTCGTCGTCGACTTCAAGAAGTTTCCTCGATCGAGGAAACTTTCCACCTCTTCCCACGCGTACCGGGAAAAAAGAATCATTGTGTGGCCGTGGGGCAATGCTTTCAGTGGAAATGCGTCGAGTCGCATCTCCGCCACCGTGACGACTCCATCGTGCGGCTGCTCCAGCGGCGTCGGCCAGCGCCGCCTCGGAACCGTTCCGGCAATGATGCCAATATCGGTCCCCTCGGGCACGCCCGCCTCGACGAAGATCCCGGGCAGGTCGGCAGAGAGCTGACTTCCCGCCTTTGTTCCAAAGATCCACCGGTACGGCGGGAAGTTCCTGAAAAATCTCGCCGCGATCGAGCCGTTGTTGGGCGGAACCATGAGGACGGCTCGGCGGATGGGCGGCATGGCGAAGTGCGTCAGCGCATAGCGCAGTACGAGCCCGCCGAGAGAGTGCGTGACAACGTAGATCTCGTGTGGCTCTCCCTGGCGGGTGAGTTGCTGATCGATCTGGAGCAGTTCCTCGGAAAGATCCCGAGCGTGCTCCTCGACAAACTTTCTCGTGCTGGGGTAGGAGCGGTTGCGCACGTCCCAACCTCGCCGGGCAAAGTAGCGCTCCATTGCGAGCATGAAGTAGCGGTTGATCACGATCCCGTGGCGAAAGACAAGCACTCGTCGCATGGCCGAAGGATTATACGTGCATTGCTCGCACTATCCTCTGCAACTCCGTTGTGCTATCTTGTGCGCCCATGTCAGAGTCGGGGAGCCAGCGAGAACTGCCACGGGTCCTGGGGGCATGGAGCGCAGCATCCATCCTGATTGGGTCCATCATTGGAAGCGGCGTCTTTGTGAAGCCAGGCAAGATCGCCGAGGCCTTGCCATCGCCCGCCTGGATCCTCTCTTGTTGGGTGGCTGCAGGCATGCTGGCCCTGATTGGATCTCTCGTGTTCGCCGAGCTGGGGTCCTATTACCCCGGGGCAGGGGGGCAGTACACGTACTTGAGAGAGGCCTTCGGAGACTTGACTGCGTTTCTTTTCGGCTGGACGAACCTCGTCATCATCAACTCCGCGAGCATCGCGGCGCTTGCCTTTGTCTCCACGAGCTTTGCATTCAACCTGCTGCCGGAAGGTAGGCGACCCGCCACCGATTCGCACTGGTTCCAGACCGTGCCTGTCCTCATGATCTGGGCACTCACTTTCGCGAACTTGATCGGCGTCCGATGGGGTGCCAT
This sequence comes from Planctomycetia bacterium, assembly GCA_005772855.1. Lineage (GTDB taxonomy): Bacteria > Planctomycetota > UBA8108 > UBA8108 > SXIK01 > SXIK01. The sequence continues at coordinate 39,643 of SXIK01000117.1, read as the reverse complement.
GATCCAAAACACTCTCACCGTGCTCAAGCTTGCGGCGATCGCGATGGTCATCTGCGGCCTCTTTCTGCCTGGCAAGACGAACGGGGCCGACCTGTCACCCTTCTGGGAAATTCGAGGCTCACCGGGAAACCGGCAGGTCTTTGAAGGCTTCAAGGCTGTCTTTCTCGCGATCTTCTGGGCCTACGACGGCTGGTATCTCCTGAGCTTCTCTGGTGGCGAAATCAAGAATCCAGGGCGCAATATTCCAGTGGGCTTCGTGCTCGGGATTCTGATCGTGATCGGCGCCTACATCGCCGTGAACGTCGCCTACCTCTGCGTGATCCCCCTTGAAGAGATGCCGCTTTTCAAGAGCGGTGGGGGCGTGGCGGCGGAGGCCGCCAGCCGGCTCTATGGGCCCCTCGGTTTGACACTTCTTTCAGTTGGCATCGTTGGATCGACGCTCGGAGCCGGCAATGGCAACCTCCTCACCGGACCGCGCCTCTCGTATGCGATGGCGAGGGACGGCCTATTTTTCACCCCTTTTGGCGAGGTTCACGCCAGATTTCGCACGCCTCTACTTGCCATCGTCCTCCAGGGAGCCATGGGCGCAGCCTACGTCTACTGGGGCTCCTTCGACCAGCTCACGGACTCGGTCGTCTTCGCAGCGTGGATTTTCTACCTGCTGACAGTGACCGCCTGCTTCCGTCTCCGTCGCCGCAACGCTCACCTATCTGACAAATTCCGTGCACCGGGCCATCCCCTGCTGCCGATGGTCTTCGTGCTCTTCGCGGCCGGCTTCATCATGTACAGCCTGGCGGACTCGATCCAGAAGGCATCCGGTTACTTTCAAGAAACTCCCGGCTCCGAGGATGGCGTTTACCTCTTGATCTCGGCAGGCCTGATCCTCCTTGGCTTCCCGTTCTACTGGGTAATCCGGAATCGCCGGCCGCGCCCGCCGCAAACAGGCGTCGGATAACAGCGCGTGGCCGCCTCAGGGCGACAACCGTTGGCGCTTCCAGCCCCCCCGGGCTCGCCGCGTAAAAAGGAGGCGGTCGTGGAGACGGTTGGCACGGCCTTGCCAGAACTCAATACGTTCTGGGACTAGCCTGTAGCCTCCCCAATTGGGCGGGCGGGGCACGTCCTCGTCCAGAAACCTGCGTCGCGCGTTCTCCAGCCGCCGCTCAAGAACAGCGCGGCCGCGGAGAACAGAGCTCTGCCGGGAAGCCCAGGTCCCGAGACGACTCACGAGAAGCCTCGAGCGGAAGTACTCGTCGGATTCGGCACTCGAGGCAAGCTCGACTCTCCCCTCGATGCGCACTTGACGCTCGAGCTTGTCCCAGTGAACGGCCAGCGCCCCCCACGGATTCTCGGCAAGCTCACGGCCCTTACGACTCCCGTAATGGGTGAAAAAGCCAAATCCGCGTTCGTCGCAGTGCTTCAGGAGAACAAAACGGACGGAAGGTCGCCCCTCCCGGCTCGCGGTGGCCAACGCAAAGGCCTCGGGCTCAAGGAAGCGGGCCTTTTTTGCTTCGGCGAACCATCGGAGGAAAAGCTGGATCGGATCTCGGCCCGCGCCGTCCTCGCTCAGCTCGCCCAAGTGGTATTGCCTGGCTCTTCGAAGGACGTTTCTTGGCATGGTCTTTTCTGGTTGGACTGCACCAATAATTGATGTTAACGAGCAAGTTAGGCACGTGTGCGGGGTCACACATTGCTACACTTTTTTCAGTTAACCTCCTCCATGTGCCCTTTGTCGAGGCTGAAAAGAACAGCCCTTGGTGAGGGGCTCGCGTGTGAGCGACCGAGTCCAGCATGGCCAAGACCCCGCCGGCATGGCAGGGCCGTACAAATCCTTCCAGCAGTCGGTGGGTTTACGGGTAGCCTGCCGAAAAATCACCCGGAGAGTTCCGTAACTTCCCTTTTTCCAGGGCTTCGGGCATTTCTTGGCGACTGGCATGGCCTGTGCTTGAAGGGTGTCCAGGTCTTGTTTCACTTACCCCCGATCGACGCTCAAAGGTCAAGTTTGTCCTCGAAACCCTATCCCTCTTCCAACCTCTCCAAGTGCCGCGTCTCATGAACTACACTCCTCACGGCCATGATTGTGGCATCTTGACCAAGGCTCACCCATCATCGGCGCCGGAATCGGAGCCCGAGGCGCCCGGCCCTTGCCGAGCACCGAGGAGGGGCCTCAGGGCGACCAAGGCGGGAGCCCTGACCCCCGGAGCGGGCTCGAAGCGCGGGACGGAGGGGACGCCGCCAGGCAGCCGGTGCGGGGGAGGTTTTCCTCCCCTGCGAGGAGTGTATCAGCGCGTCCTTGTCGTCGTCAGCGGAATCATTGCAGGGTCCTTTCTGCCCATCTCTTCGGCCAACGCTCAAGGCTGAGTGGCTGCCCGCCAGGGGGTGCCCGTGCTTGGCACTCAGGGAAGCCCTTACCTCGAAGCAGGGACGTGGCAGTTCAACTATGGTTATCGCTACCAGAAGTCCGATCGGCACTTCACAGGCAGCCATGAGGACAAGGAGCGGGAGCGGGAGCACAGCCAGGTGATTAACAAGGTCCATCTGATGGACTTCGGCCTCACCTATGCGTTCACGAAGCGCGTCAACGGATCCGTGAGCTTGCCCGTTCTCTTTGCGACCCGATCATCACCGGTCCGCAACGCTCAACGCGAAGTTATCGACCGCGACTTGCAGCGAGCGGAAGGAATCGGCGACATGGTCATCCAGGGAAGCGGCTGGATCCTTGACCCGGAAGAGTTCCTGAAGGGAAACATCGGTCTGAGCCTTGGGGTGAAGCTACCGACTGGCCAGGACGACGTGCGTCACAAGGCGACGGTTCGCACGGGGAACGTCTTCACCCGGGAGGTAAGGACCGCCGACCAGTCGATCCAGCCGGGCGACGGCAGCTTCGGGGCCATCCTGGGCATGCAAGGTTTTTACAATTTTTTTGAGAAATTCACGGGGTTTGCTCAGGGGAGCTACCTTCTAAACCCGCGAGCCACCAACGGAGTACCAACTTTCAGGACCGGCTCTGGTGAGCAAGAGATGTCCGTCACCGACGCGTATCTCGCCAAGGTGGGCCTGGCAAGACCGATCCCGTTCCTCGAACAGTACGGGCTCTCCCTCAGCCTCGCCGCCCGCCTCGAAGGCGTCCCCGTGCGGGACCTGATTGGGTCTTCCAAGGGCTTCCGTCGTCCTGGATACGCAATTGCGATCGAGCCCGGGATTGCCTGGAGCTGGAAGGGCCATACCCTGGGAGTGAGCGCGCCCGTCGCGCTCTACAGAAACCGCCAGCGCAGCGTTCCAGACGATCGAGCAGAGCCTCAGCGGCACGGTGACGCCGCCTTCGCCGACTACCTGATCCTCGTAAGCTACTCCTGGGCCTTCGGCGGCCCGGGCCAATCAAGCCCGAGCGCGTCGGCACCTGTGGAGCGGCTTCACTGAGTACCACCCGCCAACCGCCAACCGCCAGATAGCGAAGTGCGACTTGCCGACGGAAACCAGGTGGGAGTGGGTCTCGAGTATTGGGGTGCACTCCACGAGGGACGCCTCCCCCGTCAAGGGCGCACGTAGATGTTGGCGAATTGAATGGGGCCGGTGGCCTTCCCTCCGAGCACGATCGAACCTTGAGCTGGGAGACCAGGGAGCGGCACGTTTTCCGCCAAAGTCTTCCCATTGAGGACGATCGTCGCCTTGTCCTGCCTGAGCGCGATCTCACAACGGCTCCACTCTCCCTCCTTGACGTGTGCCTCCAACTTCGAGGCGACCAGGGCACCGCGAAGGTCAAAAGGAAAAGCCGAGCTCGAGGGCTTCGAAGTCCAGCGCCAATCAACAACCACAACCGCATCGCCAACCTCCCGCTCGCTCAGGATCGGGCCACCCAGGCCGTCGTACTCCAGCTTCCAGTCCTTCACCTTCCAGTGCGCCGCGTCCAGAGCGGCGACTCGCCAACCGGAGAGGTCGACTCCGCTGTAGAGTCGCTCGAAGCCAACGTCGGTGGCCGCGACTTGCTCTGGCTTCAAGGGTTCCTTCGCCGGTGGCAGCTCCTTGATTCTCAGCCTTCGAAAATGCACCTCCGAACCTTCCGACTCGAGGCAGATGTACCCCTTGCGCGGATTGACTTCGCTTCCGCCCGCGACCTCCTTGCCATTCACCTCTAGCTTCACCGTGCCGTCGACACAGGAGATACGGTAGTGGTTCCACTGGCCAGCGGGCTTCGAGCGCCTCTCACTGGGAAGACAACGCATCCAGCCTGCGGGGTGCGGCCGGTCCGGCGTCATGACCGCTCCGTGGATGGCGAAGACATCGCCGTGGCTCGTGTAGTTCTCGGTCTCTTGTCCGTCGAGGATCTGGCACTCGATCGCCTTCGAGAAAGGCTGCCCTCTGGCAGTGATGGCGTCTGACCAGACGAAGCAGCCGGAGTTCCCTTTCGGCTGGAGGTGCAGCCAGTCAAGCTCGAGCACAAAATTCTGGTATTGCTTCACGGTCCGTAGGAGGCAGATCGGCTTTCCGCTGCAGATGATCTTCTCGTCTCGCACCGACCACGTGTCGGATGCACCGTTGACGTTGTGCCAACCAGAAAGATTCTTGCCAGTGAAAAGGGAGACGAAGCCGTCGTCGTCTGGCTGTTGAGAGGACGCGAAAGCGCAGCAGAAAAGGGAACTGAGGCCAATTCTGGCCAGGAGAAAGCGAAGGTTCATGACCATTCCTCCGAAGAAAGTATATGCGATCGTCTTCTTGCTGCGCCAGCGGCTGACTGGTCCAAAATTACGATGGATCCAGCTCCTTATTTGATGGCACAAGAACCTGCCGAGTTGCTGGACCCGCCTTGCCTCCGGCCAGCATTCTTGGTGAAAGATGCAAGGAATCCACGGCTCTGATGCCGCACGCATCCTGGAGAAAAACGGAATGACCGCCATGCATCAATTTACACGAAGGACTTTTCTCAAGGCTGCCGCCGCAGCGATCACCGCGCCCGCAATCGCCCCGAGCACCGCGTTCGGGCTCGGCGGTCGAGCCGCTCCGAGCGAACGCATCACAGTTGCCTTCATCGGCGCAGGCAAGGTCGCAAACAACTATCACCTCAGGGAGCTGCTCAATTTTCCTGACGTCGAGGCGCTTTGTGTCTGCGAGGTTGACAAGACCCGAAGGGAGCATGCAAGGAAGGTTGGCGACGAGGCCACCAGCAAGTGGCTCGACCGTGAAAGACGTGAGCCGTGGAGGCTTCCGGTGGTGTGACGCTGCGCATCACACCGCGAACCCCGAGACTCCAATCGGCATGCGGTAGAGATTTCGCCCCGCTGTCACGTAAAGCGTACGGCGGTCGGGTGGCCCAAAGGTGAGGTTGGTGACCAAGTCTTCGGGGATTGGGATTCGCCCCAACAGAGAGCCCACGGCGGAGACGACGTAGATTCCGGCGGTCACATCGAGCGTCTCGCCCGGACGACCGCGGGGCACGTTGATGCCAGCCGCAATCCAGAGGTTTCCTTCGACATCAAGTCGCATGCCGTCGCCACCCCGGCCCTGGCCAAAGTCGTAGACAAGCCGCTGCCCTGACGGAGTCCCGTCCGGACTCAGATCGAACCTCCAAATCTTGCGGTTCCCACCGACTTGCGGGTTCGAGTCGACGACGTAGAGCCCGCAGCCGTCGGGCGTGACCGCAATGCCGTTGGGCTTCTGGATCTCCGGTTGGCTGAGAATGCGGCGCACATGGTTTTGCGTGTCGATCCTGTAGATGCCCTCGACGCTCATCTCGCGGCCACCTTGATCACCGTAGCGAGGATCGGTGAAGAAAATGTTGCCCCAGGGGTCGATCGCGAGGTCATTTGGGCTGTTGTAACGCTGGCCCTCGAACCGTTCCGTCAACACAGTGATCTCACCGGTTCTCAGATCAGTGCGCACGAGCCTGCGCCGTCCGCCGGGGCCGAACTCGCCCCCCTCGCACGTCAGAAGGCGGCCTTCGCGGTCGAACAGGTTGCCGTTCGCGCGGCCGGCGTCAACTCGGAAGTCGGTGAGCTCCCCAGCGGCAGAAAGTCGCAAGATCCTGTTGTTCTGGATATCACTGAAGTAGACGTTGCCGTGTAAATCCACTGCGGGCCCCTCCGTGAAGGCGATCACCGCAGCCGGACTCACACGGCTGCTCGCTTCCACAAGGCCGGCGGGAAGGGAAGCGTCACAGGGTCGAAGAGTCAAGGAAGCAGAGCTTGGCGAGGGATTCATGGTGAGGGTCACGGTAAGCCTTGGACTCTGCCATGGCAAGCCCTTGCGAGGCTTATCATCAGCCAGACTCATGGCCGCATTTCTAGAAGATGCCTATAATGGTCTCCCATGCCGAACGACTGGACCCCAACCTCCTGGCAAACCAAACCCGCCACGCAGCAACCCCTTTACCCTGACTTGCGAGAGTTGAATGCAACCGTCGAGCGGCTTTCCCGCTTGCCACCTCTCGTGACGAGCTGGGAAGTCGACGCCTTGAAGCGCCATCTCGCCGCCGCCGCCGCCGGCAGGCAGTTCGTGCTTCAAGGAGGTGACTGCGCCGAGAGCTTTGCTGACTGCGAATCGAGCAGCATCGCGAACAAGCTCAAGATCTTGCTCCAGATGAGCCTGGTCCTCGTGCATGGACTCAAGAAACCCGTCGTTCGCATTGGCCGCATCGCCGGCCAGTACGCGAAGCCCCGCTCTGCCGAGATGGAAACAAGGGGTGACAAGACCCTCTGGAGCTACCGTGGCGACCTCGTGAACGAGAGCGACTTCACCGAAGCGGCCCGCATGCCAAATCCGCAGCTCCTCCTCCGCGGATACGAGCGCGCCGCCTTGACTTTGAACTTCGTACGGTCGCTTGCTGAAGGCGGCTTTGCCGATTTACACCACCCCGAGAACTGGGACTTGCGCTTCATGGTCAAGTCCCCTCAGGCCGAACAGTACCACCGAATGGTGGCTTCGATCGGCGAGTCCCTGCGTTTCATGGAAAGCCTGGCGGGCTCCCGCGTGGGCGAGATCAATCGTGTGGACTTCTTCACCAGTCACGAAGGCCTGCACTTGACCTACGAGCAGGCGCAAACGCGGCAAGTCCCCCGTCGTCCCGGCTGGTACAACCTCTCAACACACCTACCGTGGATCGGAGATCGAACACGCCACCTTGAGGGCGCGCATGTCGAGTACTTCCGGGGAATTGTGAACCCGATCGGCGTGAAAGTGGGCAACTCCATCGCTCCGGAGGAGCTGACGACCTTGATCGACATTCTCCACCCGACGGATGAGCCCGGGCGCCTGACCCTCATCCACCGCTTCGGCGCCAGAAAAATCGCGCAGTCTCTGCCGCCCCTCATCAATGCGGTTCGCCGCACTGGCAAGACCGTTCTGTGGGTCTGCGACCCCATGCATGGCAATACAGAGTCGACCAGTGACGGCATCAAGACCCGAGACTTCGCCAACATTCGCTCCGAGCTAGAGCACGCTTTCGACATCCACCAGTCGCTGGGCTCTATCCTGGGCGGCGTTCACTTTGAGCTGACGGGCGAAGACGTCACCGAGTGCATTGGCGGATCGTCAGGCGTCGAGACCTCCGACCTTCCCAGAGCCTACAAGACCCTGGTCGATCCACGTCTCAATTATGAGCAAGCCCTCGAGATGGCCATGCTCATCGCCAACCACAGCGTGAAGATCAACGCGAAGTAGGAGTTCCCCATCCTGCCCTCTCGAGCACGAAGACAGGCAAAAGGCTTGAGAAAGGCGGGGTGGGATGGCTGAACGACAAAGAGTTTGTTTCTGACCAGAGTCTTGATACGTACATTTCGCTAAATTCGACAAGCTTGCTGTCAAACTCGGTGGCTTTGGAGCTGATTTGGCATGGTACGCTGTGTGCTTGTCTGTCTTGCGGACCTTGGGACAAGCCTCTCTCGAGGGGCTTGTGCCCGCCGTTGAGGGGAACTCACATGTGGCTGGGACCCGAGGTGAGGAGCCAGGGTGGGCGAAGAAAGCGTTGAAGTAGTTCTTGAACACAGACCCGACATCCATTGATTCTTCGCCGCCTTGATTTTTCACCAAAGGGTGCTTCCGCCCAGACTCGGAAGCATACCCAAGCCATTGAAAGGGTAACCTTTAGGAAGGTTCTAGCAGGTGAGCCGTTGTAGCGAATCAACGGTCCTCCTGTGAAGCCGAGCCAGGCGGGTCGCGAGGAGCCCAAGGATCTACTCAGTCCGTCGCGAAGGCTGAGTGGGTCCAAAGGCCACCCGAGCGACCCGTGAGGTCTCTTCCAAAACGACCGGCTCGGCGACACCGGCAACTCAGGTTTCAAAAGGCTCTCGGCAATAGCTTGTAGAGCCTTTTTTTGTTGGCCCCGGATGTGCTGGGATAATCTATGCTTTTCCGGGTTTTTCGCCTTCCTTGCGGCCGCCGCGTCGCCCTGGATTGCTTGTCGAACCATGAAACCACTGCAACAGATCCTGTCGAGCCTTCGCTACCGCTCACGCTGCACGTGTGTTGTGACGAGGATACTTGTGCTGTGTTGTTTTGCGGGTCCCGTGGCTCGGGGGCAGTTACCCGAGGAAACTCAAGTCGATTCGACAAATTTCAGGGGAATCACTTACGTTGGAAGTGAACACTCCCCAAATGTCGGCCACTCCCTGGCACACGCTGGAGACATCAACGCGGACGGCAAGCCGGATCTGCTGGTCGGGGCCGCCGGTGCTGTCGGAGCGCCAGGCCGGGTCTTCGTGCTGCTCGGGGGCCGGGGCGGGGCGCTTCTCAAGCGGGAGCTGCCAGGCCCACCTGAAGCTGCAATCACGTTGCTCACGGGCTCTGCTATCCAGGACAGATTCGGCGCCTTTGTCGCCGGAGCGGGAGACGTCGACCAGGACGGCCTCGACGATTTTCTCATCGGAGCACCTGCCGCCGGCCATCCAGTCTTTCCCAATGGAGCCGTGTTCCTGGTATTTGGCGACCCACATTTCACCGAAATTCTTGATCTTTTCAGGGATTCCACACGCGCCGTTCTCTTGACCACCTTTGAGTTCCGAGGCGTACTGGGGCAAGCAGGCGCCGGAATCGGCGATGTCAACGCGGACGGATTCGCAGACTTCGCCCTGGGCATGCCGGGCGGGTTGACAAGCCAGGGCGGTGAGACGGCACGGCGCACGGGGAAGGTGATCGTGGTCCTCGGCGGAGAGGCGTTGCGGACCGGCGGTCACGTGGTGCTCCTTGACCGTCCCGAAGCGCCGCCAACGCTCGAGATCCCGGGTTTCGAGGTTGAAAGTGAGCTGGGCTTCTCCGTGGCGCCCGCAGGCGATTTCGATCGCGACGGCATACTGGACTTTGCAATCGGGGCGCCTTCTCTCCACGGTGAGGGATCCACCTTCGTAATCTTCGGCCGAGCTGACCCAGAGGGTCCGATCGACCTCTCCATGGCCGATGGCCGGACAGCGGTGGAGCTTCGAGCGCGCCTTGGCAGCTCTCGATTCGGCGCCGCCATCGCCGGCGGTCTCGATGCGACCGGGGATGGGGGCGCCGACCTGCTCATTGGCGCTCCAACCTTGAGGCGCGACGGCGGCGCAGCTGGCGGCGCAGTGCTTGTGCCCGGCGGACCACGATTCCGCAATGTTGGCCTTGCGGAAGTTCCAGGCCAGGCGGGTGTGCTGTTTCGAGGCGGCATCGACTCGCAGACTGGCGCCTCGGTCGCACTTGTTCCTGATTTGAATCAGAGCGGTGTTGCAGAAGCGTTGATGGGAGCGCCCAACGCCGCCGGTGGCCGGGGCGCCTCCTACCTGGTTTACGACGGGACACCACCAGGGAGCGTCCTTTTCCTCGAGCAGCCAGAGCGGGCAAAGCAGGTAGTCTTCAGGATCGGCGCTCCGCAGGCACGCCTGGGGAGCGCAGTGGCCGGTCTTCCCGACCGTAACGGAGACGCGCTCGGCAACTTCGCACTGGGAGCACCGGGATTCCCAACACGAGCCTTCTCCTCGGCCGGAGCTGTCTTCGAGGTGGGCGTGCCCGCCGACCTCGAATCGCTGGCGCCCCGCGACTTGAAGGCAAGTCTACTGTCGGGCGACCGCGTTCGCCTCAGCTGGACGATCGCCACCATCTACCGTTCATTGCAAGTCTATCGGGACGGAACCTCCATTGGGGGCCTGCTCCCCGGCCACTTGCAACAGTTCACGGACGTGGCGCCAGGCAGGGGCAAACATGTCTATTTCGTCGAGGCAAATGGCGAGAGAGGCTTGCGGTCCAACCTGGCCGAGATCGAGGTGCGAGGACTGCCCGTCCAGGATCTCCTGTGCCATCAGGTCGACGCCCTCCTCCGAGCGCGTGCAAGCTGGGTGCTCCGGGACAGATATGAATCCCTGGCCGTGAATGTCGATGGCGTTCGCATCGCCGTACTGACGCCAGAGGTCACGAGCTTCGAGTTCAACACAACTCCTGGTGAGCACTTGATCGAGGTGTATGACCCGCGGGGAGTGCCCGTGAGCGAGCGCGCTCGCTGCCGTGTTGTCGTGGTCCCGACCGAGCTTCTGCCGATCGATGGGCTTACCTGCGTGGCTGAGGAGCCGAGGGGTGTTCGGCTCAACTGGCAACCTTCTCCCACCTACGCGATTTATGGCCTCAAGCGGAACGGAATCCCCATCGGAAAGGTCGCCGGAGACGTGTCGACTTACCTCGATGTCGGCGTACCCACGGGGCCGCACCGTTACGAGGTCTTCGGGTGGACCCGCGAGTTTCATGCAGGGCCCAGTCGGGTTTGTGAGACCGTCGTCCAGGCGACTGGAGGCACCGTCCTTCGAGGGCGCGTCGCATGGACGGGAGACGGGCCTGTGCGATCCGGAACAGTGAAAGTGTACGACGGCGTCACAGGTGAGGGCCTTGGTGTTTCCGCCCAGTTAAATAACCTCGGCAGGTTCGAAGTCACCGTACAGGAGCGTTCCAGCTATCGGCTCAACTACATTGGGAATCTTGGCGCAGGGGTTCTTGACTGCGCTATTGCTGTGCCTCCCGAGCGAATCGACGTGAGCACCCAGGCGAGGTCGCTCGATGAAGATATCACTATCGAGCTCCCGCCTCCTGTGCTTCTCGTGACTGCCAGCGGTGCCGAGACCCCGGAGAATGGTCCGGCTGCTCGCTGGAGGCTCCTGCGCTCCGAACTGGAGGGCAAAGCATTTCATTTTGCGCTCGTGCTTCCGGCTGGAATTGCCCGCGGCGCTCACTCGCTGTCTCGGGGCATTGGGGAGGTTCGAGACTACCTTCGAACCGAGCTAGGCAGCGCACCCTCTTCGGTGGATCTCGTCGCGTACGGGGCCGCTGGCCTTTCGGCTCGAGCGTTTCTCGCGGGGACGGCGCGAGAGCCTGTGCGGCGGCTGATCCTTCTCGGCACCCCCAACCTGGGCACGGTTCGTGGCCACCTGGAAGCCAAGGCAGAGCTGGCAGGCAAGCCCATTCGACTACCTGGCGAAGATGGCGCCGACGATTGCCGCGTCGTTACCGAGCCTTTTGTTTTTTCGAGCGCTGCAGAGCAGACACAAGAGTACCTCGATGAGTTCAACTCAAAAGTCACCTTTCTTCGGGGAGCCAGAACCCACCTGATCGCCGGCAATGGCGGATTGCACGTGCTAGACCCTGTGCTCGGCTGCACCTCCCACGACAACCGCGTGTGCGAATCGAGCGCCCTGGGTGGCGTTCCCGGGGCCACGCTGCACACGATCCCGGAGGACCACGAGGCACTTGGCCGCGGCGCCTCCTCGGTGGCGCTCATCCGGGAAATCTTGAGTGTTCAGGGGGGCAGCGGCGGGGGCGACGACCTGGAAGGAGATGCCCCGGCGCTCGGGGCCGGAGAGGGTGGCGCCGACTTGAGTCACCCGCCAGGTGACGTCTACTCCGGCGTTCTCGAGCCGGGCGGCCAGGGGAACTTCCCCATGATCTCGGACACCTCCGAGTCGATCATCATTATCCTCAACACGGACCAGCCAGGGGGAATCGAATTCAAGGTGCTGACTCCGTCGGGAAAGACCATTGATCCGCCCGCCGCAGGGGCCTTGCAAGGTATCGAGTACCAGACTTATGGGGACGGCGAGGGCCACATCTTGCAAGCGTACAAGTTCGAGCCTTGCGAGCTGGGCCTCTACACGGCGCAGCTTGAAAACCCCGCCGGAAATCAGCCGCTTCAATACTCGGTTGAATCCTACATCGAAAGCGGTCTCGCGCTCAGTGTACTCGCTGAGCCGGACGAACTGGACCTCCCAGAAGAAGCCAGGCTTCAGGCTCGGCTCACTCGCAACGGCCAGGGCCAAACGGGCTCGACGGTTGAGGCCCAAGTTTGGCGCCCGGATGGCAGCCTTGTGATTGTGCCACTCCTCGACGATGGGCAAGGCAGCGATCAGTCTGCCGGGGATGGAATCTACACCGCCGCGGTCACCTCCGGCAATCAGCCGGGAATTCACGAGGTGGTAATATCCGCAACGGCCTCGATCGGGCTGACCACGCTCTACCGCCGTCAGACCACGACGAGGCTCCAGGTCCGTTCAGATCTGATCGCGTTCTCGGGCGGTTTCACAGCCTCGGCTGACGACGACGACGCCAATGAAGTGCTCGAGAGTATTCACGTGGACTTCCAGGTCGTCTCGAGAGCCTCGGGTATTTTCCTCGTGACCGGCAAGCTCTTCGATCCGCAAGGTAGCGTGGTGGCAGAGGGAGGCACGCTCTTTGGGCTCTCGGGGCCCCAGACGGCACCCGTACGCATCTACTTTTCGGGAAACGACATCTACCAGGCCCATCGAAACGGCCCCTTCACGTTGAGCGACATTCTACTTCTCGACGGCACAGCAGGCTTCGTCGAGGCCGACCGCCGCGCCAACGCGCTGGTAACGCAAGCGTTCAGCTGGAGCAGTTTTGGCGTCCTACCCTCAGGAGAGAGCTACATCCGAGGGGATGCCAACGAAGATGCCAGAATCGACATCTCGGACGCGGTCGCGATTCTCAACTACCTCTTCAGCGGCACGAAAATTCTCTCCTGCCTTGACGCAGCCGACTCGGACGCCAGCGGCGGCCTCAACATTACGGACTCGATCCTCATCCTCGACTTCCTCTTTGCCGGCAAGCGACAGCTTCCGGCGCCCTTCCCGGCCTGCGGCGTGAGCAAGATCCTCGGCTGCGAATCCTTCCCTGCTTGCGATTGAAGTCTTCCGTGGGTTACTCGTGATGTTCCTCCCTGGACCTATAGACGAGCGGGCATTTCTTTTGGCACGCTTTCGGCAAATCACGTCATTCCGACTGGTCCGCTGTGAAGTCCAGCCGGGAGCGATGAGCTCTGTCGGCTCTCTCGAACGCCTCAAGAACTCTGGCCCTGGCCTCACTCAACTCAGCCACGTCATGACCACCCCGACGCAGCATCGCACTGACCAGCAGAGTAAGCCGAAGAAGTTCCTCGCTTTGACGTTCAAATTGGGTGCGCAGTCTCCCTTCGGCCAGCGAGGAACAAGCCCGGACGCACCACTCGGAAACCAGGTGAGCGTGCGCAATCCAGCGATCGAACTCCGTGACCGCCAAGCAGGCAGAGGATGGTCCAGAAAGGCTTCGGCGTCCTGGCAGAGGTGGCTGCGGACTTGGCTCGAGATAGGGTCCGTGACCTCCCTCTCCCTCGAGCAGGTCCCGCACCGCAAATCCCAGTAGGTCAACGGCGTTGAGACCCTTCAGACCAGGAATCTCGTAACCGTTGACGAGCAAATAGACTTGAAACTCGACAGAGATGCTGCGGGGGCGAGTTTCCGCTGAGTTGCTGGACCTCCGGAAGAGGAAAATCACCTCGCAAGCGTACCCCACGTTCTTCAAGATTCCCCTGCCATGCACGAGGTGGCCTGTCTCATGCACGGTGACCGAAGCGACTCTGTGAGCGGGCTTCCACTCGCCGTTCATGCGCTGAAACAGAGTGTTGTCGATGGTCCGGTCCCCCGTGGGTCCATGAGTTCCTGGAACCACGAAACCTCGACTCATGCTGGCAGCTTGGCCACCGAGGTGGTGAATCAGGTCGCCCAGCCAGTCGCAAGTAACCGTGATGGGCCAAACACCTTGCTCCGTCTCAAAACGAAGCCCTTCTCGATAGTCCAGCACGTACCGTCCGCGGGGCAAGGAAAGATTGTAAGGCGAGGAAAGAAAATCGTTCAGGATGCCTACGGCTTCGCGCCACACGCTCTCGACGTGGGCCCGGACCTCCGAGGAAGCCCCCGAGGCCTGGATGGCCTCGGGGGTCACTCGCACGGAGACACAGCCGGACAATGCGCTCACCAGGAGGAACAGCACACTGGCGACCGCCATGAAGGCGTCGATGCGTGACCTACTCATGAAGCTATCCTCCTCGGCGCTCGAGAAGCGCCGGGCGCCTCCGGCGCCGATCGTGGGCGGGCGTTACTCAAGATGTCCTCATCATGGCCGCGCGGAGTGTAGCCAGGCGGCTGATTCCAGACTCACTCCTTGCGGCCCTTGCACTCGGGTCTGCTGTAACTCGCGGGAACTTTTTCACTTGTGGACTAGCAGCTGGTGAACTTATCGCAGGAAAGCCCGTCACCGGATGACCAGTCCGCGGCGCCGCAAGCAAGGGGGCCGGGAAGCGGCGGCTCGGGGCCTCCCAGGAAGAGCCAGTTGAGGGCGAAAATGGAGTCGGAGATGTCGATGGACCCCGAGGCGTTGGCGTCCGCCGAGAGCTCACACGCCGGAGTCGCTCCACCTCTGAAAAGGTATTGCAGTCCGCCGACCGCGTCCGCCAGATTGACCAGCCCATCGTCGTTGACATCACCTCGCCGGAAAGCTCTGGACACCTTCGCCGCGCAAGCCACCGTGGATCGGCTGCCGCTCGCCCCTCGAACGAGCCCTTGAAAGAGGCGAATCCTGCCAACGTCATTCGCGGCAGGTGTGAAGTAAGCCGTTCCGTTCCCCGCCGCGTCCAGATCCATCTGGGCGAGGGGCTCCTGCGTCCCGAGGTCGAGCTGCCAGGGGGCGCCATGGAGATTGGCACCGGCGTCACCCCAACCTGTGGAGGTGTAGATCTCGCAGCGCGCAAAAGGGACTCCATTCTCAACGACGAAGAAGTTCTCCTCGTCCGCCACAAGCGGCGACTGTGGATAGAAAGCCCAGATGCGTGTGTCGGGAGCCCTCAAAGATCGTGGGAAGAGGCTTCCAGCGGGCATAGGACCGAGGGTGGAGATTGCGCAGCGACTAAAATTGTCATTGAAGTAGAAGTCAAGGGTCGCGGTTTCACGTTTCCTCGCAGGAGCGATATCCCCTGCACCGCTCAGAAACTTCAGGCACAGATCGCCCGAGAATCTCGCCCTCCAGCCCTGCGCAAAGACCGAATCGTCCCTGCTTGTCGAGAGCTCCATGTCAACCCCCCTATCTTCGATCACAAAAACTCGGCCTCCGGCGAAACCGGGATTGAAAACGAGCCTCAGGCTCTTGAGTGTAATGGCCTTGTCTCCTCCGCTTTCCCGGGAGAGGGTCAACGATCCTGAGGTCCAGAGGCGCCACAGAGGCGTGCCCTGGGCCCCGCGCAGGATGACACCCTCGGAGGGTACTATCTCAAATTGGACACCTGCGCCCTGTTCGCCGAGGGCCTGAGTGGCGGTGCCCCTCAGGTCAATGTCGTACTCTTCCGCGATGAGACCAAGAATCTTCAGCACTTGCTCGGCCTGCGGCAGCATTTCCATGGCCTTGTCCAGCAGATCAAGTGTCGACTTCAGGATTCTTTCTAACCGCTCTCCGTTGCAGTTTTGAAACGCAACAGTCGCGGCAACCTTCTTTATCCGTAGCTCCGCAGCCTTGTCGCTGTACTGGCTGAGAAGCTCCGTGGCCTTCTCGGGGTTCTTTTCTCGGAGGCGTTCTGCGTCCGCTTCCCCATCAGTAATAAATTTGTCAACGACCCAGCAAACGACCCGCGTGCGATCCTCAAACTTTTTCCTGCTTTCCTCTGTCCAGTAGCATCCGAACAACAGCCCAAGCAATCCCGTAAGCCCCAATCTGGCAACACTTCTGGAGCCGGCATATCGACGCATGAATCCTCCTTGAGTCAGACCACCATGAACACTTCTCCTGCCAACTCCGGCACGGCAGGCCAAACACGATTACCAAATGTAAGCACAGACAGTTATGTCTGTCAATACATTACTGGTGTTTTGTCATTGTGCTTGCATGATGGGAACTTTCGAGAAGTCGTCTTCACGCTGGTGGCCAAGCCAGAGGTTCAATCCTTGCGTCGCGAGCCACAACACGCTCCAATAGTTTTTCGGGCGCTTGATGAACCTTGTCGAGTTCAGTCCACAGGCTTGCGCGTATAGAAAGGGAGTGTCGTGCGTTTTCTCAAGAAGCTCTTTATCCTTGTGGTTGTGCTCGTCTTGATCGCCGTGGGCGCCTCGTTTCTGCTCCCATCCAGGTACCATGTCGAGCGTTCCGTCAGTGTAAATGCAAGACCAGAGGCGCTTCATGCTCTTGTTGCCGACTTGAGACGCTGGGAGGAGTGGACCGCGTGGAACAAGGATATGGACCCTACCCTTCATCGCACATTTTCAGGCGCAGAGAAGGGTGCTGGAGCCCAGATGACCTGGAAGGGCGAGAAGTCGGGCCAGGGACTCTTCACGATCAGCTCGGCAGATCCAGCGAAAGGGATTACCTATGACCTGGACTTCGAAAACGGGAGGTACAAGTCCACTGGAGCGATCCGATTCGAAGCCGCTGACGCCGCCACCAAGGTCACCTGGACCAATGAGGGCGACGCTGGAGCGAACCCCGTCAAGCGCTACTTCAACCTGCTCATGGACAAGCTGATGGGCCCCGACTTTCAGAAGGGGCTCGACCGGCTGAAGGCGCTCGCCGAGGGCGGAAAGTAACGGTCGCAATCCTGTACTCCTGGCCGGGGAGGTAGACTTCCCCCGAACCCGGCGCCTCCGGCGCCGATGGTGAGGGAGCATTGGTCACGATCCCAGTCATGGCTGCGCAGGGCATCACAATCCCGTGCCAAGGCAATTGAAGAGTGGTATTCATTGGCATTACTCAAGAAGCCTTGAAATTACGCTTCAGTCCCTGACGACACCGAAACTCGAAAACGACATTCCTCACAATGGGAACACCTGCCTCTCGTCTCCTGAAGAATGCTCGCAGAGAAGCCGTGGTCGTGCTCGGAATCTGGCTCGGGTTTCTTGTCTGGGTCATCGGTTGCTGCGCGCTGCTCGGATATCAGGCCGCAGGAGAAGCGCGGCCGGTCTTGCCTGAAACGAGCGGAGCTCAAGCCACCCAGATTGCGATCCGCGCCGGCCTGCCCAGCTGGATCTTCTGGGGAATCGCTCTGCCATGGCTCGCGGCCGTGGTCGTCACCCTGGTCTTTGGAGCGTGGATTCTTCAGGATGACGACCTTGGAGCCGAACGGGACGACAGGAGTGTCGGGAGCTGAACGATGCTGACCGCTTTTGTCATCTACCTCCTTGGCGTCGCCGGGCTTGGTTGGGCCGCGCATCGATTCATGAGCGGCAGGCACTTCGTGAAGGAGTGTTTTCTCGGTAACCGACAGCTCGGCGCCTGGGTGCTTGCGATCTCTTTCGCGGCGACAGCCATCAGCGGTGGAAGCTTCATGGGCTTCCCTGCGCTCATCTACAAGAACGGCTGGGTCATGGCGCTCCTCTTCTCGTTGTCGGCGTCCTGGCTCGTTACCATCACGGTGAGCCTCGTCACAAGGCAGCCGACTCCCGAAACCTTGAGACGATACTTTTTTTTCGACAACTGATATTCTTGCGCCGCTTCAAACCTTCATGCGCCGCCCCAAATCGACTCCTCAATTCTTGGAACCAGAAGTCTCAAACCCCAGGAAAACTCTGCGTGTCGGAGCCGCGATAGACATTGATGTCGCTGCCATGGCCCTCGATGGCGACCCTCTGGGGCACCTGGGAGACTATGTGGTTTTCCTCGAGGGCGGGATCCCCGGCGAACGAGTGCGGGCCCGCGTCCTGTCGACCCATCGCAAGTTTGCCCGGGCGCAAGTGGTCCAGATCCTCCGGCGCTCGCCTCACCGTGTTACGCCTCGCTGCAAGCACTTCGGGCCCTGCGGAGGCTGCGGGTGGCAGCACATCGCCTATGACGAGCAACTCAGGCTGAAGCGTCAGATGCTGGTTTCACTTTTTGAGACAGCTCACCCACCGGCCGTGACTCGTATCGAGGAGACGATCGGCCTCGACGGGTCTGGCAATGCACACGACCCGGGAGCCCCGTGGGGATTCCGCAACAAGGTCCACTTCGTCCTCGGCCCAGGCCAACACGGGGAGAGCTTGACGATGGGCCACTACCGACACGGCTCTCACGAGCTCATTGAGGTGGAGGAGTGCCCCGTGCACGCCGAAGCGGGTAACCGCGCCGCGTTTCGGGTTCGCGATGCTCTGCTTCGTTACAAGGTCACTGGATCTGACGATGAGGCACTTCAAGGCATTGCACGCCACGTCGTCGCGCGGACAAGCGAGCGGACGGGTCAGACACAAGTCACCATTGTGGTGACGCAGGACAGCTCGCGCAAGCTCCGTGCCGCGACAAGGGAGATCGCGGCAGGTTCGGCGGCTCCGACAGGGCTTTTTTTGAATATCAACGAGAAGGCAGGCCCCTTCCTCTTCGGCAAAGTGACGACGAAACTCCATGGCGACACCCGCTTGCCTGATCCCGTGGGCGACTCGGGCTTCCTGATTTCACCTCGTTCCTTCTTCCAGACGTGCATTCGCTCGACCGAGAATCTCCTCAAGGTCGTCCTCTCGTGGGTGCCGGAATCGGAGCGCGGCCCTGTGCTCGACCTCTACGCCGGCATCGGGCTCTTTTCGATTCCAATCGCCCGGCGCGGGCAGCACGTCATCGCAGTGGAGGAAAATCCAGTCGCAGTGAGTGACGGAACCGCGAGCCTGCATTTCAACAAGGTCTCGCCGGATGCCTGCAGGTTCGTACGATCACGTGTCGAGGACTGGCTCGGCGAAGCGGCGAAAGAGGCCGCGTTGCATGCGGGCAGCGCCCGGTTCGGGGTCGTCGTACTCGATCCGCCTCGCGACGGCTGCCCTCCCGAGGCAATGCGGTACCTTCTGGAAAGACTGAGGCCGAACCGAGTCGTCTACGTCTCCTGCAATCCCAGGGCACTGGCTGAAGACCTGGCCCGCGCGGCTGAGGCTGGCTACGATGTGGAAAAGATTCAGCCCGTCGACATGTTCCCCCACACTTCGCACATCGAGGCCGTGGCTCTCCTCATCCGTCGGTCACCATGAACACCCTGAGGGCTGAATCGCGACCCCAGGCGGGCGAACGGGGGCACACTCACTGGTGGCTGTTCGCCCCACGGGCCTTTTCAGAACCCCCCAGGAGCCTGCTACCCAGTGAACCCCTTCGAGATCATTCACAAGCATTATCGGCCTTCCAGCGAAGCCAGCCGAATTCTCGTCATACATTCGGTCTTGGTAACCCAAAAGGCGCGAGCGATTGCGTTCGATTATCTCTCTAAACGTCCGAACGCGGCTCTCGACCTCGACTTCTTGACGGAAGCGGGAATGCTCCACGACGTCGGGATCAAGTTCTGCCACGCGCCGGAAATCTTCTGCGAAGGGACCGAGCCCTATGTGCGTCACGGAATCCTGGGTCAAGAGCTGCTCGAGTCGGAAGGCCTGCCTCGCCACGCACTCGTTTGCGCCCGCCACACGGGCTCTGGCATCACAAGAGAAGACGTTCGCGCGCAGTGCCTTCCACTTCCCGAGGCCGACTACGTGCCTGTCTCCCTCGAAGAGAAGATCCTCTGCGTCGCCGACAAGTTTTTCTCGAAGACTCCCCAGAAACTCTGGAAAGAGAAGCCGCTTGAGAAGATCACGACCTCGCTCGAGAAGTATGGTGATGCCGCTCTTTCACGCTGGAGGGAGTTGCTCCGGGAGATTCTGGAGCCCTGATGCCCCCCGCAGGGCAAGCCGCGTGCCTGCCTTCCCAAACGGCGTGCTCCATGCGTCTTGTGCTCAACTCCAGGAAAACAGGTTAATCGCATGATGGCCTGCCCCTTGCGCCTGCAAAATCAGGGTGGTAGCCTTCAAGAGTTTTGCCTACCATTTCCCAACGATTGGGAACCCTTCCCCTCCCCAACCATTCTCTCTCTTACCATGCCCAAACTCGCGCAATGCCTGTTGTTTATTGGTTTCATCCTCCACGGCTCAACCACCGAGGCGCAGACGATCGCCTTCGACCCCGAGACCCAGTACGAGGTCGGTCACGTACCTGAAGCGGTCGCTCTTGGCGACTTGAACGGGGACGGCAAAATCGACGTTGTGGTGGCCAACTCGGCCGCCGACGGCGAAACAGGCGGCAACTCGATCAGCGTCCTTCTTGGAAACAGCACCGGAATCTTCACCAGGGCCGGCAACTTCCCCGTGAACGGAACGCGCCCCGAAGGTGTGACGATCGCGCTCATTGATAGCGACTCAAACCTGGACGTAGTCACCAACAACTTTACGAGCAACGACGTCTCGGTGCTTCTCGGCAAGGGCGATGGCACGTTCGAGAACCCCAGGTTACTTTCAGTTCCTGGCGGACCACGTTTTGTGGTTGCCGGCGACTTCAACGGCGATGGCGCCAATGACCTCGCGACTTCGGATTACGACGACGACAAAGTCACGTCCTTGCGGGGATCTGCAGACGGCAACTTCACGATCTCCACGACAATTCCGGTCGGCAAGTCGCCGGAGATGTTGGCTGTCGCAAACCTGACGCCAGACGGCATCCTGGACCTGCTGACCTGTAACCGCTTCGGCGACACCATCACGCCGCTCAGCGGGAACGGCGACGGCACCTTCACGCCCGGCACCCCGCACGAGGTGGGCGATGAGCCACGCTTTCTGATCGCGTCCGACTTGAACGGAGACGGTCTCGATGACGTGGTCGTCGCCAACAACTCGTCGCACACTATCACGATCGAGAAAAATGAAGGCTCTCTCACCTTTTCGGGAGCCAACACTCTTCGATTCACCAATCCAAGCATCCTTCTTCTCGAGCCAGTTTATCTCGCCGAGGCCGACATGAACGACGACGGCGACCGCGACCTTCTCGCCACCTACGCCGAGTCCGGCGCTTTTACCATCTTTCCTCAGAGCCACGGCGCCTTCGACTACGGAACCCCTTCAGCCATCCAGGCCGGCACGACCCCCGTTGGCATCGCGGCTGCGGACTTCAACTCGGACGGCACCACGGACGTGGTGGTCGCCAACGCAAACGATGAGACCGCGAGCGTCTACCTGTCCTATACGGCCAACCCTGGCGTGATCGTCGACAACGGCACCGCAGGCACCCGGGCCATCGGGCCCTGGGCCCCTTCGGACACGCCATTTTCCTTCGGAAAGAGCTCTCTCTTTTCAAAGGATGGAACCCGCTACGTCTGGACAGCGAGCGTCCCCGAGGCCGGCCAGTACGAGGTGCTCCTGTGGTGGACGGTTACAGAGGGTCGGGCGACGTCGGTACCCGTGGAGGTGCGGCACGCTGACGGCTCGACCAGCTTCTTTGTGGATCAGACGAAGAGTATTGGTGTGTGGCATCCTCTAGGCGTCTATCCGCTCACGAGCTCCTGCACGGTAACGATCACGGCACCGCAAGGCAACAAGAGCGTCTCGGCCGACGCCGTGCGGTTCCGGAAGCTCCCCAGTGCACCAGCCGTGCTGAGAGGCAGCACGTCGGTGACAAGCCTGGAGCGCCCCGAGGGTTACCGAATCGACAAGAACCGCGCGCTCGCATTCCACGGCCGCATCGCGGTGGACAGCAGCGAGGGGGAAGACATCGTTGCCGCCCTGTTTAGCCCCATCGGCCCCGGCAGCGAGAGCACACGTATCGCGCAACTCAAGCTCTTCGCCGACTCAAACGGGAATGCCACCTACGATTCGGGTGACCGTCAGCTGGGGGACGTGCGCAGCTTCGACTCCGATATCCGCACGGTGGTCTTTGACGGCTTCCGCGAGTCGGTCGCCGACGACTCCGCTGTGGACATCTTCGTCGTGGCGGAGTTCACACCGGCGGCCGTGGCCTTGAGGGAACGCGCCGAATCAGCCCCCGTCCTGGCCCTTGCCGTGGCCGTCACCGCGACCTGGCTCCTGCGCAGACGAAGGAATGTCCTGGTGCGCTTCGCCCCGGCAGCTATCCTCCTGGTCACGGCGCTCTTGCTGCCCTTCAGTGGCTGCAAGAGCGGAGGAGGTGGAGGCGGCGGCGGCTCCCAGGATCTCCAGTTGCAGCTCACGTCGATTGTCGCCGAAGGCCAAAGCACGAGCACTCCAGCCGTCAACACTGGCCTCCCCCTCGATGGCTGGAAGTTTTGATCAGACGCACCACAGCCCTACAACCATGCCTCCCACCACAACTCCCTCCACCCAGGCGCTTCCTGTCTCCACCCTCCTGGATGCTGACTTGCGCAAGCAGATTCTCATCGTGATCCCCGCACACAACGAGGAGGAGAACATCCAGCTCGTCCTCGACGAGCTCCTGGGTCTGGACTACGGCTTCGACATTCTCGTCGTCAACGATGCCTCCACGGACCACACACAGGCGGTGCTCGATTCCCGGGGGCAACGCAGCATCCACCTGAACTCGAACCTGGGCTACGGCGGCGCCGTGCAGTCGGGCTTCAAGTACGCGCTGGCTCACGGCTACAAATACGTCGTCCAGATGGACGGCGACTGCCAGCACGACCCGAAGTCGATCCCCGCGCTGCTCGAGCCGCTGGTACAGGGGCAAACGGACGTCGTTCTGGGCTCTCGCTTCACCGGAAAAGTGACGTACGAAGTTCCGGCGCTGCGCAAGGTAGGGATCGCGTTTTTCCGAACCCTGGTCTCCTTCTTCATCAAGCAGCCCATCACCGATCCCACGTCGGGATTTCAGGCGCTGAACCGAAAGGTCCTTGGCTTCTATGCCGACGACACCTACCCCATGGACTACCCCGATTCGGACGTCCTCCTCGAGCTGCACTTTTCGGGATTCAGGATCCGGGAAGTTCCTGTAATAATGCGGCCACGCATGCGCGGAGTCTCGATTCATGGCGGGTGGCAGACTGTCTATTATCTGGCAAAAATGTTCCTCGCGATCTTCATGGTGCTTCTGAGACACTGCCGTACTCGACCCCGATCCATCGTGCCGTCCACTCACCAGCCCACTCCGGCCCAATGAGTAGTTTCCAGCGGTTTCCGGCCGCATTCTCGGTTGACCTCGAGGACTACTATCACCCGGAGCTGATTCGTCGAAACGTGGCGACTCGAGACTGCGCGCCCCGGGTCGAAGCGTCGGCGGGGCCAATCCTGGACATCCTGGAGCGCCGCGGAGTGCGGGCCACGTTTTTCATCGTGGGCGAAGTTGTTCGAAGCGCTCCGAAGCTCATCGAGCGCATCGTGCGGGCCGGCCACGAGGTCGGCTGCCACACCCACACGCACCTCCCACTCTGGGAGATGACGCCGGACTCGTTTCGGGCCGAGCTCAAGGAGTTCAGATCCGCGCTGAGAAACGCCGTGGGGGATGTGCCGTGCCGTGGTTTTCGAGCGCCGACTTTTTCCATGGACCGGCGCACCGAATGGGCGCTGAAGGTGCTTGTGGAGGAGGGATTCACTTACGACTCGAGCATCGTTCCGATAAAGGGGCCACTTTATGGGTGCCCTGGCGCACCACTCCAAATCTATTGCCCCTCTCCTACCGATCTCATGGTGGAGGCCGCACGGGGGCCGCTCGTCGAGTTCCCTGCCCCGGTAGCGCGCCTCGCGGGAGTCAACGTGCCCGTTGGAGGCGGGTTTTACATGCGCGCCATGCCGTTTTTCCTTTACCTACGGCTTGTCAAGAAGGTCCTTCGAGAGCGACCTTTCTTTCTCTACGTACACCCCTGGGAGACGGATCCCGGCATCCCGCGGTTCAAGTTGCCTCGATTCGCCAGGTGGGCCACTTACACTGGTATCTCGTGCATGCTCGGGAAGATCGAGCGCCTCCTGGACTCGATCCAATTCACGACCATGAGTTCCGTGATCGAAAAATCGCGCTTCTGAGTGTGACAAGCATGGATATTAAAGTCCGCATCCTGGTGTTCCTGTTAAGCCTCCTGTGGCTCCTCTTCATCCTTCGCATGGTGAAGCGGCGTAAGATCTGGGAACGCTACGCCATCTTCTGGGTCTACATTGGCTTTGGAGTCCTCTTCGTACCCCTCCTCGTCGACGTGTTCGACTATACTCTCACGCAAATCGGTGTGTCTCACCCTCCCAGCTTCTTTTTCCTCGTCGCGATCCTTGGAATTCTACTCCTCCTTCTTCAGCTTACTGTCGAGATTACAACGCTGGTGCGGCGCAGCCGCGATACGGTACAGGGGCTTGCGATCCTGGAAGATCGTGTGAAATCGCTCGAGAAGCTCGCCGGAAAGACTGCCGACGACGAGACGGTGATGGCCGCAGCAAACCCTGGGGAGAAGCGGTGATCAGGGCGACTGAACCAAGGACGTGTCGAGCAGCATCCCAATTATTGCAGCCGTCAGGCTCGAGCAGGGGAACGGCGGCGGCTCTTGGCGTCATTGTCGGCATTGCTTTTGCGCTGAGGCTCGCCTACGCGATTCCAAAGCATGTCTGTTTTGGTGACGAGGCCTGCTACATCTGGCTCGCCCAGAGCCTCTTTGGAGGCCAGGGGTACACCTACTACGCCGGGACACCAGAGCTGCATTTCCCACCGCTCTTTCCCCTGGTGCTCGGCCTGCTCAATTTTATTGTCCGTGACTGGGAGGCCGTGACTCGAGCTGCCTACGTCGCCTGCGGCGCCCTGCTGCCTCTTCCAGTTTACTTTCTGGGCAAGCTAATGTACTCACGGCGAGCAGGCTTGATTTCCGCGATGTTGACTGCGCTGATGCCTGCCTTTGCTGTCGGAGTGCTCTTCGGCGAGACGATGAGCGAACCGCTCTACCTACTCTGCATGTTCAGCGGCCTCGCGTTGACTTACAAGGCAGCTATCTCGAAGAGCCTCGGATTCGCAAGCGCCGCTGGCGCTTCTCTCGGCCTTGCCAACCTCACACGCAGCGAGGGGCAGGTCTACCTCCTGGCAGGGCTCGCGTTTCTCGTTGGCTTGAGCCTTTTCCCGCGCCCACGAGACTTCGGGCGCCGTGCCCTTCAGGTCGCCCTCTACCTTGCCATGTTCCTTGCGGTGGCGGCTCCCTACATGCTGTACCTACACTCGCATACCGGACAATGGTCGCTCGATACGAAGAGTATGACGAGCTACACGACAACGCGAGCCCTGGTCAACCAGGACGGCGTGGGTTTTCAACGCGACACCTGGGGCCTCGACGACTCTGGCGAGGTGCACTACTTCGCTCACGGCTTCGACCAGGGCCTTCTTCAACTCCTCACCGGCAAGTACAAGGACCGGGTGCTCACGGACATCCAGAAGAACCTCTCGACAGTGTGGGCCCTGCTCGTCCGGCCCTGGATTTGCGGCCGTTATCTCATGGCGCTGGCACTCATCGGCTTCATCGCCTCGCTCGTAATCTGGCGCCGGCCGGGCGCCGAGTTCCTGAACTTTCTGGTGATGGGTACGCTTGCGGCCGTGCTAGTTTTTTTCGTCACCGAGCGGTTCCTTTACGGAATTCTGCTCCCGGTCCTCCTCTGGTCGGGTTGCGCCCTGGACGCGTTCGCTCTCGGCATGGAAAAATACTGCTCAAGACGAAGCCAAGTCCTCCAGCGTTTCGCACGGATAGCCCTGATGGCTTTTTTCGCGGTAGTCTGCGCCTACCAGACGCACCAAGGCTACCGACGGTTCCTGAGAAAACAGCCAGAGCAAAACGAAGTCTGGGCAGCCGCCGACTGGTTGAGAAAGAACACGCCGTCCGACGCCGTGGTGATGACGACAAATACGGAGGTCGCGTTCCATGCAGGCCGCCGCTGGTTGCCGCTACCCGTCGCAGAGCGATCCCGGGTGGTCGAGTACGGCCGACGGTGCGGCGCGACATACCTTTGCCTCCGGGGACGTTACCTGGATCGCCGCCCCGAGCAAGGAGCGGAGCTCTTCGACGGGGCCCGTGACTTTGACACACTCGAGCTGCTGGTCAAATCGGGCCTGGAGCCCGGCGACCCGCGATTCGTCGCCTACAGACTGAAAAACGCAGCACCGCCCCGGTAGGGCTTGGAAGCGAGACAAGAGCCGTGGCATCCGTGATCGAGCGCACCCGAACAACCACCACATCCGAGCAGGAGGGCCTGCTCCTTGCCCGCTATCTTCTGCGCGCGAGTGATGTCCCAAGAGATGCGCTCGAGCGCTTTGAGACGGGGTGTGAGGCTCTCTTCGGCGCCGGCTCGAATGCGGAGGATCTCGCTTTCTGCCGTTTTGTTACCCGGCGGCCATGGTCACTCCCTTACCTCGACGCTGCTCTCGGTATCCTGAAACCCCAGACGCTCCTTCGCAAAAAGCTCTTCCTCATGCTCGCAGTCCTGGAGGCAATGCCGCAAAACGTGGCGGCGTTCACACCCAGGCCAGCACCCATCGCCGTCGTGATTGCAAGGCTCCTCGCGCTCGGCATCTCGAGCGGATTCAAGGCGCTCGCAGGTGTATGTCTTTACCCGTTCGCACGGAGATCGCCATGAGACTCACGGACGGTGTGATCGTCGTCGGCTCCGGCGCCAGCGCGACCGCGGCAGCATTCCCGCTCGTGAGGGCAGGCATCCCCGTCCTCATGTTGGACGTCGGCAACGTCGATGATCACTACGCAGCCGTCATCCCCGAGAAGTCCTTCACCGAGCTTCGAGGGAGCGATCCGGGCCAACATCGCTACTTCCTCGGGGACGACTTCGAGGGCGTACCCTTCGGCCAAGTGAGGGTTGGTGCCCAGCTCACACCCCCACGCCGCTTTATCCAGCGCGACGCGGAGCGGCTCACGCCGATGAACACAAGCACGTTTGCCGGCGTGGAAAGCCTGGCCAAGGGAGGCCTCGGAGCGGGCTGGGGCGCTGTCGCCGTCCAGTTTGATGACCACGACCTGCGCGATTTCCCCATTCGACTCCGGGATCTGGCTCCGTACTATGAGTCGGTGGCGGCACGTATCGGCGTCTCCGGGGCAGCCGACGACCTCCACGAACGATACGGTAACTGCTCGTGCCTCCAGCCACCGCTCGAGCTCGATTCGCTAGGAGCCTCCATCCTCGATCGATACGAAAAGCGACGCGCGGCGATGAACCAGATGGGGGTTTACCTCGGCCGGGCGCGGCTCGCCGCTCTTTCGAGGGATCTCGGAGTGAGACGCGCCCAGAGCTATCACGACATGGACTTTTACTCGGACAGGGAGCAGAGCGTCTTTCGCCCTGCGTTCGCGGTGGATGAGCTGAGACAGTTCCCCCATTTTGTGTATGCGAAGCCCTACCTCGTCGAGCGGTTCTGCGAGACGGACGGGGGACAGGGCATCGAAGTGGCCGCACTTCACACCGAATCTGGCCGGAGGGAGACCTTCAAGGCCCGGAGGCTCGTAATTGCCGCGGGCACGCTGGGGACGGCTCGTATTGTGCTTCGCAGCCTCGAGCGTTACGACACGCCGGTGCCGATCGTCTCGAATCCCTACACTTACGTGCCCTGCATCCATTTACCGATGCTCGGCAAGGCGGTCAAGGACCGCCGCCACAGCTTGACCCAGTTCGGCGTGATCCTTGAGCCGGGCCCAAGGAGCGCAAGGCGTGTCCACGCACAGGCCTACTCCTATCGCTCGCTCCTTCTCTTCAAGATCGTGAAGGAGGCGCCCTTGCCAGTTGCGGAGGGATTCCATGTCATGCGAGAGCTTATGAACTCGTTCGTCATTCTCGGCATTCACCACGAGGACCGCCCGGCCGTGACGAAGCGATGTGTCCTCCGCAAGGCGAAGGACGGCGGCCCCGATCGGCTCGAGGTGAGCTACAAGAACCCGCAGGACGTCGAGCGGGAGCAGGCGTCGGCCGAGAAGGTCCTTCTCAAGGCCTTTCGCAAGCTCGGCTGTTGGCCCTTGAAGCGAATCCACCCCGGAAATGGCGCCAGCATCCACTACGGCGGCACGGTGCCGATGACAAGCGAGGATCGAGAGCTCACGACCACGCCCGAGTGCCAGTTGCGGGGAACGAGCACGGTTTTCCTGGCCGACGGCAGCGTCCTCCCCTACCTGCCCGCGAAGGCCTTGACCTTGACGTTGATGGCCAACGCGGAGCGCGTCGGCGTTCGAGTCTCCAGGGAACTTGCGTGGAAGGAGGGACAGCGATCATGACGACGGATGACAAATGCATTGCGATCACTGGCGCCCATGGCTTCATTGGGCGCCACCTCTGCGATCACTTCCGCAGGCTCGGCTGGGAGGTCCGGGGCCTCGTGCGGGACACGTCGAAGTATCCGTACAGGGAGTCCGGTGTGCAGCTCTTTCGATGCGACCTGCCCGACACGATGGAACCGAAAGCCCTGGAGAGAGTGCGAGTCGTCGTTCACTGCGCGTACATGACCCGGTTCACAGACCTGGAGGCTGCCAGGCACGTCAATGAGGAAGGCACCCGGCGTTTGCTTGCGGCCGGGAAAGCTGCAGGCGTCGAGCGATACGTGTTCCTTTCCTCGCAGTCGGCCCACGAGGAGGCCCAGAGCTACTACGGGAGGAGCAAGCTCGAGCTCGAGAAGCTCTTCTCCCTCGATCGCGACGTGATCCTTCGCCCCGGGCTCGTGACGGGGGAGTCTGGCGACGGGCTCTACCACCGCATGTGCAAAATGGTTCAAAATTCGAAGGTCATCCCCCTCTTTGGCGGGGGACGTCAGCCGATTCAGACAGTCCGGGTGGAGGACCTGTGCCTTGCAATCCAGGCAGCGCTCGAGAAGGGGCTTTCGGGACTCTTCACGATTGCCCATCCACGAGTTTTTGAGATGCGCCAGCTCTTGCGCTCGATCGCGGATGACCTCGGCAAGAAGCCAATTTTTTTGCCATTTCCCATGGCTCCGGCGCTTCTGGCCCTCAGGCTCATCGAAGGCTTGCACATTCCCTTTCCGGTCTCGTCGGAGAACTTGATCGGCATGAAGTGCCTTCGTGCCACCGACACCACCGAGGACTGGAGCCGGCTCGGCATCCAACCCGGGGGGATTTTTCGGCGGGATTCGTAAAATTTATTTACCTGGGAGCCCTGCGCTTTCCCGAGCTATCCGACAGTTATCGGCCCCGGATCAGCGATGCGACTGGAGAGGAGGCTCGTCGCAGGGACGAAAGCATTGAAAAATTGAAAGAGCTATCGTGAAAAATCGGTTGGGCCGCCGATGATAGAATTGGGCCCTTGGTCTTCACCAACATTTGTTGTCATACAATGGCCGATAAGGATTCCCCGGAAGGACTTGATCATGCGGATGCTTGCCGCCCTCACTGCTTGCGCCTCGCTCCTGGGCGCAGGATGCGCCACCCACATCAAGAATCTGTGCCATGGCATCTCACCGTCAAGCACGTTTGTGACTCTCGAATCAACACCGCCCGGCGCGATTGCCAAGTTTCCGGACGGTCGCACTGTCACCACGCCGACGCGAATCGTCCTGCGGAGTGATCGCGATGTCACCCTGACCTTCTTGAAGGACGGTTACAAGCCCGCGGAGGTGGAAATCGGCCCGGGGTTCAACTACTGGTATCTGGGCAACCTACTCGCGATCCCCCCGTTTGGTTTTTTTATCGATATCGAGCAGAGCGCAGTCTTGCGATCCTACCCGTCGACCGTGTGCGTCGAGCTCGAGAGCCTTGCGCTTCGAGACAGGGGCCCCGCCGAGCCGGATAACGCCGAACCCCAGAATAACTGACTCGGGCCCAGGCCATCACCGTCTACCGGCCCGGAGGGGTTTGACCCCGGACTGGGCAGCTTCAAGGTGCTCGAGCGAGAGGAGTGCCTGCTCACCCCCGCCCCCCGTACGACGGGCAGGGATGGTTGTGTAGAGCGCCCTCGGTAGATACTCGGCGAAGAAGCTCCGCTCACGCTTGACAATGGTGTCGACGGAGAACCTCTCGTACTCTCTGAGCCCCGCGATGTGGGACGGACGCGAGTCGGGCAAGGCGCCCTTGCTGGACGCTTGCGCCTGCTGAAAGTGAGTCCGGAAGACCTTCGGGCCGAACTCGAGAAAGTGAAGCAACGTGTGGTGCGTCGAGTTCGCTCCCGCCCAGGGGTACGGATGGTGCTCGTACTTGGCGCTCACCTTGCGGATCTCGCGGTCGATGCGCTCACGCTCCTCCTGAGAGCGCTCCCCCATCCTCTGGTGGAAGAGCGCATAGATCCGGAGCTCGTCTCCCTCGGCGTAGTAGATTTTCTGGATTCCGTAGCGTCCTGGATCCTGCGCTATGTGCGAACCCCGCTCGAGCCCAAACTCACCGACAATAAATAGATCAACGTGGTCGCTCTCCTCCTCAAGCCAGGTGACGGTCTCGAGCGCCTCATCCACGGTCTCGTCCGGATGGTCAGTGAAGGTCATCCACTCCGTGGCAATTCCGGCATCGTGGAAGGCCCTGTTCACTTGTGTCATCGTGGCGCGGTCACAACCCTTGCGCATGAGCTCCAGGATTCTGTCCGAGCCACTTTCGATGCCAAACGCCGCCGAGCGCAGGCCCGATCGGTGGAGTAGCTCGCACCGCTCCGGAGTGAAGTACTTTTCGATCTTGAGGTCGCTGGACCAACGGATCTTGAGCCCCCGCTCGATGAGAGCCTGCGCAAATCTCACCGCATAGGAAGGAGAAAGCACGTCGCAAGAGATGTAGAAGTTTCGAACACCATGGCGCTGGGAAAGCCGCGCGAGGTCTGCCGCGGCACGTTCGGGAGGAATCTCCCGGTACTCGGCGGTGGCCGTCTCCGCCAGGCCGTAGTAGCAAAAAGAACACTTGCCCCAGTAGCAGCCGCGGGTGGGCGCATAGAGAAGCGTGCGGCTGGGCGCGAGGTAGCGGTCGAGTGCGAGGTCCGAGTAGTCGGGGGCCGGGGAATCCCGAAGATCCAGGGACGAGCGCGGCCCCATGCGCGGCTCTCGCGTCCCGGGATCCAGGAGGAGCAGGTTCGGCACGTCGCCAAGAACTTGGAACCGCTCGACCTCGCCCTCCGCGGCTCGCCAGCTCTCCAGGCACGGAAAGAGCTGGGTGAGCGTTTCCTCGCCCTCGAAGAGGCCGATGGCGTCAGCAAAGCCAAGCGCCCTGGCTTGGAGCGCGGAGTCCATGTGAACCACGACCTGGTGAATGCACGGCCCTCCGAGCGCCACGAAGGCACGCGGAGCACGCTCCTTCACGAAACGTGCGAGGTAAAGCGCCTCGGGAATCTGGCTCGGGAAGACAACGGAGATGCCGACAAACTCAACATCATCTAGCGGCAGCCACAAAGCGCCAGAGGCGACCGCATCCCAGTCCTCGGGCGCGTCGAAGACCCTGCGGTAGAAACCATCGAGAGGGCTGAGCGCGTCGCCGAGGTAGGTTTCGAGCAGATCAAAGCTCCAGGGCAGAACATCGTGGCCGGCTTGGTTGAAGTCGAATCGAAAGGGAAAGTGGACGGCGTTCAAGGCTTCGAAGAACACTTCCACGTGCCTGCGGGCGATGGAGTACTGCGCCGGATCGAAGAAGCGCTCGCGATTTTGAAAAACCTCGATGGGTGACGTTTCGGCTGCGAGCAAACCCTCTATCTTGACTCGCGCCTCGCAGAGCCGCCGGTACTCTCGCTGCTCGGCGAAGTCGAGCGAGTCCGAGTGGTTGAGCTTCAGGAAACGAAGCCCCAACTGCCGGGCGAGATCCTCCACGTTCGCACGATCAAGCAGGAAGTGGGCCGCCTCGACGTTCAAGTCGACAACCCGTGCGTCGAGCTGCCGCGCACGAAGGTATCCCTTCAGGGTCGGAAGACTCAGGTAAGGCTGCGTGGGATCGGCGAAGGGCGGGTGAAGGAGCAGACGGTCCATTGTGTGACGATTGTACACTCTGTAGTCATGCCTCCCTTTCCCGCTGGTTTAAGTTTTCCGACGCACCGACGGTGTCTTCCTGGGCACTCCACGCCACAATGCCGCGCGCTGGCCCAGAATTTTTCGAAATCCAGACCGCATTCTGGACGTGGCGCCGGGAGTGCAGGTTCGACTTCATGTCCGACCGAGCACGGGGATACCTTATCCAGGCTGCCCAACCTGCTACAATACCAGGCATGTGGCCCGACGCTTCTCGCACAGACAAGCTGCTTTCTGCCGCCCGGGCCGGGGATAGCGATGCCGTCAACAAGCTTTTCGAAGAACATCGGGAGTCCGTTCGACGGATGATCGAGCTTCGGCTTGATCCAGCTATTGTCGCCCGTGTCGACGCCAGCGATATTGTGCAGGATACGCTTGTCGAGGCGTCGCGACGCCTTGACGATTACCTCCGCTCAAGCGACATGCCCTTTCACCTCTGGATTCGACAGATTGCGAAGGACCGCATGATCGACGCCCACAGACGCCACCGGGCCGCGGGGCGACGCAGCGTCGAGCGAGAGCGACCTCTCGATCGGCCAGGATTTTCGTCGGCCTCGTCCATTCAGCTCTTGAACCAGCTGCAGTCTGAGGGCCTCACCCCTGCAACGCAGGCGATCCGCCAGGAGATGGAGGCTCAATTCTCCGCGGCACTGGAAGAGCTCGAGGAGGTCGACCGCGAGATCCTTCTCATGCGTCACTTCGAGCAGCTCTCGAATCAAGAGTCTGCCAGGGCGCTCAAATTGAGTGATCCCGCGGCGAGCATGCGATACCTGCGCGCACTGCGGCGCCTGCGCGCAAAGATAGGCGTCGATGATTCTCAAGCAGACAAGCGCCCGCAGTGATCAACGTCGAGAGAATTGTGCGATTTCCTCGGGAAACTGATGGCGGCCGGGCTTCGCACACGCCCCCCTTTGCCCGCGTCGGCAGGTTCGGCGCCCTCGCGGGCGCCCCGGGCGCGGGGATTCGAGGTAGCTTCCTGGACGATTCGAGGAGCTAATGGAGCTCTCGGACCAGACAACCTTTCATGACGACTGCTCCCCAGAATCCCGCACACGACGAAATCCTGGCTCAGATCCTGGAGAGCCTGACCCTGGATTTTCGCGCAGGCAAGGAGGTCCGAATCCATGACGTCGTTCGTTCAAACCCGGGGCTCGAGTCGGACATTCGTGAGCTCTGGGGAACTCTGCTCGTCGCGGAGGAGCTGGCAAAACCCCCGGGGCAGATCGCCAGGACGATCGCGGCGGACCTCAACGCCAAGGCCGCGGCTCCCTTGCACAGGCCGAACCTCGAAGACTACGAGGTTCTTGAGGAGCTCGGCAGGGGTGGGATGGGTATCGTCTACAAGGCGCGACAGCGCAGCCTTGGGCGGATCGTTGCGATGAAATTGCTGCTCAAGGGCGCCCGGGCATCCGCCGTCGATATCGCCCGATTTCGAGCAGAAGCTGAGTCGGCGGCGCGGCTTGACCACCCCAACATAGCGCCGGTCTACGAGGTTGGCAGTTCCAGTGGAGAGCTCTTCTTCACGATGCGCTTCGTGGAAGGCACGACCCTCGCCCGCAAGCTTCTGGAGGGCCCGCTCCAGCCCCGAGAGGCCGCGCGGATTGTGGCCCTGGTTGCTCACGCCATCCATTTCGCTCACCATCGAGGCGTCTTGCACCGTGACTTGAAGCCTCAGAACATTCTTCTCGACGCGAAGGGTACGCCGTTCGTGACCGACTTCGGCCTTGCAAAGCGCCTGGAGGTTGACGACGGCCTCACGCAGTCAGGCGCAATTGTTGGCACGCCCAGCTACATGGCCCCGGAGCAAGCGGCTGGCAAACGAGGTGCAATCGGACCCACCAGTGATGTCTATGCGCTCGGGGCAATTCTCTACCATGCGCTGACCGGTCGGCCACCGCATCAGGCAGCGACTCCTGTCGAAACCGTGCTTTCGGTGCTCGAGCGGGATCCGCTTCCACCGAGGCTTCTGAACCCACGGGCAGATCGCGATCTCGAGATGATTGCGCTCAAATGCCTCCAGAAACCACCCGACCTGCGCTATCCGAGCGCCCAGGCTCTTGCTGACGACCTCAACGCGTACTTGCAAGGGGAGCCCGTCAAGGCTCGCTCCTCGGGCCTGCGCATGCTCGTGAATCGGGCTCTCCGCGACACGGTGCACGCCCCAGTTCTGGAGAACTGGGGGCTACTGTGGATGTGGCACTCCGTGGTGCTCGTGGCGCTCTGCGCGCTCACGAACTTTCTACACTGGGCCGGAATCCGGACCCCTGGACCCTACGTGGGAATCTGGACTGTAGGTTTCAGCGCCTGGGCTGCAATATTCTGGGCGCTCCGGCGACGTGCAGGCCCCATCACCTTTGTTGAGAAACAGATCGCGCATGTTTGGGGCGCGAGCATTCTGGCGATCTCGGTGTTATTCCCCGTTGAGCGCCTACTCGGCCTCGAGGCGCTCACGCTCTCGCCGATTCTGGCGCTAGTCAACGGCATGGTCTTCTTCGTGAAGGCCGGAATCTTGACGGGCGTCTTTTATGGTCAAGCGTTCGCCAGCTTCCTGACGGCAATCGTGATAACAATTTTCCCGAAATTCGGCATCCTCATCTTTGGCCTGGTCAGTGCCGCCTGCTTCTTTATTCCTGGTTGGAAGTACCACCGCCAGCGTCGCAAGGCGGGTTACTAAACATTGAAGAGGAAGTGGCATATGTCACTATCCTCAAGGATGCAACTTTTCCCCTCGATCCGCAGCTTACCCGCGGCGCGAATGGCAGCCTCTGTCTTGTATTTCTCCAGGTCCGCAACGCTGTAAACCTCTGCACGGATGAAGCCTCGCTCGAAGTCACTGTGGATCACTCCTGCGGCCTGGGGCGCGGTCGCTCCAGTGGGAATCGTCCAGGCGCGGATCTCCGTCGGGCCGGCCGTATAGAAGCTCTGGAGCCCGAGAAGCTTGTAGGTAGCACGAGCCAACACCGAAAGTGCCGGCACCTCAAGCCCGACGCTCTCGAGTAACTCCTTTCGATCTTTTTCTTCAAGCTCAGCAATCTCACTCTCCAGCCTGGCGCAGACAGGAACGGTCATCCCACGTTCGGCGGCGGCCCGTTCCCTGACCCGCTGTGCGTGAGGACCAAGACCGTGCAAGTCATCCTCGGGTACATTCATCACGTAGAGGACTCGCTTCGCCGTGAGAAGCTGAAGCGACTTGAAGACCTTCTCATGCTCCGGGTTTGAGAATTCAAGACCTCGCACCGGTTTCCCGGCTGCAAGCAGCTGCTGGCATCTCTCCAGCACCTCGAGACGCACCTTGCCTTCCTTGTCCCCCGATCGTGCGGCGCGCTGTGCCTTGTCCATGCCGCCCTCGACAGCCTGCAGGTCGGCAAGCATGAGCTCGGTGTCGATCGTCTCTATGTCACGGATCGGGTCGACCGTGCCCTCGACGTGAATGATGTTCGGATCTTCAAAACACCTCACGACGTGGAGCACCGCGTCGACATTGCGGATGTGGGAAAGAAACTTGTTTCCAAGTCCTTCTCCCTTTGAGGCGCCTCGAACCAGACCGGCAATGTCCACCAAGTGCAACATGGCAGGCACGATCCGGTCGGTCTTGATAAAGCGGTTGATGACCGCCAGGCGAGGGTCAGGCACGAGTACGACACCAATGTTGGGCTCGATGGTGCAGAATGGATAATTCGCGCTCGGAATTCCGGCAGCGGTCAGTGCGTTGAACAGTGTGCTCTTCCCGACGTTGGGTAATCCTACAATTCCAGCTTCCATGGTTGTGCTCTTGGCCTGAGAGTGCTCGGCAGGGGAGTCCACCGAGGAAAACGAATGAGGATAACAGAGCTGGCGGCCCTCGTCTCCTCCGGAAAATGCACAGTCCACTTCGGCGGCGTCCCGCTGTAACCTGTCCCCCCGTCGGAGATCGGGCTTGCGAAAAGTAGCCGAAAACCTCTGCCCCAGTTTCAGCAACATCGCTTGCGCCTGTGCTTCAGATTCTGAGTACCGCCCACCGTAAGTTAGGGCCTGAGAATGCAGCTCTTGGGCGGTAATCGGCAAGGGGAGTGTGAGGGGGGGCAGCCCCTCAGGTGGAGATTTGAGGGGGTGTCACGGCCCGCCGAAGGAGTGCCACGATCGGACACCCCCTCAAGAGTACCGCGCGCCTCCAGGAGATCTCAGGCACCCATTTATGGCGTGCGGTACTGAGGCCTTGCAGCAACCACCTTGACCGGGCATCCTCTGGGCCCATGGACCTCTATGCCCCGCCTCCGGTTTGGAGTTTTTTCCCGTTCATCGCGCTGCTTTTCGCGATCGCCATTTTCCCTCTAATTCACAAGCTCGCGCACGCCTGGGAGAAGAACTCGAACAAACTGGCAGTTTCGCTCCTTCTGGCAATGCTGACGCTGGTCTACTACGGAACGATGCACAACGGGATCAAGAGCCCGCAGGGGCCAGAGGGAGCGCACGCTGAACACGGGCAACTCCTGAAGGGCCTACCGGCTGTGCTCCACGTGCTGCAACATTCGGTGCTGGATGAGTTTGTGCCCTTCATCGTCCTACTCTTCAGCCTGTACACGATCTCCGGTGGCATCCTCATCAAGGGGGATATCCAGGCGACCCCTCGCACGAACGTCCTGTTTCTTGCGCTGGGCGGGCTGCTTGCCAGCTTTATTGGGACAACGGGCGCGAGCATGCTGCTGATCCGACCCGTCCTGCGGACGAATGCCGAACGGAAACACAAGGTTCACACCATCGTCTTTTTCATCTTCGTGGTGTCCAACATCGGCGGCTCGCTCACACCACTGGGTGACCCGCCCCTCTTTCTGGGGTACCTCATGGGGGTGCCGTTTTGGTGGACGCTCCACTTGCTTGGGCCGATGCTATTCCTGATCGGTTCACTGCTGGTGATTTACTTCATCTGGGACACGGTCGCTTACCGGAGCGAGGAGGCTCGAGACATCGCTGAAGACGTCCAGCAGGTTCGGCCGCTTGCGATTCAGGGCGGTATCAACTTCCTGTGGCTCCTCGGCGTGATTGGCTGCGTCGCGGTCATCGATCCGAGTCGCCCTTTACCCGGCCTGGGAATTAACCCACCTCCCTACCTGCGTGAGGGGACGCTCCTCTTCCTTTCAGCCCTGTCCTGGTTCACAACTCCCTTGAACAGGGAGATCCGTGCAGGCAATGGCTTCAACTTCGGGGCAATCCTTGAGGTCGGCTGCCTCTTTATCGGGATTTTCATCTGCATGAGCGCGCCTGTCGAATACCTGAGAAGCGAGGGGCCCAAGCTCGGCCTCAAGACCTCCCAGGCCTTCTTTTGGGCCTCGGGAAGCCTCTCGAGCGTGCTCGACAACGCGCCGACCTACGTCGTCTTCTTCGAGACGGCCAAGGCTCTCACGGCGAGCCTCGGCCAACAGGCGGTGGATGTCGTGAAGGTGAAGGACGGCCTGATCTTGACCCAGCTTCTTCTTGCCGTATCCATGGGCTCAGTCTTCATGGGAGCCAACACCTACATTGGAAATGGCCCTAACTTCATGGTGAAGACGATTGCCGAACAGGCGGGGGTCAAGATGCCAAGCTTCTTCGGTTACATGGTTTACTCCATCGTGGTCTTGATCCCACTTTTCTTCACGGCCATGCTCCTCTTTCTGTCCTGAGATCCGGAGGCGAAACGAATGCCGGTCCAACTGAACTTCAACGAGCGCCGCGTCCTCGGGACGCTGATCGAGAAGGGTTACACGACGCCCGAGCAGTACCCGTTGAGCTTGAATGCGGTCGTGGTCGGCGCCAACCAGAAAAGCTGCCGCGAACCGATCTCCTACATCGACGAGGAGAAGGCTCTTGACACCCTGGAATCTCTTCAGGCGAAGGGCTTTTCGATCCTCGTCCGGATGGCGGGCTCTCGAGTCGATCGCTGGAAACACCGCTGTGGCGAAGTGCTCACGCTCGAGTCCAAGGAGGTCGCGATTCTGGCCGAGCTCCTCTTGAGAGGACCGCAAACGGAGGGCGAGCTGCGCCAGCGCGCAAGCAGGATGCGCCCTGTCGAGACGTCGGAGGAGCTGGAACGGTTCCTGGAGGGGCTGCTCACCCGCCCTGATCCGCTCATCAGGCGCATGGGGCCGGAGGGGCGATCCCGAGGCGTGAAGTATGCGCACTGCTTTTACCCTGCCGCCGAAACGCCCGTGGAGCATGGCAGCCGGGATGCGTCGGAGGTGGAAGCCTCGCCAACGCTTCTTGCTCAAGCTGCGAGACCTGTCCCGCACCCCGCACCCGGCAACTCCGCTTACATCGCCCCTGCCTCACAGGACGTCTCCGGTGCGGTGTCGAGTCCCGCGATTACCGAGCTCCAGCGGAGAGTCCACGCCTTGGAGGATCGTGTTGCCGAGCTGGAAGCCACCTTTGTAAAGTTCCTCAAGTAGCCTCAGGCTGCAGGATGTTCCGCGCGCCACATTTTTGAGGATAGTGACAAGAAATCTCTTTGCACCTCTGCGCTCCGAAGTTAACTCATGACTGACTCGTTGCACTTCGTTGTGCCTCCCTCTCTGCACGTAGCGTGGGTCCACAGCCTGCGCTTTCATTTCAACTACTTCAATTATGCCTACCTCGACTCGAAACTGAAGGCTCCTGTCTTTGTGATCGGCTCGAGCGCGGGCAAGCTCGGCGAGTGGAATCCGAACGCGCGCACCATCACGATCAGCGAATATCACATTCTGAGTCATCCCTGGAATCAGGTTTGCGACACGCTGCGCCACGAGATGGCGCACCAGTATGCGTCGGAAGTCCTCAAAGCGGACAGCCCACCGCACGGAGAAGCCTGGACGCGAGCTTGCGACAAGCTTCGGATTGAGCCCGAGGCCCGAGCTGCGTTGGGGTCACTCGGGCGAATCGAGGAGTCGTCCTCCGAGCGGGACAAGATGCTGCAAAGAGTGAAGGAGCTACTCGCTCTGGCAGGGAGCCCCAATGAGCACGAGGCGACCAATGCCATGCGCATGGCGCAGAAGTATCTCCTCAAGTACAACCTCGACCTGAGGGAGCTGGGCCCAGCGCGTCGATACGGGACACGATTCCTGGGCAAGTGTCAGGGGCGATTTCAAGAGTACGAGCACACTCTTGCCACCATTCTGCAGGAGCACTTCTTTGTGCTCGTGGTCTACGCATGGTCGTATGACCCCATCAAGAATCAGCGGGGACGAATTCTGAATGTGTCGGGAACTCCAGAGAACCTCGAAATCGCCGATTATGTCTACCACTACTTGCTCGGGCTTCTCGATCCATTGTGGAAAGCGCACCGAAAGAAACATGGCACGGCGAGCGGAACGCGACTCCAATACTGGGCGGGACTGCTCCACGGTCTTGAGAGAAAACTGGCTGAGCAATCGAAACAGCTCTCGAAGGAGCAGGGCCTCATCTGGATCGGCGACCAGCAGCTGAAGGACTACTATGCTTACATGCACCCCGCCACGAAGCGTGGAAGCGGGCCAAGCGGCGTGAGCCGCGGCGAAGGGTTTCATGCCGGCGTCCGTGATGGCCGCACCATCAACATCCGCAAGGGCGTGACCGGCGAATCAACGACTCGAGGCCGCCTGCTTGAATAATTACCCCCCGTATATACCTCGCGCGCCCACACGTGAGACATTCCGAATGGGCAGAGGAGGACCATCTCAAGTCTGCTGCTCGTTTCTGCTGGTGGGGGAGGCGGACCCTCCCCCACGACGGCTCGCCTCCGAGCGGAGCGAGGGTGGAGCGAGGG